>JAFUGY010000015.1 GCA_017469115.1 Oscillospiraceae bacterium
TCTCAAGATAAGCTCTGTCCTCTGCAGACAAAACAAGAGCAGCTGCTTTTCTTCCCATGATGTTGACCTCCAGTTTGTTACTGGAGATAGTATACTACAGAGTTGTAAATTAGTCCAGTTATTTAAAAGATATTATACTAGAGCATTGTGAAATCCATGGGGCTGGTGCCAAGACAAAGGTCAGGAAGAAAACAGCCATTGTTTTCCCTGAATTCATGAAACCTGTAGTTGAGAAGCTGCTTTCTATTCAGGTAGAGAATTCCAATACGAAAAATGACAAGCTGCTTACTATGAATAAGGATAATTTCTATGAAAAATTCTATGAGGCTGTAGAGAAAGCCGGTATTGATAATCCAAAGGATAAAAGGGGAGAGCACCGCATCACTCCATACTCCTGCCGCCACACTTACGGCACAGAACGGTCAAGATGGGAGCACATCCCGCAGTGATCCAGAAGATGTTGAGGCACTCCAATACGAAGATGCAGGAGAAGTACACGCACCTTGGAAGCGTCGAAGTTCACAATGTTGCAAATCAGATGAATAGATGATAAAATGAAGGGGTTCCTTGGGGAGCCCCCTCGTTTTTAAGGTGGTTCTTGTCAACAACCGTGTCAACAATAGCACAATTCTTCTCAAATTTAGGCAATTTTTTCTACACTTTTTCTCCTTAGATCAACTTTGATTTTTAAAACCATTGACAATAAAAAAGTCCCCGAAATCGTTCTTTTCAAACAATTTCGAGAACTTTTGGCGCAGTAGGAGAGATTTGAACTCTCGCGTGCTTTTTACACACCTACTCCCTTAGCAGGGGAGCCCCTTCGGCCTCTTGGGTACTACTGCAGACCGCTTGAATAAAATAACACAACTGTAATGCATTGTCAAGGAAAAATATTTTTTATTATTTCTGCCCGGAAAATTAGCTGATTTTCCGAGACGGATAAAAGAAAGGATACAACAATGAAGAAATTTATTTCATGGAATGTAAACGGGCTCAGAGCATGCATAGAAAAAGGATTCATGGAGTCGTTCCGGCAGCTTGATGCGGACATATTTTGCCTGCAGGAAACGAAGCTTCAGCAAGGCCAGATAACTCTGGAACTCCCCGGATATCAGCAGTATTGGAATTATGCGGAGAAAAAAGGGTACTCCGGAACGGCGATTTTTACAAAGGAAGAGCCGATGAGCGTTCGATATGGATTGGGCATTGAACAACACGACCACGAAGGCAGAGTTATCACGCTGGAATTCCCTGAATACTATTTCATCACGGTTTATGTGCCGAATTCCCAGGATGAACTGAAACGGTTGGATTATCGCATGACCTGGGAAGATGATTTCCTCTCCTATGTGAAAAAGCTGGAAGAGGATAAACCCGTGATCTATTGCGGTGACATGAATGTCGCTCACCGTGAAATTGATTTGAAAAATCCTTCTACCAACAGACATAATGCCGGTTTTACCAACGAAGAGAGAGCAAAGATGGACCGGGCACTGCAGAGCGGGCTGACAGATACCTTCCGGTATTTTTATCCGGATCAGGAGAACATCTATTCCTGGTGGAGTTACCGGTTCCAGGCCAGAGCGAGAAACGCCGGATGGCGTATTGACTATTTCATCGTCAGTGACAGGTTGCAAAATCGCCTGAAAGACGCAAAGATTCACACGGAAATTACCGGTTCGGATCACTGCCCGGTAGAGCTTGATCTGCTGTAAAAGATTCCAGAAGTTTTTGCCAGGCTCGAAAAGCTGTTGGAATGGAATATCCCTCGGCGATCTCTTCTCGAGTAAGCCAGAGAAAGCCTTCACTTTCTGATGGGCACAGCAGACGATAACCGGTCATTCGCCACTCGACATGGGTAAAAACATGTTTTGCATTTCCGCAGGGTTCGGCGGCAAGAACTGAAATGCCCATTTCTGCGGCTTTCGGTAAAACAGCAGAAGGATCAAGTTTCCCCTCTATGTTGGGGAATTCCCATAATCCGGCAAGAAGCCCTTTCCCGGGGCGCTTGCGTATCGCAAAGCGGTTTCCGCATTGGAGAAGTAGCACGGTTTTCTCTTCCATTCTCCGCTCCTTCAGGCCGGACTTGACGGGATAATCCAACTCTTTCCCATTCTCATGAGCCACGCACAGGTGCCGGAGCGGGCATTGTGCACAGAGAGGCATTCCGTTGGGAAGGCAGATGACTTCTCCGAGTTCCATTAACCCTTCTGTAAGAAGAGAAGCGTTTTCTCCCCGTGGATAATGCTCTTTCAGAAGAGAGGAAAAGCGTGTTCTGGTTTTCGAATTGGCAATATCGTCAGAGTCGGCAAGAAGCCTCGTTATAACGCGCAAGACATTCCCGTCAACTGCGGGTTCCGGTTCACCAAAGGCGATCGAGGCAATGGCAGCAGCCGTATAGTCTCCGATCCCGGGCAGTTTTTTCAATTCAGCGGCTTGTGCCGGCAGAGATCCCTGATAGTTCTCCATGGCAAGCATTGCAGCCTTTTTCAGGTTTCTCGCACGGCTGTAATAACCAAGCCCTTCCCATAGTTTCAGCAATCTGTCTTCCGTCACAGATGCAAGTGCAGGGAGATCCGGCAATTCCTGAAGAAAACGCCTGTAATAGGGGATTACTGCTTCTATCCGTGTTTGCTGCAGCATAATCTCAGAGACCCAGACCTGATAAGGGGTCGGATCCTCCCGCCAGGGAAGAGACCGACGGTTTGCCTGATACCAGGTAATGATGAGGGGGAGTGCTTCTCGGATGCGTTCGGTGCTTGCCATAGCAGGGCCTCCTTCCAGCATTTCTTTCAGCATTTTACCCGATCCGACCTGAAAAATCAATGAGAGGAAAACCAAATTGCAAAAGCTTTTGAAAAGCGGAACTTTTAGGTTGAAAAATAGAGAGTAATTCGATATAATGCCAGCAGATGAATGACAGCGGAGGGACGATTATGAATGTCAAAGAACGGGCCAAATATGCCTGGGGCAGGATTGTTGATCTTTTCAAACCGAAAAAACCGGAGATTGAAGTTGACATAGAAGAAATAACGGAAGATAATTCGGATGTTTTTTCTGAGCAGATCGTTGAGCCTCAGGAGGAAGTTGATGCCGAAAATCTTTCGCCTTCTGTGCCGGACCGTTCCGGTGGAGAAGAAGCAGTTCCGAGCCGTATGACGGATGAGTACAAAGCCTGGCTTGCCGAACAGCTCGAAGCCGATGAAAGCCGCAACGAGAGCGACGCTTAAGAACAACTTGATAAGAACTTTATGCCGGATCAAATCATCCGGCATTTTTTACTATAAGTCCTAAAAATTACAAATAAGTTACGAAATAGAAGAAAATTAATGAAAAATCTCATGGAAATGTTAATTAATAGTGAACGAAATGAATAATTGTTGATTTTCAAAAACAAAACAGTTATTATAAGGTTGTCTTATTTGTGTAGGGTCGTTTTCCAGCATAAAGAGAAAACTCTTGTCACAACCAATAGGAGGATAAGATGAAAAATGTAACCAGAAAACTGGCGATTCTTCTCGCTTTCGTACAGCTCTTTTGTCTAGGCGCTGTTGCGGCAGGAGCGGAAGCCAATATGAATCTTGGCATTAAAATAGGCGACACTGCTCTGGAAAGCGGTGTCTATTACAGTTCGTCTGACGGAAGAACGCTTCAGCCGGTTTCAGACCCGTTGGATGGGTATATCACTTACCGGATTGAAAGTGATGGTGTCCATCTGGAGATGAAAAATTTCTCCATTGAGCTGGAGAATAACGGCACGCAGGATACGACTTACGCAGGCCTTTATGTTCCGGTGCCGGTTTTCATCGAAGTATCCGGCAGTAACGTGATTACCAACAAAGGATATATCTCACCGGATGGAATGCAGAAATTCAGCATCGGCCTGAATCTCAACAACAATATTGCCGTGATCACAGGCGATGGTTCCGTAGCCTTCCTGACGAACACCGATTCGGATTATAACGGTTATGGTTTCGGCATTCTATCGGAACAAACCATCATCCTACGTGGTACTGGATTGAGAGTGGAAGCCCTTGGCGCAACGAGTGCGATGCAAGCCATGCCTACAATTGATGACGGTGTGAGGATCAGCGTTTCAGCAGGTGCTTCTGAAAACAGCAGTAGTTCTGCATGGTGCTTCCAACTGGAGACGTATACTCAAAATCGCTACGTCTCCATGAAAATCGGAGAAGGCAGCACTGTGCAGGAAGCCTATCAGGCGTATGTGATGGGGGAGCAGCAGAGCCTTCTGGATTCACAAAAACAGCAGGAAGATGCGCTTCTTGCCCAACAGGCTGAGTTTGAGGCAGAACAAGCCCGCTTGGCAGCCGAAGCAGAAGCGGCAGAACAGGCAAGGCTGGAAGCTGAACAGAAAGCCGCTGAAGAGGAAGCAGCTCGTCTTGCAGAGCAGCAGCGCTTGGAACAGGAACGTTTAGCTGAAGAAGCCAGAAAGGCGGAAGAAGAGCGTAAAGCAGCCGAAGAAGCTGCTCGTATTCAGGCGGTGCAGGAAGCTGAAGCCGCTCGTCAGGCCGAGGAAGCCCGGTTAGCAGAAGAAGCTGCCAAAAAGGCGGAAGAAGAGCGGAAAGCAGCCGAAGAGGCAGCACGCATTCAGGCTGAGAAGGAAGCCGAAGCCGCCCGTCAGGCCGAGGAGGCCCGGTTAGCGGAAGAAGCCAGAAAGGCGGAAGAAGAGCGTAAAGCAGCCGAAGAGGCAGCACGCCTTCAGGCCGAGCAGGAAGCCGAAGCTGCCCGTCAGGCCGAGGAGGCACGGTTAGCGGAAGAAGCTCGCAAGGCAGAAGAAGAGGCAGCTCGTCTCAAAGCCGAGCAGGAAGATAAAGCCCGTGCCGAAGCAGAAGCCCAGGCTGCCGGCTTGTTCGAAGTGAACACCGATGCGCTTGCCCAGCAGCAGGTTGTCATGATCGCCCCTGAAATGAAGGCGGAGATCAGTGCCTTTGAAGCACAGCCGGATGAGTCACAAATCGAAACCGAGTTTGTTACAGTCCTACCTTCTGACCTGCTCACGGCACCTTCCATGTTGCTCACTTCAGAGCCGGATGATGCTCTGAAAAAAGTCACGCTTAACCCAATCGGAGATACTTCCTGCCGGCTCAGCAATCTGACAACCGATATGCAATACCAGGTCGGTTATCGGAAGGACAATAAAGATCTCTGGCCGACAGATGGATGGACGTCCGTTGCCTCCTCAACATTGGATCTTGACGGTCTCAGTAAAGGCGATCTGCTTCGACTGAAAAAAGCAGGAACGGAAGATACAGCCTCTATTGTGTTTGAAATCGATCAGCAGCCGCAGATTTCTGATGTAGCAACTGTCAGCTCTACGGCAGTATCGGGAGCCGGCAAATCCGATGGTACGATCACCATCAATACCTCTTCAGGTAATTATATTTATCAGATCCGCGGTGCGGGCAGCACGCAGGAGTTTGTTGATATCACGGGCAATCAGTTAGCAGGATTGAGCGCCGGAACGTATGAACTGCGGATCAAAGGCTCAAGCTATAAAGACGGCGATAAGAATAAGGTCGTCCTTGCTTCTGCCAAGCCCTATCTGGAAGTAACGGTTGGCTCTTATTCAGCCCCTGTCAAGCTGCCGACGCCTACAGCAGTTTTCACTGCAACTGGTGAAAGCAGCGGAATTCTCACAGGTGTTAACAGCACCATGCAGTATTCTCTTAAAGGCACTGCAGGTCCATGGATTCCTATTTCCGGCGAAACAGCGGTGATCCCCTCCGGCATTACAGGGCAGATCCTTGTCCGTGCATTCGGCAGAGAGGCTGACCATACAGCTGATTCGGATATTCAGCCGATTGAGATTAAGCAGTATTCCGCGCCGGCTCCGGCCAATATCTCGGTCAATAATTCCACGCTTACCGTAGCATACGGCACGCCGGCCGAGATCAAGCGCCATGCTGACGGAGAAACGGGTTACGTGGATATCACCAATAAGATTGTGCGCAATCTTGCTCCGGGTGAGTATGATGTCCGATTCAAGGCAAACGGGCAAATCCTTGCCTCGAAACCTGTAACGGTTTCGGTGTCTTATATTGAAGCGCGTTCGATTATCATGAATCCCACTTCTGTAACCCTCACATCTACCGACTCCAGTGCAAAGCTTGCCGTTGCCTTCAATCCTCTCAACACCAGCAACCAGACCGTTACCTGGACGTCTTCCAACGAAAACGTCGTCAGGATCCATGACAGTTATCGTACTACTGTTGGAACAAACGGTGCTGCAATGGCGAGCGTGATAGCAGCCGGAGCAGGCACTGCAACGGTTACGGCACGCACAGCCAATGGCCTGACGGCTTCCTGCACCGTGACGGTTCAGGCAAACTACTACTTTACCTACCATAAGAACGGCAGCTGGTATTATGACGTGGGCGGGGCTTACACGGTCCAGGCAACAGGCCCGGCCAGCCGTCTGGTTGGAAACGGTGCCGCAGTCAAAATCAACGGCAGAACCATTAACCCGTATTACTATACGGTTTCCGCCGCCAATGACGGTTCTTCCATCGTCACCATTTCTGAGACAGCCATGAAGGCTATGGAGCACCGTGCATATCAGCAGCTTCAGTTCGTTTACAGTGACGGCGGTGTTGCTACCTGTTACCTGCATGTTCTCTCTGTGAGAGACCGGCCGATTACCGGCGATGACAGCAATCTTACCCTCTGGGCCTGCCTGATGCTGATGAGTGCTGCAGCAGTTGCAGTAGTGTTGGTCCGCAGAAAGAAATCAAAATAAAGCTCGAGTTTACAAAATAGTAAAAATTTACTTGCAAAAAAGTCTTGATCTTTTGCGAAGCATATGTTATGCTTTTCCAGCCGGGACAAAAGGGAAATGCACTCATAAGCTGCCTCTCTCCGGCGGTGATCGGCTTCGTCTTAGTAAGAGGATCGGACCTCAAAAGTTCCGGCCTTACTAAGGCTGTTGCTGTAAAACAAAAGCTTGACTCTTTGACAAACCTTTGAGATAATATCCGTATCAGGAAGAGATATGGATATTATCTCTTTTGCTATCAACCATAAAACGCTTTGACCAAGGAGGAACCTCATGAAAGACTTTAATACAGCAGAGCCGTTGGATACTGCGGAAGAAACAGAAGAAGTGATTGTCTCCCCGTTCCATCTCGGGCTGGACTATGATTCTTATCACTCGCTCGGCGCTCACTCCATGGAAGTGGATGGTGTATACGGCACGCGTTTTCGCGTTTGGGCGCCCCATGCAAAAGATGTTACAATTCTGACCTCCGCCACGGGATGGGAAAATTATTGCCCCCTCCATCGCATGGAGGAAGATGACGCGATTTGGGAATGCTTTCTCCCCAACGTGAAAGACGGCGACCTTTACCGTTTCGTGGTCGACGGAGCCGACGGTATCCGCCGCTTCAAATCTGACCCTTATGCATTCCGTTCGGAGAAGCGCCCTGCAAATGCTTCCATTGTCAGCTCCCTCGGCAAATATGAGTGGCATGACGCTGATTATCAGCAAAAGCGTGATAACACCACCGTGGTGGAAAGGCCGATGGCCATCTATGAAGTTCACCTCGGTTCGTGGAAAAAACATTTTGAAAACGATCAGGATCCCGACGGTTTTCTCAACTACAGAGAAACTGCCGATCAACTGGCAGAGTATGTCACCTGGATGGGATACACGCATGTTGAGCTGATTGGCATCTGCGAACACCCGTTTGACGGTTCCTGGGGCTATCAGGTTACCGGCTTTTTCTGCCCGACGGCCCGTTACGGTTCTCCCGATGATTTTCGCTATTTTGTCGACAGAATGCATCAGGCCGGCATCGGTGTCATTCTTGACTGGGTGCCTGCCCACTTCCCGAAAGACAGTTTCGGCCTTGAGTGCTTTGACGGCACGCCGCTCTATGAATCCGCCGACCCGCTGCGCGCCGAGTATCCCGAGTGGGGCACAAAAGCGTTTGACCACGGCAAGCCGGAGGTCTGCTCTTTCCTGATTTCCAGCGCGTTCTACTGGATTCAGGAGTTCCATATTGATGCCCTTCGCGTTGACGCTGTTGCTGCCATGATCTATGCAAGCTTCAGCCGTGCCGAGTGGCGCCCGAACAAATTCGGCGGAAACATCAATCTGGAGAGCGAAGCTTTCCTCAAACAGGTGAACGAAGCTGTCTGCACCGGAACAACGGGCTATCTCATCGCGGAGGATTCCTCCATCCAGCCTGCCATTACAACTCCTGTGAAAGAGGGCGGCATGGGCTTCCTCTTCAAGTGGAATATGGGCTGGATGAACGACATGATGCGCTACATTGAGCATGATCCCATTTTCCGCAGATGGCACCACGGTGAGCTTACCCACACCACTGACTATGCATTCTTTGAAAACTATGTCCTGGTGCTCAGCCATGACGAGGTGGTTCACCTCAAGCACTCCCTTGTGGAAAAGGCACCCGGCAAAGCAGAGGACCGTTACGGTGGCCTGAAAACACTCTATACCTTCATGTTTACCCATCCCGGCAATAAGCTCCTTTTCATGTGGCAGGAATTCGCCCAGGACAGAGAATGGTCGGAAGCCCGCGAGCTCGACTGGTGGCTGACAGAAGATCTCGGTCATCGTGATGTGATGCTGTGCGTGCGCAACCTGCTGGCCTTGTACAAGCGTTATCCTGTGCTGTATGCCGACTCCAGAAATCCCACGATTTTTGAGTGGGTCAATCGCGGAGACGCCGATCGGAACACCATCAGTTTCATCCGCCGGAATCCGTGGGATTATAACGGCGCCCTGCTGATTGTCTGCAATTTCTCCCCCTGCTACTATAAAGATTATACGGTCGGCGTCCCGCGTGAAGGCTATTACAGCCGTGTTTTCAGCACGTATGATAATCTCCCCGGCGGCGGAAGCAAAGAGGAGATGGGAGGGGACATCCCACCGCTCACCTCTGAGGCGCTGGAATGCGATGGTTACGATAACCGCATCACTTACGACCTTCGCCCGTTCGAATCCCTGATTTTTGAATTCCCGCTTCCTCATGAGCAAAAGCGGAAGCGCACAACCGCAGCCAAAGCCGGCACTGCTTCTCCAAAGAAGCCCGCAGCAAAGAAGCCTGCAGCAGAAAAAACCGCAACCAAAGCCGCGGCAAAAAAGCCCGCAGCATCCAAAACCGCAACCAAGAAAACAACCCCCAAAAAGCCCACAGCCAAGAAACCCACTGAGTAACCCCCAAAATACTTAGCGCGGATCGCTGCACCGAAATCGAGGCACAACAGCGTCTCACCGCGCAATCTGCACCGCACCCTTACAGGGAGAATATCCCCACACTTTAAGCGCGGACCGTTGCACCGAAATCGAGGCACAACAGCGTCTCGCCGCGCAATTTGCACTGCACTCTATACGAGGAGGTCTTCCACTTGCGTTTTATCAGCCGTCTCTTCCGGCGCATTGTCAGCTTCGTGCTGTTGCTCGTCTGCATTTTCGGCATTCTATATCTTGTCCCGCTGACAGAGCGGGTCGACACCAATGGCCTGGAGGCTGACGCAGCCTGGATGAGCCGCCTGCCGGATGAAACCCGATTAAACGAAATCACTCTTCCGGGTACGCACCAGAGTGCCTCGCAGTTTACGCAGTTTCCCTTTTTCTTCAAATGCCAGGGTTGCAGCGTCAAAAGCCAGCTTACCTCCGGTTTCCGCTTTCTTGATCTCCATCTGGCAGTGGATGCCGGTGAAACATCCACCAGGCTGAAGTGTATGAATGGCTTTGTTGACTGCCTGACGGAAGCCATGCCGAATTCCGCCAAACTCTATCTCGAAGATGTGCTCTCGCAATGCTATTCCTTTCTTGACGAGCACCCGACCGAGACGGTTCTCCTCTCCATCAAACAGGAACGGGGTTCCGAATCTGTTGCCGACTTTGAGCGTCTTCTCTTCAATGCCATTCTCCTCAATCCCGACCGCTGGCTGCTCACACAGTATATTCCCACGCTGGGAGAAGCCAGGGGCAGGCTCGTGTTGCTGCGCCGCTTTCAGGATGATGCCGGTTTGGGCGCTTCTTCCGGTATCCCGTTCCTTTGGGATGACCAGGGCAGCAGTTCCAACACAGCACTGAATACCGTGTCGTCACCGAATGGCACTTACACTCTTTTCGTGCAGGACAGATACGATTACAGCAACGACGAGAAGTGGGCTGCTTTTAACAACGGCATGGCAGTCGGCTCCCGTGAGATGGCTAACGGCAACATCAGCCTGAACTTCCTGAATACCAACGGCACGTTCTTTTTCGGCCATCCCCACACCCACGCATCCACGCTCAACAGCGCTCTGCGCAATCGGGGAGAAAATTTGAGAGGGTGGATTGTTCTAGACTTTGGTGAGCCTTATCTTGCCCGTATGATTTACACGGCAAACAATCTCCTGCCGCAAGGGCAGTCAGCTGTTCTTTCCGGAGAGAATATCGGATTTCTGCCATAAGGGAATCCGGGAGAAAACAGAGTGAAACGATTCATATTCGTGCAAAATGCACAAAAAACAGCCCTCGTGATTGTGCAATGTGTCAATTGCACAACGATCTGTTTTCCTGTATAATAGCAACGTATTAATGTGCATGCACGGCTCTCCATACTCTTAGTTGTGCATAGCATAAAAAAAGGAGGAATATGATTGTCCCCGCAGCTCGGGGTGTGGCAGTGTGGAGACCTGTCATAATACAGTCGGCAAAGCCGTCTGTGAGGCTGTATCCGGCGGAGGCCATGCAGTCGGAGCTGAGAAAGTATGGCAACTGTTCAACTCAAAAACGTGAAAAAAGTGTATCCGTTCGTAAGCGGAGAGGACAAGAAAAAGAACAAAAAGAAGGCTGACGAGCCTGAAAAGAAAAAGGTAAATCTGCAGATTACCGATGAAGGCGTTGTCGCTGTGCAGGCCTTCAACCTCGACATTGCTGATAAAGAATTCATCGTTCTTGTCGGCCCGTCAGGCTGCGGAAAATCTACAACCCTTCGCATGGTCGCCGGTCTTGAAGAGATCTCCGGTGGCGAGCTCTATATCGATGGCAAACTCATGAATGATGTTGCCCCGAAAGACAGAGATATCGCAATGGTCTTCCAGAACTACGCTCTCTACCCGCATATGACGGTCTATGAAAATATGGCATTCTCCCTCAAGCTCCGCAAGGAGAAGAAGGAAGTCATTGATAAAAAAGTCCGTGAAGCTGCCGAGATTCTTGACATTACCCAGTATCTCGATCGTAAGCCCAAGGCTCTTTCCGGTGGTCAGAGACAGCGTGTTGCAATCGGCCGTGCCATCGTGCGTGACCCGAAGGTCTTCCTCATGGACGAACCGCTCTCCAACCTCGATGCGAAGCTCCGTAACCAGATGCGTGCTGAAATCATCAAGCTCCGTGAGCGCATCAACACCACCTTCATTTACGTCACTCACGACCAGACCGAAGCCATGACCCTTGGTGACAGAATCGTCATCATGCGCGATGGTTACATCCAGCAGATCGGCACTCCTCAGGATGTGTTCAATCATCCTGCAAACCTCTTCGTCGCAGGCTTCATCGGCATGCCTGTTATGAACATGTTCGATGGCAAACTCACCCGCGAGGGCGATAAGTTCTTCGCAGAACTCGGCGGCGTCAAGGTTGAGCTCAGCAAGGATAAGGAAGAGCGCCTGAAGAA
>JAFUGY010000016.1 GCA_017469115.1 Oscillospiraceae bacterium
AAAAAGATCAAGGAGCGTGCTCAGGCACCAAAGTTCACGGATAAAATGAGCCTGACAAAAGAAGAACGCCGGATTATCCGTCCGACAATTCTTCGCTCCTGGATTATCGGCAACCTGATCGGCATCCTGCCCGGTGCTGGCGCATCCATTGCCTGTTTCCTGGGCTACAATACATCCCGCCAGTTCAGTAAGCATAAGGACCAGTTCGGTAAGGGTTCCATTGAAGGTGTGGCCGGCTCAGAAGCTGCCAACAACGCGGTTACGGGCGGCTCTCTGATCCCGACGCTGACACTCGGTATCCCCGGTGAGTCTGTCACAGCGGTTTTAATGGGCGGCCTTGTTATCCAGGGCCTGACGCCCGGGCCGGAACTCTTCGGCAAGTATGCGCCGATGACTTATACCTTCTTTGCAGGGTTTGTGCTGGTGCAGTTCTTTATGCTGGGCATTGGCCTGATCGGCTGCCGCGGATTTGCACAGATTTCCCGTTTGAGCGATGCAATCCTGATTCCCTGCGTAACAGTTCTGTGCTTCGTGGGTTCTTATGCCATCCATAAGAACATTATGGATATTGTAGTCATGCTCACCTTCGGCGTGCTGGGCTATCTGATGCGCAAGTTTGACCTGAACACGGCTGCGGTTGTGCTGGCACTGATCCTTGGACCGATCGGTGAAAAGGGATTGAGAAACGCATTGCGTACATCTCGAGGCGATGTAAAGGTTCTCTTCTCTTCCGTTGTGTGCTGGGTGCTGATTGCACTTTGCGTAGTGGGCATCCTCTCTCCGATCTTTATGAATCGTTTGGAGAAGAAAGCGGCACAGGAAGCAGCGGAAACTACCGGTGAAGATCTGGACAAACTGACCGAAGAAGATTCGGTTTGATCAAAAGAACATAATCGGCAAAATGAAAAAGCGGGCAGCCTCGGCTGCCCGTTTTCACGTTCAGTATGCGGTTAAAGAGAAGTCCGATCAGGTTTTATCTCCCTCATCCTCGGCATGCACCTGTGTGAGGCCTGCAGTCCGTGTGACGGGGAGAGAGAAAATGATGCCCTGCCCGGCGGAGGAAAGGCCTGCCTGCTTATAGATGGAAGACATGATATCATCTTTAATATCTGCCGGTGCGAGAATCATGACGATCTCCTTCTCAGGCTCAATCTGGATATGGAAGAACTCTTCCGCCTCTTTGCCGGCAGACCCACGGGCACGCAGAAGCGTCCCTCCCGTGGCACCGGCAGAACGGGCTGCATCCATCACGGTCCCGGAAAATCCGGTGTTGACAATGCAGAAGATCAGCTCATAAGTTTTATCCATTTTTTACCATCCTTTCGTCGCCGGTGAGAAATCCGTAAACCATTGTTCCGATTGTGCTGGAAAGCGGAACCGCCATTGCAATCCCTTTTCCGTTCTTCAGATTCTGGAAGCGATCTTCCAGGGCATCCATGGTCTCTTCCAGCCTGTCGGAACGCACAACGGAGAATATGGCATTCTGTTCATGGTTCACCAGACCGAGCATATCCAGGATACGTACGTCGGCAGTCCCTTTTGCTCCTGTCACAACCTGCATGTTGGACCCAAGCGACTGCAGAAGATCGACATAGAAGGGGGTTTTGCTTTTTTCCACGATAGCAATGACCAGCTCCAGCGCAATGGGAGCGAGGTCTTTTTTATTGTTTGATGCCATTGATGCCCCTCCTTACCGGAAATATATAATCTGTGCTTCATCAGAGGCAAGAATCCGCTTGATAGAGCGGCGAGTGCGCATGATCTGCTGGACAATGCTTTTAAAGCCAAGAGACTGGATTGTGATCAGCGGAGTCATAGCCACCATGGCGACAATCCCGAAGGCAGATTCCAGCACCGAGTCACCGCCTCTGGTAGCTACGCAGGCTCCGATAGCCATGGGGAGAATAAAGCTTGATGTCAGAGGGCCGGACGCAACACCGCCAGAATCAAACGCGATTGCGGTGTATAGCGGAGGAATACAGAAGCTGAGCCCAAGACTGAGAATATAGCCGGGGATGAGATAGTAGAGGATGGAAAAGCCTTTGATGATCCGAAGCATGGATAGCCCGATTGAAACTCCGACACCGAGGCTCATGGCAACCATCATCTGCCGTTTTGTCACCTGTCCGCCGGTAATGTCTTCTACCTGCATATTGAGAACGTGAACGGCAGGCTCAGCCAGAACCACCACCATTCCGATCAGAAAACCGAATGCAATCAGCGGACCGGATCCCGCTGCGGCAAGCTGGCGGCCGAGCTGATAGCCGATCGGCATAAAGCCGATGCTGACTACACTGAGAAACAGCACCAGACCCACAAAGGTGTACACTACTCCGATCAGGATCTGAACAATACGCTGCCAGGGCAGATGCAGCACAAAAAGCTGCAGAACCCCGAAGAAGGCAAAAATCAAAAGCAGAGAGCGGGCAACCTCCCGTGCAGTATGGGCTAAAGTGAAAAGAATCTCCGGCCCAAGGTTATCCGGGATTGAATAATCGGGGATCGTATAATCAATTGAACCGCTGGCAGAAATGCAGAGTGCGAGCACCGCCACAATCGGACCGACGGAACACAAGGCTACAAGGCCAAAGCTGTTTTCATGGGCGCGTCGTCCGCCTACCGTTTGTGCTATGCCGACACCGAGAGCCATGATAAATGGCACAGTGACTGGGCCGGTTGTTACACCGCCGGAGTCAAAAGCAAGGGGGAGAAGACAGTTTTTGCCATGCTCCAGCATGACTGCAGAGAGCATGAAAAGAACCATATAAAAGAAAAACAGCAAAGCATTCAGGTTGTATTTCAGAATAATCTTTATTACTGCCACCAGAAGAAACAATCCGACACCTGCCCCGACTGCTGTGATCAGCACGCCGGGAACAATCACTGCACTGACCTGCCCTGCCAGCACGCTCAGGTCGGGTTCGGCAACGGTAATGAGAACGCCCACTACCAGTGACACGGAGAGCAGAATTCCGATGCGCTTTGATTTCGTCAGGCCTTCACCGACATGCTCTCCCATGGGAGTCATCGCCAGATCGGCGCCGAGATTGAAGAGCCCGATACCGGCAATCATCAAAAGTGCGGAGACAGCGAAAACCAGATATTCTTTCAGACTGAAGGATACGGCAGGTGTCAGCGAAACAAGGAACACGATGACGGTTACCGGCAGCACGGAGACGAGCGCTTCTTTCAGCTTTTCCAGCAGCGCTCTTTTAATCATATCATCACCCTTTCGGAATTCACTTCTCTTACTATAGCATTTCAACAGGTAAAATTCAATGAAGATGTTTTTAGCGGTATGAAGATGCCGTTAAGATTATTTCCTGATATAACACGTAAAAAAACAGCATCTGTGATACAGGCTATGCCCAGATAAACCAGAAGTAAAGGTATCCGACCAGCACTGCTGATAGTGTGTAGGGGACACCGATGCGCATAAACTCAGGAAAAGATACTTCATACCCTTCTTTTTTCAGAAGTCCTACCGCGGCGATATTGGCAGAGGCTCCGATGGGTGTCATGTTTCCGCCCAGAGTTGCCCCGGAAAGAAGTCCGAAATAAAGAAGATAGGGTTCAATGCCGAGACTTCCTGTGACGAGCGTCAGAACAGGAAGCATAGTGGCTACATAGGGAATGTTATCCACAAAGGCGGAGATGAGCACAGAGCCCCAGACAATAACGGAATACAGCAGGAATATACTGCGGCTCCCGGTTTTTAC
Source organism: Oscillospiraceae bacterium (assembly GCA_017469115.1). Lineage (GTDB taxonomy): Bacteria > Bacillota > Clostridia > Oscillospirales > Oscillospiraceae > Limivicinus. The sequence goes on from JAFUGY010000016.1 coordinate 3,720, forward strand.
AATGAAATCGGCAAAGTCATGAATAACTCCGACTTCTGTCAATCCGCCAATAACAACGAACAGGCCTAGAAGAAGACCGAGGGTTTCAAAATCAAGATTTCGCACGGCGGAAATGGCCCGCTCGGGCTTCCCGGTTCTGACAGTCTGGATGAACATAAGCAGCAATGCTAGGCTGCAGCAGATTATACCGTTGATCAGAGATGGTGCATCCGGAATAAAGGAGGATGCAATCAGAGCAGCAACCATGATCAGAAGAAAGAAGGTAGGAAGCCCAACGGGAGCTACCATGAGCACAGTGGCTACATTGTCGATAAATGCGGAGATGAAACCTGCAAAAATTGACATCAGAATAGTTGCCCACATAACCGTTCCGGCTTTTTCAAGAATAAGATCAGCCAGCAGATTGGACATTCGGGACTCAATGAAATAGTCCACAAGTATCATGGTTCCGGAAATCATCATAAGGACGTTCCAGTTAATCATAGAGGGAAGGGCAGATAAAGGCAAGATGCCGGAAACAAGGTAAAGGATGCCGGTGACGAGGGTGTAAAACGGCCTGTATTTCGGTTTTGCGATCATCAGAATATACATCAAAACAAATAAAGCGAGCGCGAAAGTTTTCATTGTAACACTGAAACCTCAGTTTTTACGTAATAGCTCGACTCCCAGAGTATCAAGCAGTTCCTGCGTCTTCTTCTGGATATGCCGGAGATATCGTGGCATATGACATACCACTAGTACCTGATCTGTCGCAGATGAATCGGATGCT
>JAFUGY010000017.1 GCA_017469115.1 Oscillospiraceae bacterium
AGTTTACATCTTCAATTTTCAGGCTTACAACAGTGCCGACACGGTTTCCCGTGGAGATCAGATAGTTGATTGCAGCCCACGACCGCCATTCCGTCCACTTGTTAGATTCTGGCTTTTTCAGGAGGCGCTTTAGTTCATCTTCTGTGTAAGGCTCTTTGATTTCGTCATCTGTTTTCATCAGTTTGGGGCTGATGGGCTTCATGTATTCCCGTTCCGCACAGAAAGAAAAGAACACGCGCAAGCCCCGGATTCTGGTATTCAGGGAACTTGTTTTCTTGCCTGCCTCCAATTCGTTCAAAAGGAAAGAATCAAAGACAGTTTGTGTGATTTCATCAATGTATTTGACCGCTGTTTTCCCGTGAAAGTAAGTCAAATCTTCTTTGTAGTAGGTGATTGTCCGGGGACGCAAATTTTTCAGCTTGCAATGTCTGTAAAATGCGTTTGCTGCCTCTGTGTAACTTGTGCGTTTGACTTCTGTGGCGTTCAGAATCTTTGTCCTTCTCATAGAAAACCCCTTCCTTTTTGAGCCGAAATAATCTATAAGAAAATCTAGCGTCCAAAGGGGCCGAAAAAACTTGTGCTCAAATAATGAAAACACAGAATTTCGTCACTTTTGGATAGAAAAGAGCCCCGAAATCATAAGATTTCGGGGCTTTTGGTGCGCGAGGCGGGACTTGAACCCGCACGTCCGGAGTGGACACTAGAACCTGAATCTAGCGAGTCTGCCAATTCCACCACTCGCGCATGTCGAATGCTGGAATAATATACCACCAGAGACTCGCATTTGTCAAGGAAAATCTGTAAGAAATTTTAAAGATTTGCAGTTCGGTTTTGCGGAAGACGTTTTCAATCAGGTGGAATGGGATGCCTCCATCTCAAGGACAAGACGAAACTGTGTTTCATAGAGCTCTTTATAGATTCCACCCAGAGCTAAAAGCTCATCATGGGTGCCCTGCTCGGCGATTATGCCTTTATCAACAACAAGAATTTTATCCGCTTTCAGGATGGTGGAGAGCCTGTGCGCGATCACAATGCTGGTTCGCCCCTTCATCAGATGGTCAAGGGCATCCTGGATGGCATTTTCGGAAATCGAGTCGAGCGCAGAAGTCGCCTCATCCAGAATCAGAATCTTCGGATTTCTCAGAATGACACGAGCGATGGAGAGACGCTGTTTTTCGCCGCCGGAGAGCTTCAGCCCCCGGTTTCCTACTTCAGTGTCATATCCGTTTGGCTGGCTGACAATAAAGTCATGAATGCTGGCGATCTTACATGCATCTTCAATCTCTTCCTGAGTGGCATCTTCCCTGGCATAAAGAAGATTCTGACGAATGGTTCCGTTGAAAAGATAGGTTTCCTGTGTGACCATGCCGATGCAATCACGCAGGTATTCGAGATCCATCGTTTTGACGTCATACTTTCCGATACGGACAACACCGCCGTTTACGTCGTAAAGACGGGGAAGAAGATTAACTACCGTTGATTTTCCTGATCCGGATTTCCCGACAATGGCGTACATCTGTCCGTGAGGGACGGTGAAGGTGATGTCTTTCAGCAGCGGCTTTTCCGGGTCATAGGAAAAAGAGACATGGAAGTAATTGATATCAAGATCTCCTACATCGGGCTTGTAACCGTTTTTCGGATTGATAATGGGATTGACCATATCAAAATAATCGAAAATACGCGTAAAAAGAGCGAGGGAACGGGTGAAATCCACCTGAATATTGAGCAGCGATTCAACCGGACGGTAAAGGCGGTTGACGAGAGCCACCGTAGCGGTAATGGTGCCGATTTTCAGAGCAGGATCAAGCCCTTTGATGATGAAAAGACCACCGGCAAAGTAGATCAACAGTGGTCCGACCTGGGTAAACATCCCCATGATGACACGGAACCACTGACCGCTTCGCTGTTCCCGCATGGCAATCTGGGTGGCTTCTTCATTGACAGCGACGAACTTGTCGTATTCCTCTTTTTCACGGGTGAAGAGTTTGACAAGAAGGGAACCGCTCACACTCAGGGTTTCGTTGATGAGCTGGTTCATCTCGTCATTTTTCTCCTGACTCTCGGTGAGAAGCTGGAAACGCGTCCGGCCGACAGCTTTGGAGGGGAGCACCAGCAAGGGGATGACGATGATGCCGATGATTGCAAGACGCCAGCTCATGGTAAAGAGCGCTACCAGGGTGGTGATGACGGTTGCAATATTGCTGACAATGCTGGATAGCGTAGAGGAGATAACGGTACTCACGCCGCTGATATCCGTGTTCATGCGGGTGATGATATCGCCTTGCTTTTCACCGGTAAAAAAGGCATGGGGCATATGCTGCAGATGGTCAAACATCTGGTTTTTCATATCGAAGATAATGCGGTGAGAAATCCAGGAATTGATATAGCTCTCCAGAACACCGATGACCTGCGATACGGTAAGGGTTGCAAAAGCAAGGAGAATCAGCTGAATGAGGTACTGCAGCGTCGTTCCCTGTGCGCCGAGAGCATCGACAATTTTACCTGTGATGATAGACGGATAGAGCCCGATAATTGCGGAGAGCAGAATCGCAAGAAAAACGAACAGGAACTGAAGCCAGTACGGTTTGAGATAACTTAAAATCCGGCTGAGCAGTTCCCAGGTGACCTTCGGCATGTTGGCTTTTTCTTCTTCCGTGAGAAAGCCGCGAGCGCCGCGTGGACCGAGACCGGGACCCGGTGCAGGCATGGAACATCCCTCATGACAAAGTATTGAAGCAATTATAGAGGATTGGCGGATAAAAATCAAATAAAAAAATTTACACTCTTGTCACAGACTAAAAGAGATGGTAAAATACAGTAAAGTCTGAAAACAGACAAAAATAAGAAAGGACAGTAAAACCATGAAAAAGATTCTTGCTCTTGCTCTTGCACTCTGCCTTGTTTTTGCATTGGCAGCCGCTGCCTCTGCTGACTGGGCACCCAATGGCCCGGTATCCGTCGTTGTCGCTTACAAAGCCGGTTCCGGCACAGACAACACAGCACGTATCCTTGCAAAGTATGCCGAAAAATATGTAGGACAGACGCTTGTTATTGAGAACATCGAAGGCGGCTCCGGCTCCATCGGATGGTCCAATCTTGCATCGGCAGACCCGGATGGCCAGACCATCGGCTTCATCAACCTGCCAAACTTCAACAGCTCCATCGTCAATGAAATGGGCACTTATACCATTGAGAGCTTTGCATCAATCTGCAACCACGTCACCGAAACGTCTATCGTTATCGTTCGTGCTGATGACGATCGCTTTACAGATCTGCAGTCTCTGGTGGATTATGCCAAGGCGGAAGACTTCAGAGTAAAGGCTTCCACCAACGGCCCGCAGGCTTCCAACCACATCGGTGCACAGGCTTTTGCAAATTCTGCAGGGTTCACCTACATTGACATCCCACAGGGCGGCACAGCTGACCAGCTTTTGAGCCTGCGTGGGGCAGAAGCAGATTTCGCAGTTGTGAAACTGGCTGACATTGCCGGCCAGGAGGCTGAGTACAGCATTCTCGCTGCTTTCTCCGAGGAGCGTCTCCCGGAACTCCCGGATGTTCCGACTTTGAAGGAGCTCGGCTATTATGACGGATGGCTCGGTTCTTCCCGCTGCATTGTAGCACCTGCAGGAGTCAGCGATGAAGTTGTTGCATTCTATGAAGCTGCTTTCAAAGCCGCTATGGAAGATGCAGAGTATGTTGAAGCTGCAGAGCAGGCCGGTATGGCTACCGACTACAAAGATGCTGAAGCAACGACAGCTCTGATTGCACAGCAGCAGGCGTTTGCTGAGAGCCTGGCAGAGGGCTTCTGGTACGAAGATTATTAATCGAACCGTCGCTGAAAATCTTAACGCTTCCTGAACAGAGTTTTCATAAAAGGGCAGGGGATTTCCTGCCCTTTTCCTGAATGAGGCCATAAAGGGGGAGATTTCCTTTGAAAATGAAAAAAACTGACATTGGCGTTGTTTCATTTATGTACATCGTCTGTGCCTTTTTCTATTACCATATGACGAAGCTGAAAGCATCGAGCCAAACCTATCCGCGATTTACCATTATTCTGCTCTTTGGCTTGACTACGCTCTATTTGATTCAGATGATTGTTGCAGCGAAAAAATACGGTGTTGAGAGCGGCGTGAATGAAGTGTTTAAAGACTTTCAACCGGCTCAGTTTTTCGTATGTCTGTGTGCAACAATTCTCTATTTGGTAGGGATTTACTTTTTCGGTTTCTATATCCCGACCGTCATCTTTATGGCGGTAGTGCTTCTTTACCTGCGGGTTCCGCCTCTCTATGCGGCGATTGCAATTGTTGTAATTGTTGCATTGATTTATTTCGCATTCCAGAGATTCCTGGGTGTGAAGCTCCCTGTCGGCACAATCATGAAAGCCTTAAAAAAGTGATGGGAGGGAATAACAGCAATGCTTGAAACTTTATCTTTGATGGGTGCAGGCTTTTTAAATGCCTTAAGCCCGATTAACCTTCTGATGATGGCCGGCGGTGTCGCGATGGGCATTGTCATCGGATGTATGCCCGGACTCTCCGCTGCCATGGGTGTTGCCCTGATGCTTCCGATGACGTTTACCATGAAGCCGGAAACCGGACTGATTGTTCTCGGCGCCATTTACTGTGGGGCAATTTTCGGAGGTTCCATTTCAGCAATTCTAATTCATACGCCCGGAACGCCTGCATCGGCGGCGACTGCCATTGAAGGTTACCAGATGACACTACGCGGTCAGGCAGGAAAAGCACTCTTTACAGCTTGCTATTCCTCTTTCTGGGGCGGTTTATTGAGCTGCATTTCCCTGTATTTCTTCTCTCCGCTGCTGGCAAAGCTAACACTGAAGTTTATGTCGGCAGAGTACTTCTGGCTGAGCATTTTCGGGCTGACGATTATAGCGGGTGTTTCTTCCAAATCAATCATCAAAGGTTTGATGTCCGGTGCACTGGGCCTTTTGATTTCCACCATCGGGCTGGATCCGATTTCCGGCGTCAAGCGGTTTATGCCCAGCAGCTATTTTGCAGAAGGAATCAATACCACCTGTGCATTGATCGGGCTCTTCTCCATGAGCCAGGTATTTATCCTTGCCGAGAAAAAAATCAAAGCGCGTGCCCAGGCAACAAAGTTCACAGATAAGATGAGCCTATCCCGTGAAGAGCGGCGCATCATCCGGCCTACAATTTTCCGATCCTGGATTATCGGCAACCTGATCGGGATTCTGCCGGGAGCAGGTGCTTCCATTGCATGCTTCCTCGGATACAATACCTCCAGACAGTTCAGCAAACACAAAGAACAGTTTGGAAAGGGCTCCATTGAAGGTGTGGCCGGTTCGGAAGCTGCCAACAATGCGGTTACCGGTGGTTCCCTTATTCCGACGCTGACGCTCGGCATTCCGGGTGAATCCGTAACAGCGGTATTGATGGGCGGTCTTGTCATTCAGGGACTTACCCCCGGACCGGAGCTGTTCGGAAAATACGCTCCAATGACTTACACGTTCTTTGCAGGGTTTGTTCTTGTCCAGTTCTTTATGCTTGGCATCGGCCTGATCGGATGCAGAGGATTTGCCCAGATTTCACGCCTGAGCGACGCCATCCTGATTCCGTGCGTAACGGTTCTGTGCTTTGTAGGTTCTTATGCAATTCACAAGAATATTATGGACATCGTTGTCATGTTGACTTTCGGTGTGCTGGGATATCTGATGCGCAAGTTCGACCTGAACACTGCAGCAGTGGTGCTTGCTCTGATCCTCGGACCGATCGGTGAAAAGGGATTGCGGAATGCACTGCGTACTTCCCGCGGAGATATCAAGGTGCTCTTCTCTTCCGTTGTGTGTTGGGTTCTGATTGGGCTGTGCATTGTCGGTATTCTTTCCCCGATCTTTATGAATCGCCTGGAGAAGCAGGCTGAAAAAGATGCAGTAGCCGGCACCGGGGAAGATGTGGAAAAACTCACGGAAGAAGATTCCGTCTGACAAAATGACAAAATACAAAGCAGCACATTTCTCCTATTTGACAGGCAGCTTCGGCTGCCCGTTATTTTTTTTGAGAAACGCTAAGAAACCGCAAAGAAAAAGATAGATAGCGATAAGAAAGCGTTAAGAAGCCGCAAAGATCTTTTGACTTATGATATAATCTGCCAATCATTTCTGATACTTTATCAAGAAAGCTGGTTGCAGAGTGAAAGAAAAAATCCTTTCCTTTTTCCTTGGGCGCCGTCTGGAAGACACGGAACTGAGTGAAGAAAAATTCAATGTTTTGTGGGGGATCCCCATCTTCGCAAGTGACGCGATTTCGTCCGTCAGCTATGCGGGAGAAGAAATTCTGCTGGTTTTGATTCCTGTACTCGGGATGGCATCCTTTTCCAAATTTATGCCCATTGTCGGTGCAATTATCTGTTTGCTTGCCATTCTGGTGTTCTGTTACCGGCAGACGATTGAAGCGTATCCGGAAGGCGGAGGAGCGTATATTGTAGCATCCGACAATCTGGGGGAGAAAATCGGTTTGATTGCGGGCGGCTCGCTGATCATGGACTATATCCTCACGGTTGCCGTTAGTTCCTGTGCAGGCGCGGCAGCGGTGACGTCCGCTTTCCCGGCGCTGATTCCGCATAAGGCGCTGATCGCTTTTCTGATCATCTGTCTGCTGACCTGGGGCAACCTCAGAGGCATCCGAGACTCATCGGTGATGTTCGGCATTCCGACCTATCTCTTTATTCTTACGATGCTGACGATGATTGTGACAGGGATAGTAAAATACAGCCTGGGGATGGTATCACCGTCGGAAGCGGCTATTGTGGCGGCAAACAACGGAGAAATCGCGAAAGATGCCATGATCATTCTGATTCTGAAAGCGTTTGCTTCCGGTTGTACGGCGCTGACAGGCGTGGAAGCGGTTTCCAACGGCGTCCCGAACTTCAAGGATCCGGCTCCGCAGCACGCAAAAAAGGTTCTGCTCGCCATGGCGGGATTTGTGTGCATTATTTTCCTTGGGGTCAGCACCCTTATTACGCTGTATAAAATTGTGCCTTCTGAGGAAGCAACGGCAGTCAGCAAACTTGCTGCAGCAGTTTACGGAGACGGCAGCTTGATGTTCTATGTCACGCAGATTATGACGGTTGTGATCCTGTCTCTTGCTGCCAATACAGCTTTTGCGGATCTTCCGCTGCTGATGGCGCTGATTGCCGGGCACGGTTATTTGCCAAAGCAGCTTGTCAATCGCGGCTCCCGGCTGAATTTCTCCAACGGAATTTTATTCCTGTTCGGAATGGCATCGGTTCTGGTGTTTGTCTTCCGGGGCGACCAGCACCTTCTGCTTCCGCTTTATGCAAGCGGCGTGTTTATTTCCTTCTTCCTGAGCCAGCTCGGCATGTTTACCCACTGGCGCAGGAAAAAAGGACCTCACTGGCAGTTTAAAGCGGCTGTAAACGGTTTCGGAACGGTGCTCACCGGCACTGTGCTTGTGATTATTGTGATCATGAAATTCCTGAGAGGCGCCTGGGTGGCACTGCTGCTGATTGCTTTCTTCATTTTTGTTATGCTGAAAATCAAGCAGCACTATCAGAGAGTGGGGGAGGATCTGATGATCGCCTCCGAGCGGGAAGCACGTGAATTGCTCGGAAGAGCAAAACCGGGCAAAGCGATTCTGCCGGTGCAATCCATGAACCGCTCTTTCATCAAAACGCTCAATTGTGCGCTGGGCTGCGGATTCAGTGAGCTGGAGCTTTACAGTGTTTGCAGCACAGAAGAGCAGGCACAAAAACTGAAAAAACAGATCGAGGCACTGGGTATTGACTGCTCGTTTGTCTATGATGTTACGACGCTTCGCAACACCAGCGACGTTCTTCTCAAACATGTGCGAGAGGAAGCTGAATTGCTGCATTCCGGCAGAAATCTGACGGTTATGATGGGCGGGCTTGTTGTGACGTCACCCTTTGCCAAAATCCTTCATAACAGCACGACGCATCGTCTGATGAAAAAAATGGAGACATACCGGAATGTCTCGGTCTTCACGGTGCCGTACGTCATTTAAAATGAGGAAACCTCGGCATTTTTTCTGCCGGGGTTTTCCCATAGAAACCGGGTATAAATTTCTTAACAGCCTCTTAACAGAAGTTTATGATAGAATAGAATCAGCTTAACCGTTAGGACGGAGGGGGGAAGGTGCCGTGAATTCCATTTTGAAAAAAGCACAGGAGTATTTCCCTTTATCCTGGAAAGGATGGATTGTCTTTTTTCTCGGGATGGCCGGCGGATCGCTGATCTGTACCCTCCTGCAGGCGGTAAGCACATCGGATGTACATGTACCGATGATTTTTGTGCTGATGGTGCTCATTATCTCCATGCTGACGGACGGATATTTTTATGGGATTCTTGCCGCAGTTGCCAGCGTATTTGCTGTGAACTGGGCCTTTACCTATCCTTATATGAAGCTCGATTTCTCGGCTTACGGTTATCCGCTCACATTTATCACGATGCTGGCTGTCGGCATTGCATCATCGGCTCTTGCCTCCAGGCTGAAAGAACATCAGAAGCTTCGCCTGGAAGCAGAGCGCGAAAAAACGAGAGCCAATCTGCTGCGATCTGTTTCTCATGACTTGCGTACTCCGCTCACGGCGATCAGCGGATCGGTGTCGGCCGTGCTGGAAGACAACGGAGCGATGACAGAGCAGGAAAAGCGGGAATTATTGGAAAATGCCCGTGAAGACGCACAATGGCTTTACAGCATGGTGGAAAACCTGCTTTCCATTACACGAATCAATGGAGCCGGTGAGATTGTAAAAAAAGAAGAAATGCTGGAAGAAGTTCTCAGCGAAGCAGTGGTCAACTTCAAAAAACGAAATCCGGACATCGCCATTGAGATATCCGTACCGGAAGATATCGTCTTTATCCAGATGGATGCCACTCTAATTGAACAGGTGCTGCTGAATATGATGGACAATTCCGTTGCCCACGGAGGGAAAACGAATCAGATTGTGATTTCAGCGGAGGAAGACGGGGATGCCGTTGCGGTGACGGTTGCAGATAACGGAAACGGAATTCCTCCCCGCATTCTCAACCATCTGTTTGACGGCTCTCTGCAATTTGAAGGAGCACGCGGAAAGGACAGCAACCGATTTATCGGAATCGGGCTCGCTGTTTGCAAGACGATTGTGGAAGCGCATGGCGGTACGCTCTCCGCCAGAAATCGCCCGGAAGGGGGAGCGGAATTCCGCTTTACGTTAAAAAAAGGAGAAGAAACTCATGAATATACGGGACAAAATTTTGATCGTTGAAGATGAACGGAGCATCTCAGGGTTTATTAAAACCGTTCTGGTTGGCAACGGATATGATGTGATTCTGGCACATTCCGGGGCAGAGGCCTTTTCCATGGTCAGCTCCCATTGTCCGGATCTTGTTGTGCTGGATCTTGGTTTGCCGGATATTGACGGAATGGATATCATCGAAGCAATTCGGGAATGGACACAGCTTCCCATCATTGTTGTGTCTGCAAGAACGCTGGAAAAAGACAAAGTGGAAGCGCTTGACAAAGGGGCGGATGATTATATCACGAAACCTTTTTCTGCAGCCGAGCTTCTGGCGAGGGTACGTGTGGCGATCCGCCACACAAGGGCTTCCGGTATTATGACGGGCAGCCAGAAGTACGTTTCCGGCGATCTGACGGTTGATTATGACAAACATATGGTCACGATCAAGGGAGAAAACTGTCATTTGACCCAGAATGAGTTTAAAATTGTGGCGCTTCTCAGCCGATGTGCCGGGAAAGTGCTGACTTACGATTTCATCATGAAAGAGCTTTGGGGGCCGCAGAGCCGAGGCAGCAATCAGATTTTACGGGTGAACATGGCAAATATCCGCCGTAAAATAGAAAAAAACCCTGCCGACCCGAAGTATATTTTCACAGAGGTCGGCGTGGGTTATCGTATGGTGGAAGCGGAGTAAAAAAGGTCAGTCTTTATCCTTTTTGGGCTTTTCGTGCACCTGGGAGAGCCCGGCGGTACGCGTGACCGGCAGGGAGAAAATGATGCCCTGACCGGCGGAGGCAAGCCCTGCTTCTTTATAAACGGAAGTCATAATAGCGTCTTTGATTTCAGCGGGGGCGAGAATCATCACGATTTCTTTTTCCGGCTCAATCTGGATATGGAAAAAGTCTTCCGCTTCTTTGCCTGCAGAGCCGCGGCCGCGGAGAAGCGTTCCGCCGGTTGCGCCGGCAGAGCGGGCAGCATCCATTACTGTGCCGGAAAATCCTGCATTTACAATGCAGAAGATCAGTTCATAAGTCTTATCCATTGTTTATCATCCTTTCATCGCCGGTGAGAAACCCGTAAACCAGCGTACCGATGGTGCTCGTGAGAGGAACCGTCATGGCAATCCCTTTTCCGTTGCGGATATTCCGAAAACGGTTTTCCAGAAGATCCATGGTTTCCTCCACTTTGTCAGAGCGCAGCACGGCAAAGATAGCACTCTGCTCATGATCCATCAGACCGAGCATATCAAGAATGCTGGTGTCGGCAGTGCCCTTTGCACCCGTCGTCACCTGCAGGGAGGACCCGCACGTCTGCAGCAGGTCCGTATAAAACAGCACTTTGCTTTTATCCACAATACATATGATGAGCTCAAGCTTAACCGGCGCGAGCTCTTTTTTGTTGCCTGCCATTGGCTGTCAGCCTCCTTCACTGAAAGTAAATAATCTGGGCATCATCGGAGGAAAGAATCCGTTTGATGGAGCGGCGCGTGCGCATAGCCTGCTGCACGATGCTCTTGAACCCGAGAGCCTGGATGGTGATCAGCGGCGTCATGGCAACCATAGCAACAATCCCAAAGGCATTCTCCAACACAGAGCCACTGCCGGATGCTGTGACACAGGCACCGATTGCCATGGGCAGTATGAAACTGGAGGTCAGCGGCCCGGAAGCCACACCGCCGGAATCAAAGGCAATCGCGGTATAAAGATGCGGAATGAAGAAGCTGAGACCGAGGCTGAGCATATAACCGGGAATGAGGTAATACAAAAGAGAAAAGCCCTTCATAATCCGGAACATCGAAAGCCCGATGGAAATGCCCACACCGATGCTCATGGCGAGCATCATCTGCCGCTTTGTCACCTGACCGCCGGTGATATCCTCAACCTGCATATTCAGCACATGAACGGCAGGCTCAGCCAGCACAACAACCATCCCGATGAGAAAACCGAAAAGCGTCACCTTTTCGCTGCCGGCAGAGGCAAGCTGCATCCCAAGGTGATAGCCGATGGGCATGAAGCCGACACTCACTACAGTGAGAAAGAGCACAAGCCCCGTGAAGGTGTAGATAACACCGATCAGAATCTGCATCAACTTTCTGCCCGGCAGCCGGAGCACAGCCAGCTGCAAAACAGCGAAGAAGGCCACAATCAGCAGAAGGGACTTTGCCACTTCCTTTGCAGTTTCTCCCAGCGTATGGAGAACGACCGGGAGGAGATTGGCGGGAATGGAGTAATCGGGGATGGCATAATCCAGCGTGCCGGAGGAGCCGATGCAAAGGGCCAGCACGGCGACGATCGGCCCGACAGAACACAGAGCCACCAGGCCAAAGCTGTTCTCATGGGCACGCTTGCCGCCGACAGTCTGTGCAATGCCTACACCGAGCGCCATAATAAACGGTACCGTGACAGGCCCTGTTGTAACGCCGCCGGAATCAAACGAAAGAGGTAGAAGCTCCCGCTTTCCCTGCTCCATTAATACGGCTGCCAGCATGAAAAGAACCATATAGAAGAAAAAGAGAAGTGCGCTCAGATCGTATTTCAGCACGATCTTCAGAACGGCAATCAAAAGGAAAAAACCGACGCCGATTCCGACAGATATAATCAGAACCTTCTGCTCGATTACTGCACTTACCTGACCGGCCAGAACACTCAGGTCGGGCTCGGCAATGGTAATCAGGATGCCCATCACCAGAGATACCAGCAATAGGATTCCGAGGCGCTTTGACTTCGTCAGCCCTTCGCCGACATGTTCTCCCATAGGAGTCATGGCAAGGTCAGCCCCGAGATTGAAAAGGCCGATTCCACCGATCATCAGGAGGGCAGAGACGGTAAAGATGATTATTTCCGGAACGGAAAAGCTTACCAGCGGTGTAAGGGAAACCAAAAGCACGATTGCCGTAACAGGCAGAACAGAAAGGAGCGCTTCTTTCAGCTTGGCAAGCAGCGCCCTTCGAATCATACAATCACCTCATTTATAAACTGTTGGTATGATACCATTTTCTTCCGGTGAATACAAGTTTCTTCGGAAAGAAAAAGCCATTTCCTTTCAAACCTGACGATTTTGGAGGAAATGGCTTAAGAGGAAAGAAAGGAAATGTTATTCCATACCGGATACTTTATTGTTCTTTTACTGCTCTACCCTCTCTTTTACTTCACGGATGGATTTGAAGCGAAGCTCATTCAACGGTTTGCCGGTTGCATCGGCAACGATTGCCATAATCATGGCTGCGTCACGGGGATCGGTGTCGTAAAGTTTGAGTTCACCCGCAGTTCCCGGGGCAGGGGGAGCTTTTCTCTCAGCGGAATCAACGTTGGCAGGTGCATCTGCTGTTTTTCCTTTTTCAGCAGAAGCCTTCTTCTCAGCTTCTTTTGCCTGCAGCCGGATCATAATCTTGCTCATAAACTGAACGACCCACATCAAAAGAATCAATCCGAGAAAGACGACGCTCATCCCTAACAGAACCGTAATTGCGGCCTGCCCAATTGAAATATGTACGAGATCCATTGTTATCATATCCTCCTATGTTACCTTAACTGAGATCTTGCCAATTATAGCATCGGAGGCCATTAAAGATCTGCTAAAAAGAGAAGGAAATGAGTTAAGCAAATATAAAAGAAATGATCAGATTAGAACCATTAATTCTTGCAAAATAAGCAACAAAGTGATGCTGTTTCATAAGAAAAGCAGACAAAAACAGGAGTTAAAAGTTCTTTATACTCTGTTAGCAAAAAATGAACAAAACCGCCTTTTTTCCTAACGGGTTATAAACGACAGACGAGGTTTCTTGGCAGAGTGTTTACGGGATTTGATGCTATAATAATTTTGTTCAAATTTCAAAATACTCGGAGGAAGAACCATGGATGAAGAATTAAAATCCGCTCTTAACGACGGAGAAAAAATTTTGTGGCAGGGAAAGCCGGAAAACTTTGTCACACTGGACAAAACAAATAAAAAACCATTTATCATCAAGGCAGTGATTACTGCTGTCATCTGTGTCGGACTGATTATTGCCTACTGCTTGGCAACCATCCCGCTGGAAAACTTTAAGCCGGTTTTGCCGCTGGTAATCGCGGCGTTTGGCATTCTGATTGCTTCAGGTCCATTCCTGGATGCCAGAAGACTTAAGAAGACGAGATATTTCATCACAGATCAGAGGCTGCTCTGGATCAGTGACAGCGTTAAAAGTGTGCCATATGGAAGTATCAAAGAATATCTTTTCAGCAGAGATGAAGATGATCATACATCCCTTCTCATCGGAGTGGACGCGGTGAAAAAGAAAAGCGCCCGCTGGCGTACTCTTGCTTCCAGTTCCGTTTATATGAATGAGACAACAGGGGTATGTGAGCAGGCAGTATTCTATGCGCTTCCCAATGCGGAGCGCTTCAAAAGGATTTTCGAAGAGCAGCTGCATAAATTGGGTTGAATCCAAACGGGCGGAACCGGGAGAATCTCGGCTCCGCCCGCCGTCCTTCCTATCGGAGAGAGCAGGAATTGGTCGATTGTAATATTGACTTGCGGCGGGAAGTGTGGTATAAATAATGAAAACATCACGGAGGTTTAAAACATGAAACATATCGTTACTTTGAAGACGCGCAACCTGTGCGAAAGCGCTGCCAAGGGCGGCTGCGGTGAGTGCCAGACCTCTTGCCAGTCTGCCTGCAAAACAAGCTGCGGCATTGCCAATCAGAAGTGCGAAAACAAGAGCAGCGTAAAGGAAGACAAGTAATTTTTGCAAAGCTGATGCCGCCGAACAGGCGGCATTTTTTAATCTTGTTCTGTTGGAGAAGGAGAGAGACATGATCCATTGTTATCAGCTCGGCGGTTATAACATTGTGCTGGATATCTGTTCGGGTGCAGTGCATGCCGTGGATGAAATTGCTTACGATATGATTCAGGCATTTGAAACAACACCGGAGGAGACGCTTATCTGCGCCACGCAGGCGAAGCACCCGGATGTTTCGGAAGAAGAGCTGCGGGAATGTTATGATCAGATCAGGGAGCTGAAAGAAGATGGGCAGCTTTTTACTCCGGATACTTTTGAGCCCTTGGCCGGAAAGTTCAAAGAAAAAAGCGCCGACGTGATCAAGGCACTCTGCCTTCATGTGGCCCATACCTGCAATCTCAACTGTGCCTACTGCTTTGCCAGCCAGGGAAAGTACAACGGAGAGCGTGCCGTGATGAGCTATGAGGTGGGAAAGCGTGCGCTGGACTTTCTTGTGGAGCATTCCGGTAAACGCCGTAATCTGGAGGTTGACTTTTTCGGCGGGGAGCCGCTGATGAATTTTCAGGTGGTCAAGGATCTTGTGGCTTATGCACGGTCGATTGAAAAAGCGGCCGGAAAGAACTTCCGCTTCACCCTGACCACCAACGGTATGCTGATTGACGATGACGTGATTGATTTTGCCAATCGCGAGATGAGCAACGTCGTTCTGAGTCTGGACGGGCGCAAAGAAGTACATGACCGCTACCGTGTTGACTATGCCGGCAACGGGAGCTGGGAGCGCATTGTACCGAAGTTCCAGAAGCTCGTGAAAGAACGCGGCGGGAAAAACTATTATATGCGCGGAACCTTTACCCATCACAATCCCGATTTTCTGCAGGATATCCGCCAGATGCTCGACCTCGGCTTCACCGAACTGAGTATGGAGCCCGTGGTTTGTGCCCCGGATGACCCGACTGCCCTTACCGAAGAGGACAAGCGCATTGTACTCTCCCAGTACGAGGAGCTGGCAGAGCTGATGCTGGAGCGCGAAAAAGAAGGCAGACCATTTACATTTTATCACTATATGCTCGATCTCAGCGGTGGCCCCTGCATCTATAAGCGGATTTCCGGCTGCGGTTCCGGCACGGAGTATATGGCTGTCACCCCATGGGGTGATCTCTACCCCTGCCACCAGTTTGTCGGGGATGAGCATTTTAAGCTGGGCGATATCTGGCACGGGCTGAATAATCCGGAAGTACAGCAGGAATTCGCTTCCTGCAACGTCTATGCCAAGCCTGAATGCCGTGATTGCTGGGCAAGGCTATACTGTTCCGGCGGATGTGCGGCGAATGCATTCCATGCAACCGGCAGCATTACCGGTGTGTATGAGATGGGGTGTGAGCTTTTCCGCAAACGGATGGAATGCGCCATCATGCTTGCAGTAGCACGCGCAGAAAGAGAAGCCGAGGTATGACGCAGCCGATCTGCCGCTTCGTGCAGGAGTATAACGATGCTGCTCCCTTGCGCCTGCATATGCCCGGCCACAAAGGGAAAAGCCTTCTCGGCCCGGAAGCCCTGGACATCACGGAGATCCGCGGAGCGGATGTACTTTACAACCGCGATGACAAAGGGATTATCCGACAAAGCGAAGAGATAGCCGGAAAACTGTTCGGCACCGCCAAAACGCTTTACTCCACCGAAGGTTCCTCCCTCTGCATCCGGGCAATGGTCTATCTCGCCTCGCTTTACGCACAGAAGAGAAATCGTCCAAAGAAAATTCTGGCAGGCAGAAATGCCCACAAAGTTTTTCTCAGCGCATGTGCCTTGCTGGATGTAGCAATCGAATGGGTTTACCCGGATGAGACAGAAAGCATCCTCAGCGGTCGCATCAGCCCTGCCCGGCTGGATGAAATGCTGGAGCGGGAGGCGGTTGCAGCTGTCTATCTCACGAGCCCGGATTATCTTGGTAATTTGATTAACATAACAGAAATTTCAAAGATCTGCCGCCGCAGAAAAGTGCTTCTGCTGGTAGACCATGCACACGGTGCCTATCGGAAGTTTCTGCCGATATCGTCACATCCAATGGATCTGGGAGTCGATCTCTGCTGTGATTCAGCACATAAAACATTACCTGTGCTGACGGGAGGCGCATATCTCCATTTTTCTGCTTCCTGCCCGATGGAATTGCAGGCGGCAGGGGAAAGAGCTATGACACTTTTTGCCAGCACAAGCCCTTCTTACCTTATCCTCCAGTCGCTGGATGCGGCAAACGGGTTGCTTGCAGGCAGCTTTTCGCAGAAGCTTGAAGAGACCGTCAAGCGTTTGGATGCACTCAAGGACGAATTGAAAAATGAGGGTTGGCGCCTGGCAGGGGAGGAGGAGCTGAAGCTGACGCTCCTGCCGAAAGAACGGGGGATGACGGGAGAGGAAGCGGCTCAGGCTCTGGAAGAGCAGCAGATCTTCTGCGAATTTGCCGATCCGGATACGATGGTGATGATGTTCTCAGCCTGTAATGAACCGGAAGATTTTGTGCGGCTGCACAAAGCCCTGCACTCTTTGCCGATCCGCAAGGCTATTGCAGACAAGCCGCCTCATATAAGCACCTCTCCTGTAGTGATGACGCCCCGGCAGGCGATGCTTTCACCCGCTGAGAGCTTGCCGCTGCAGGCCTGCATAGGGAGAATTCTCGCCTCGCCGTCCGTTTCCTGTCCGCCGGCTGTGCCCATTCTTGTGTGCGGAGAGCGGATTACCGAAGAGGCCATTGCATTGTTTGAATATTACGGAATTCGACAGTGTGATGTAGTAGCAGAGCCTTTTTCCTGAATAAAAATGCCCGCTTGTAAGAGCGGGCTTTTTACTGCAATTGGGGGAGTAAGAAATCAGCCAAACAGCTTTTTCAGATTCAGGGCTGCGGCTTTCAGTTCATTTTTGCTGTAAGAGTTATTCTCATCTGCCAGCACGGCAGCCACGGCTTCTTTTGTTCCGTTCAGTTTGCCGGAGATGAGGGCATCCACCAGCATCGCTTCTGCCGATACGGTATGCTCCTTACGGGAGAAGAGGTATGATTCCTGTACCTCCAAAATCACGGCGTATTCGCCTTTTTCATAATTGCCTTTGGCAAGGAGCTGCTCTTTTACTTCCAGCGGCGTGCCGCGAAAACTCATTTCATGAAGCTTTGTCATGTCGTTGCAGAGGCACATAAAAACCCCGGCATTCTGCTCAATCAGAAAATCCACCAGATCCATAATCCGCTTGGGGGATTCATAAAAAGCAAAGGTTCTGGTGTCGCCCCGGCGCAGTTTTTCCAACAGTTTGCGCCGGTCGGCATTTTCCCGCGGGAAGAACCCGTAGAAGAGAAAGCTGCTGAGGTCAAAGCCTGAAATCGATAGTGCCGTAACAGCGGCACAGCAGCCCGGAACGCCGATGACCCGGATGCCCTCAGCAACCGCGGCTTTGATCAGCTCGTTGCCCGGATCGGAGATACACGGGGTACCCGCATCGGTGATGACGGCGATGCTTTTGCCTTCTTTCAGCTCCCGGATGAAATACTTTGCCTTGCCATATTCATTGAATTTGTGGTTGGAGACCAGCCGGTTACGGATGCCGAGCTTCCCCAGCAGCACCATGGAGCGCCTGGTGTCTTCCGCGGCGATCATATCACATTGGGAGAGAATCCCACGCCCGCGAACGGACATATCTTTTGAGTTCCCAATCGGTGTTGCCACGATGTAAAGTGTTCCGGGCTGAACGAATACAGCCTGGTTTTCCTCCGGATCTTCCATTAGTTCTTCCGGAGCGGTGAAATCTTCGGGGAGAATTTCTTCCGGCGTTTCCGGATCTTCCACCGGTGCATTGTTTGGAAAGCTGTCGATTCTTTTCTGTTCTTCTGTCATATTCTTAATTCCCAAATACCCATAAATGTGTCAGCCCGAAGGCTTCGCGAATAAACATACCGAGTGTGTAAATCGGATATCCCATCACGCCGCATACGCCGACCGGATCCATCCCGAGAGAACGGGCCATGGTTTTGGCGCGGTAAAGATGATAGTTGCTGGAGAGTATGGCAACATCATCCGGTGCGCATCCCAATTCCTGCAGCTTTTCCCAGGAAAACTGCAGGTTTTCCATGGTGGAGGTGGAGCGGTCTTCCAGAATGAGGCGTTCTTCTTCAATGCCGCTGCTTACCAGCCAGTCGTGCATGCAGAGAGCTTCCGAGAGGTTTTCCCCTTTCCCCTGGCCTCCACTGAGCACAGCCTTGCTCTCCGGATAGGTATTCAAATAATCCAGCGCGCTGCTGAGACGATGGTACAGTGAGAGAGAAGGCATGTCTCCATGGACTGCAGCACCGAGCACAATAAGATAGCTGCGCTGCGGGTCAGCGTCAGTTTTCGCGTTGGAGACCACGAGGTATTCCACCACGCAGAAATACATCAGCCCGATGCAGGTGACAACCGCAACAATCCGCTTCAGCCAGTCACTGCCGAGATGGAATACCATCAGCAGAAACATGATGAAGAGCAGCGACACGCTGATATAGGTGTACCCTCTCAGGCAAAGCTTGAAAAAGGCGGCCAGAGCGGTAAGAACAGCGCAGGTGATCATCCAATGTTCCATTCTATGCATTCAGTTCCTCCCATCTCTCATACAGAGGTTCCAGGCGAGCCTCCAGTTCTGCTCGTTTGCTGTCCAGCTCCATCAGGCGGACGTAGTCACTGGCAGCGGCTTCTGCCTCTTCGTTGAGCTTAGCAATCTGTGCTTCCAGCTTTTCAATCTCACGCTCTATTTTGGCTGAACTTTTCGCAAGATCGGGCCCACGTTCCGGGCGACTGTCCGGCTTTTTTTCTTTTGGCTTTCTGCTGCGCTCCGCTTCGGCAAAGACGCGCTGGCGCTCCCGCCAGGCGAGATAATCCTGATATGGCCCTTTATAGTCGGTGACGACTCCGTCACCCTCAAAGGAGAGAATCCGCGTAGCAAACCGGTCGATAAAATATCGGTCGTGGGAAACGAAAATCAGCGTCTGTTCATAATCCGAAAGGGCGTCCTCCATCCATTCACGGCTGGCAATATCCAGGTGATTGGTTGGTTCATCGAGAATGAGCAGGTTGATATCAGATCCCATCAGCATGCAGAGCTTCAGGCGGCTGCGCTCACCACCGGAGAGCACGCCAACCGGGCGGAGGACATTCTCTCCGCGAAAGCCGAAAGCGGCCAGACGGTCCCGCGCTTCCTGGGGGGAACACTTGCATTCGTAAATCATGCTGTCGAGCATGGAGCGGCTGTCATCCCCAAAGCGGACGATCTGAGGCAGATAAGCCGCGCGAATCTGCGGCCCGAGATACGAAAAACCGCTGTCAGGAGTTTCTTCCCCCACCATGATCTTGATCAGGGAGGATTTCCCTGCTCCGTTGTTCCCTGTTATTGCTACAGATTCTCCACCGGTTACTTCAAGATCCAGATCGGAGAAGAGCTTTTTCGCTCCGTAGCTTTTGGAAACATCTGCCATCACGACAGCCTCATCGCCGGTGAATCCCGTCTCTTTGAAACGGATGCTCAATTTTTTCTGAGAGGTCGGCCGTTCGGTTTTCTTCAGCTTCTCAATGCGTTTTTCCATGGAGAAGGCACGTTTGTGCAGCTTATCATTGCCCATAAACGCCCAGAGGTGCATCTGATCGGCGGCTTTTTGCAGCTGGGCAATTTTGGCAGCATCTTTCTCATACTGCTTTTGCTTTTCCTCAAACCGACGCTGGCGCTCCTCTACAAAGAAGCTGTAATTGCCGGAGTAAAATTCCGCCTTTCCGTTGACGATTTCAATGCACCGCTGTGCTACTCTGTCGAGAAAATACCGGTCATGGGAAATTGCAAGCACCGTGCCGCGAAAATGGGAAATATACACTTCCAGCCATTCGGTGGCAGGGAGGTCGAGATGGTTGGTAGGCTCATCGAGCAAAAGAATATCGGTGTCTTCCAGATTCAGGCGTGCCAGATGGACACGGGTTTTTTCCCCGCCGGAGAGATTTTCAAATAACCGCTCGCGCATATCCTGCGTGATATCCAGCCCACTGGCAACACGGCTGCGTTCCGCGTCGGCCTCGTATCCGCCGAGACGGAGAAAGTCGCTCTGCAAGCGGTCATATTCTTTCAGCAGGGCTTCGTCATCACTGCCTTCCGATAAAAGCTGCTCAATTTCGCGCATCCTGTCCTGCATACGGAAGAGATGGCTGTGTGCCGTTTTGAGCACATCCTCAGTTGTCCATCCTTCGGGATAGACCGGAATCTGCGAGATGAGGCCGATGCGCTTGTTCGGCGCAAGAACCACACTGCCCTCGTCATAGTCGAGCTCACCGGTCAAAATGCGAAAAAGACACGTTTTTCCCGCGCCGTTGATCCCTAAAATGGCGACGTGCTCTCCCGCCGTCACCTGGAAGTTCAGCCCGTCGAGCACGTTGGTGCCGATTTCAAAGCCTTTAATAAGATTGTTTACACTGATATCGATCATTTAAACTGTTCCTGAATGAATCATATGCTGAAATAGTTTGTTGATAAGAAGACCCGCTGCCCACAGACCAAACCCGCCTTCTTCAATCACGGCGACGAATGCATAGGGATGTTCCTCATCCTGTAAAAACCCCGTAAACCACGAATGAGACGTTCCGAGGCCTGTTTCCGCGGTTCCTGTTTTTGCACAGAAGGGCAGGGCAGCAAAATCTACTTCTTCTTCATAATGGGAAGTGACGTTGTTGCGCATCAGTTCCTGCAGCCGCTTTGCCGTCGATGCATTCAGAAGGGAAGCGGTCTTTCCTGCCGAGCCGCCTTTAAGAAAGGTAGGTTCTGCGAGCAGCCCGTCGTTGGCAATGGCCGCAACATAGCGCAGCATCGAAAAAGGGCAAACCTGGTCGGTTGACTGACCGATCCCGGACCAGGCCAATTCCGGGTCGCCGACGAATTCCGTCGGGTAATTTCCGGCGGAAGTATAGAGCCCATCAATTGTGTGACCGGTTAAAAACCCGTAGTCCGTTGCGTATTGCACCATCAGCCTCTGACCCACATGCATGTAGGTGAGGTAGGCAAAGGCACAGTTGCAGGAGTTGGCAAGGGCCTGCTCAAACGTCTGGGTGCCATGTGCCTCCATACAGGTGATTTTGACTCCTGCAATGTCAAGCTCTCCGCTGCAACGAAAAGTCATGCTCTCCAGATCCGGCACATTTTCGATGGCAGCAGCTGAGGTGACCAGTTTGAAGGTGGAGCCGGGGGTATAGGTCGCTGTCAAGGCTCGGTTTACATAAGCACCATCTTCCAGTTCTTCCTCCGGATAAGCAGGGTCGACAGAGGGGCATGAGACCAGGCAAATCATCTCTCCTGTTTTATAATCCATCACCAGCACGCAGCCTTTCCCGTACTGGCTGAGAAGGCGGTAGGCATAGGTGTTAGCTTCCGCATCGATGCTCAGGCTCAGAGAGCCGCTTTTTTCGTTTTTGATGCCGTAGAGAAAATCATAGTCTGAGGCACTGCCCCAGAAGTGGGTTAGAAGGCCCGTGCCGGTCATGCCGACGTAGTCACCCGTGACATGGTAGTTGGCTACACGGGTAGGCCAGTCTTTGGCGTAGACGTGCGCCTCCTTGCCAAAAGCGGCCAGCATCACACCGTTTCGGTCGAGCAGTTCGCCTTCGGCTTCCGGATTGAACATCGAAAAGTACATGGCCCATTTCCTGCCGTGCCGGTATTCTTCCCGAATAAACCAGAACATTCCGGTGAGCACAAGCGCGGCAATGAGGAGAACCGACAGGGAGCGGCGGCTTATTTTTTTCATAGGCTCTTCTTCTTTCCGGCAGCAGCCTGTTCTTCTCCCCAGGATACCACTTCAACGCCGTGCTCCTCTTCCCAAGTCATAATGCGGTTGACCGGGTCAACGGCAAAGCTGGCTCCACGCCGGTTGTCAGCGGCTTTCAGATAGGCCAGAAGCATCCAGCACGAAAGAAGTGAGCTTCCGCCTCGCGAAACGAAGGGGAAGGTAACCCCGGTGAAAGGCAGAAGATCAAGCGTGCCGAAAACGTTGAGTGCCAGCTGCACCAGCATCAGAGCTGCAGTTGCGCAGGCTGCAATGGAAAAGTAGGCCGAGCGCCCGTTTTTGGCACATTTTACGGCAAAAAGTGCCATCAGGATTACTGAAAAAATCATGCATAGCCCGATGATCAGCCCCTGCTCTTCGCAGATATAGGCAAAAACCATGTCAGTGTCACTGGCAGCGATGCCTCTCAGCCAACCGGCGCCGGCACCTTTCCCGATGAGCCCGCCGGAGGCAGTGGCTGAGATGGAGCGCGTCTGCTGATATCCGGCGCCGTATACATCATCCCATACATGACCCCAGACAGCAAAACGCCTTGCAATATACGGCCTGACGGTCATGGCCAGCAACCCCGCAAGCACAGCGCCTGTGACAGCCAGGAGTACCGTTGCCAGCGAGCCGGAACGCATAAAGGAGATCACCAAAAAGGTGGTGAAGAAAACCAGTGCAGTGCCGAAGTCACCAATCAGGGCGAGAGCACTCACACAGGCAGCGGAGTAGAGAATGAAGGAATAGAGATTGCGCTTCATGTAAAGAGCATCAAGAGTGGCTGCACCGACGTAGATATAGAAAACCTTCACCAGTTCCGAGGGCTGAAAGGAATATCCACCGAATTCCAGCCAGCTTTTCGCGCCGTTGATTTTGTCGCTGGTCAGAATGTTCAGCGCAAGCAAAGCCAACGCCAGAATTCCAACAGGGATGCGCATGGCATTTGTCCGCTTCAGGTTGCTCATCCACCAGCCGGAAAACAGAAACAGAAACACTGACGCCACAATCAGCAGAATCTGTTTATAAAGATCCTCCGGAACGGCCGAGGCCGCCACCGAGAGACCGAGGGTGGTCAGGTAAAAGGCCAGAAGCTCCAATTCAAAACCGGTGCGATCCAAAAGCCGCATTGCCTCATAAACGCACCACTCCAACACCACGAGCGTTGCAAAGGCAAGCGCAATGCTTGTCATATCCGCCTGCCGGGCACTGAAGGAATGCTGCAGCAGCAGAAAAAGCTGCAGCATCGTCAACTCTGCCAGGGAGACGACGGGATTCACCCGAACCCCTGCCCCGGTGCGTTTCTGCTCATTGCGCTGTCGCTGCTCAGTGCTGAGATTCAGAAAGCGTACACAGCTCCCGCCGAAATTCACGGTGTCGCCGTGCTGCAGGTTCGTGCCGCTCACCGGCACAGCTTTGCCATTGACCCAAACCCCGCCTTTGGAAAACACGTCATATACAAACCATCTGCCCTTATCCGTGCGTTTGAGCACGGCGTGAATCGGGCTGATGCCCTCGCCGAACAGTCGCAGATCAGCCGAGCGGGTTCGCCCGATCAGGCTTTCCCAGTGCTGAATCGGCACATTCTCCTCGCCGACGCGCAGATAAGCCCAGGTTTCGGGTTCCGCCTTCCCACTGAGCAGTGAACGCAGGTTCCGAATCAGGAGGACAACCGACAGAAACAGAACCGCGTATCGCGAGATACTGAAAAGATAGTCTGTAAACACTACCGGCACCTCCTTCCGGAATTTTAAGAAAGCGCGGGGCAGAGCCTGGAAATTGTGTTTTCCCGATGTTCCGCCCGCGCAACATGTTTTGGTCTGTCTGCGATCAGAATTCCAATACTCTCAGCATTCTCACCAGTGTCAGGCGGTTGCGAATTGCAGCCGAGATGGGCAGAATCTCCTCGGAAAGCGCCGGGTCGATGCCGATGTGCTCCGGCAGGTATTTGCATCCGCAGCTTTTGTAGAGCTTTTCCAGCGTCTCCGGTGCGGGAATGGTGCTGATGAGATTGCGGATATCCTCCCAGCGGTCCACAATGGTCTGGGGATCGAATGTGGTCAGCACATCGTTGGCGTTTTCTTTTGCAATGCCGGCAGCGAGCCGCGGACCAAACTTTTCGTCAATCCACTCGATGGTCAGAGGCTCAAAGGGTTTCGCTTTCGGGGTGAGTTTTGCCAGCTCATGATACTTTTTGGCGCAGAGATACGTCCCCACGCCGACGCATTCACCGTGGATGCCTTCGGCTTTCTCAAAGCGCGGCGGTTTCATCTCCACCAGGTGGGCTATCAGATGCTCTGCACCGGAGGCGGCTCTGGAGTGATCCAGAAGCTGCATGGT
Source organism: Oscillospiraceae bacterium (assembly GCA_017469115.1). Taxonomy (GTDB): domain Bacteria; phylum Bacillota; class Clostridia; order Oscillospirales; family Oscillospiraceae; genus Limivicinus. The sequence goes on from JAFUGY010000017.1 coordinate 24,105, forward strand.
AAGACCGCTGAGCATCTGGGCCATGGTCATGGCTTCGATGTCGGCAACACCTGTGTCCGCATAGACGTCAGCCGCATTACGCATAATGGCAAGAGCCTGATCTGCCAGCTCTGCTACCATGTGGCAGTAATGCTCGCCGTTTACCAGGTGAGAAATCCGCCAGTCGACCAGGGAGATGTACTTGGCAAGAATGTCATTGATGCCGCTGGCAACGAGACGAGCCGGGGCTCCTTTGATAATATCGAGATCGGCAACCACCAGAATCGGCGCGCACATGGGGATGGACTTCTTCTGCCCTTCCAGTATGACGGAGCAAATATTTGCTGTGAACCCGTCAGAGCTGGCGAGCGTCGGCACAGAAACAAAAGGAATACCGAGCTTATAGGCGGGATAACGTCCAAAGTCCATGATTGTGCCCGCGCCGAATGCAACG
>JAFUGY010000018.1 GCA_017469115.1 Oscillospiraceae bacterium
GAACTTCTCCCGCATGTTGACGCCATCGATCTTCTCCCGCAGAGCTTTGTCCTCCGGACTGTCGAAATAGAGGCTGCGGATCAGATACTTGCCGTCCTTTGCATGCGGGTCCGGCTGCATCACTGCCCGCAGCCGCTGCCGGATCGTCAGCAGATCCAGATAGTTCAGTTCATGTTTCCATTCATGCAGGTATTCAATCGCTTCCACTTTATATCATCTCCCGGTGATCCAGTAGTTTACTTTCTGATTCTGAAAATAAGCTGAAAACAATGTGAAAATACTATGAACATTGTTTTCTCCTTTATTATTTATCATGCATAAATCCTCTCGTTCTTTGATGACTTTAATTATTACGCCCATCTGATTTCAGATTCTTCGAAATCTTACATCAGATGGGCTATGCCGTCATCTCCTTACCTTTATTTTGCGGGCTTACCTGGTTGTTCACCTTTAAAATGATTTCTCCCGCACAGATACGTAAGCACGGCGGAATGAAGTGCTGACTTTTCAGGGTGCATCGTATCTGTTGTGCATATACTATAGACCGAAAACCTGAAAAATCACTGAATAAACAGATGAACAGTCTATGAAAAAAGAGGGACGCAATTTGCCTCCCTCTCATAATCTTTTTATTGCTTTACTCCCACCAGATCAGCTTGACACTGCCGCCAAGCAAATGGTCACTGGTAAATTCTTCCATCGACATGACAACGTTTTCTCTTCCGTCACAGACGTTATAAAAATGAAAGGTGTTTTCCCTTTCGCGATAATAACCGACAAAGTGCGGGATCCTCCCCTCATGATACCGAAAGATCCCCATGGAACTTTGGCACGCCTGCCGAACTGCCTCATCACGGCCGTGCACTTCCTGCCAACCTGGCAAATGCTCCGTCAGGCATTTCCGCATCACATACATGAATGTCGGCCCCGGCATATGGAGACGGTGCATGCCATCCATCTCCCGGAGAAGCGCTTCAAACTCCAGATTCTGCCCGCTGTGCCTGCAGAGATTATACACCGCAACCGGACCGCAGCAATTTTCCTTTGCCGGAATGGTGCGATATATATAGCCCGTCAGCAAATCCTGATTCTGAATATATCCGTCCTCTGTCCATGCACTGTGAAGGGGGGAATCCGCAATTTTGGTTTCTGATCGTGTTTTTTCGCCGGTTATCATGCCTGTGCCTTTCTGCCAAGTGAATTCCAATGCATTATAACAGATTTTGATGAGAAAAGCCATTCTCTTTTTTATTTCTTTGTTCATCCCGTTTTTTCACTCATAGTGAGAAAACAGCCGGTTTTTTTCAGGATTTCATCATTTTTTAAGAAAATTTGTCAATTTTCACCTTGCATTTTCCGCTGTCAGGCACTATAATGCAGTTTGTATGAGCAGAAGCTTTTTTAACAGGACAATCCCTGCTTCTGCACATTTCAAATGAAGGAGTAAAAATATGCCTACAAAAAAAGCAGAGTCTTCCAAAGAAACCAAGAAGGCCCCTATCGCAATAGAAGAAGAAAAACCCGCCAAGACTGCCGCAACAAAAAAGATGAAGAAAACAGCTCCGGCCACGAAAGAGCCTGAGACTGTTTCCGTCGAAAAGGTCGAAGCCGTGACCAAAGAAGCTGCCAAACCTGCTCGGAAAAAATCCGCTTTGAAAGCGGCAAAAGCCGTTGAAAAAGCATCTCCCGAAGTTACAGCTGAAGCTCCCGCTGCAGAAGCGCCTGTTGCCGAACCTGCAGTAAAAAAGGCTACGAAACCGGCGGCCAAAAAACCTACCGCAAGAAAACCTGCCGCGAAAAAGACCGCCAAGAAAGCTGCCTCGGTTACAGAAGCCGCTAATGAGATTCCCGTCGTGGAAGTTGCTCCGGTAGAAGAGTCAGCTGTGGAAGTTACACCGGTTGAGGCTCCCACCGCAGAAGCAGCGCCTGTTGAAGCCCCTGTTGCAGAAGCTGCTCCCGTTGAAGCCGCTGCAGAAGAAGTTCCTGCCGAAGCTACGGAAGAGCCCGCTGTTGAAGCCGAAGCAGAGCCCGCAGAAGAGCCTGTTGCAGAGCCTGTGGAAGAACTCCCCCAGCCCCGCAGAAGCGTTGCCTTCATTGGCTCGGAATGCTATCCGTTTGTGAAAACCGGCGGGCTCGGCGACGTGATGTACGCTCTGCCAAAAGCTTTAAGCCGCCAAAACTGCGACGTAAAAGTGATTCTGCCGCGCTATAAATGCATCCCCTGGGAGTATCAGGAGAAGATGATCTATCGCGGCGCTTTCTCGATGAACCTCTGTTCCGACGGCCGGTCCTTCTACGTCGGCATTATGGAATATGTATGGGACGGCGTTGTTTATGACTTTATCGACAATGACGAATTCTTCAGTTGGGGTAACCCCTACACCAATCTGGTAGACGATATCCCCAAGTACTGCTATTTTGCCAAGGCCGCACTTGCTGCATTGAACTATCTGGACTGGATCCCCGATGTGATCCATTGCCATGACTGGCAGACCGGGCTTGTTCCCCTCTATTTGCGCACCCAGTTTGCAGGCACACCGGTCGGCAGAGCAAAAGTGATGATCACCATCCACAATCTGCGCTTCCAGGGTGTTTACAACATTCCGACCATCAAATACTGGTCCGGGCTGGATGACTGGCTCTTCAATATTGACGTTTTGAAGCAGAACTATGTTGATGCCAATATGTTCAAAGGCGGCCTTGCCTTTGCCGATATGATCACCACGGTAAGCGGCACTTATGCCGGCGAAATTCAGACGCCTTTCTTCGGCGAAGGTCTGGATGCACATCTCCGTCACCACTCCTACAAGCTGCGCGGCATTGTAAACGGAATTGACTGTGATTTGTGGAACAGCAAGACGGATTCTCTGCTTGCAGCTCCTTATGACGGGTCCGACGTTCTGGCGAAGAAGCGTGAGAACAAACGCGCTCTTCAGGAGCAGCTCGGTCTGGAACAGGATGAAGGAAAGTTTGTGATCGGCCTGATCTCCCGCCTGACAGATCAGAAGGGGCTGGATCTTGTGAACGCCATTCTCCCGCAGATTATCGACGGAAACACGCAGGTTGTTGTTCTCGGCACCGGAGATCCGCGTTATGAAGATTCCTTCCGTTACTATGAGAACGCCTACAAGGGCAGCGTATGTTCCAACATCATGTATGATGAAGGAAGAGCTCATCAGATCTATGCAGGTGCGGATGCACTTCTCGTTCCGAGCCTGTTTGAGCCGTGCGGCCTCACCCAACTGATCGCCATGCGTTACGGCACCGTGCCGATTGTACGCGAAACGGGCGGACTGAAAGACACCGTTCAGCCTTACAACCAGTATACCGATGACGGCAACGGCTTCACCTTCGACCGGTATGAAACCGGGCTTCTTCTCGATGCAATCAACCGCGCGAAGACGGTATACTTCACCGATCGCTGGCGTTGGGACGAAATGGTGCAGCGCGATATGGCAAAGGATGTCTCCTGGGAGAACTCCGCCAAGCAGTATCGTGCCCTGTATCTTGAGCTCAAGCCGTAACACACAGTATCAAGCGATTCTGAATCGTCATAGATTTCTTTCGAGGCAGGAAAACCTGCCTCGTATTTTATGAAAAAATTATGAACAATTATGTAAACCCTTGACTTCTTTCCCGGTTTTTGTTATGATACATGCATCCGGAGAACGGGTTAAATGGAACGTTCTCTGCTTACCGGGCGGTGATAAATTGACCTTCACCAATGCCTTGTAAGGTTAGCTCAATGCGCCGATGAGCTTCCAGGGCTTCGCAAAAGCGAAGCCCTGTTTTTTCTTTTTAAAAGTTCCCTTTCGGTTTGCTTTACAGCACTGAGTATGCTAAAATAATTGTATTCCTTAATCATTTGGGAGGAAGAGCACCATGTATTATGCAATTCGTGAAACACTGAAAGCAAGCAAAACCCGCCCCACCTCTCCTTTCGTTGCCGTGATGACGGTGGACGAATGGAAAGATCAGAAGGAAAGCTTCAACATGGGGATTGATCTTGAGATGAGCCTTTCGGATATATACGGATCCAAGGCAGTGGTGAACTACGACTCTCTGACCGGGACATTTTCGATTCCAGACCGCTCGGATCTTTCGAAAGAATACCACGAATTTGCCTTTGCCCTGGATGAAACAGGCATCGTATTTATTGACAACTCGGGATTTGCAGAAAAGATCATAAAGACCATTCAACGGACGAAACGTTGGAGATCCCCGGGAATAGAACGATTTCTGTACGATTTTCTGGAAACCATCGTCAAAGACGATCTTCATCTGATGGAGCAATATGAGAGAGAGCTGGACCATCTGGAAGACCTCCTGATGGCAACGGAAGACAACTCATGCATCAGCCAGGTCAACGAAATCCGTGGAAATGCACGGGATCTCCGCGTACATTACTCCCAATTGATCGATCTCAGCCAGGAACTGGAAGAGAATGAGAACGGTTTTTTTGCCGATGACAATATCCGCTACTTTCACATGTTCACCAGCCGTGTGGAACGGCTTTATAATCTTGCATCTTACCTGCATGACTACACGGAACAATTGGGTGACGTTTATCACCTCCAGCTTGAAGCAAAGCAGAATCGCATTATGACGGTGCTGACGGTTGTTTCCACCATTTTTATGCCGCTGACTCTTATCACCGGATGGTTCGGGATGAACTTCCGCTATATGCCGGAGCTGGAGTCTCCCTGGGCTTATCCCCTTGTCATCATCATCTCCGTTGTGATTATTGTTGCCAGCCTGATCTATTTCAAGAAAAAGAAGCTGCTTTAACACGTTTAAAAGGAGTGCTCAAGCGAATGATTCTCGTCAGTGCATGCCTTGCAGGCTGCCCCTGCCGCTATGACGGCGGAACAAATCTGGTGCCGGAGCTTCAAAAGCTCGCTGAGGACGGCGAAGCAGTTCTTGCCTGCCCGGAGGAATTGGGCGGGCTCCCGACGCCAAGAGATCCGAGTGAATGCCTGAAGGACAAAGTCATCACCAATAAAGGAAAAGATGTAACAGCAGAATTTCTGGCCGGTGCTGAGCGAACGCTCCGGATTGCTCAGGAAAACGGCTGTAAAAAAGCCATTTTAAAAGCAAGAAGCCCTTCCTGCGGAAAGGGCTTCCGATATAACGGGTTTTTCAATAAAACACTGGTAGCTGGAAACGGCGTCACCGCGCAGCTGCTTCTTGATCACGGCATTGAAGTATTCACGGAAGAGGAACTCTCAACGGCTCTCTGCAATGCCTCCGAGAGATCCGCAAATTCCTCGGGTTGAAGTTTGCTTACAACTCTGTCAAAGGTCAGGAGGCCATTCGTCTCATCTTCGACGTCGGAAACCTGGGTGTAGACTGCTCCGCAGAGCCCCTCACTCGCAAGAAGAAGAATCTGCTTTTCATAAAGGTCTCTCAGTGCACGCACAAATGCTTCTCTGGTTTCAAACTTTTTGTAGCCGTAGGTTTTCTCCCGGTTAAAGCTGTGCTCCGGAACCTTCCATACATACCCGCCGAATTCCGAAAGGAGCTGCGGGATGGGCTTCTTTCCGAGATGCATCTTTTCAAAATAGATATGGAGGCTGTCAACATCACTCTTCTTCTGATGATACCAGCCTGATGTGCTGTCGATAAAGCGCGTCGGGTCGAGTTTTTTCAGCAGTTCATAGGCGTCATCTGCGCAGAATTGCCCCCAGCCTTCATTGAAAATCGTCCAAAGGCAAATGCTTGGGTGATTCTCCAGCAAGGAAACCGTCTCTTTCATGGCTTCCAAAAATGCTTTTCTCGTTTCGGGATCGCGGTTCAGGCCGCGGTCCCTTCTCTTTTGGAAGTGCAGCGTAGGCAAAACCGTATCCCGAAGGTAGCGATATTCTCCGTTGTTTACCATATCCTGAAAAACAACCATCCCAAGGGAATCACACGCATAGTAGAATAATTCCGGCTCTATTTTGATATGCTTTCTCAGTGTATTGAATCCGAGAGCCTTCATGCTGAGGATATCCCGCTCAAATGCTCCGGCATCGGCAGGCGTATACAGCCCGTCGCTCCAATATCCCTGATCCAACAGCGCATGAAAGAAATACGGCTTCCCGTTCAGGCAAAGTCGGGGCTTTCCATGAACGGTTTCCATTGTGAGTGTGCGCAGCGCGAAATAGCTTTCTACGCGGTCTTCTCCGGAAATGACACAAAACCGGTACAGAAACGGATCTTCCGGGCTCCATTGCTTCGGGCCATCCAGCGGAATATGCACCTTCCCGTTGAGGAGAGGATATTCCCACCCGTCCAGCAGGAGCGTACCGGATTCAATTCCTTCCGCAAAAACTTCTGCCCAGTTGCTTCCGGTACGGATTTTCAGACGCTGGATATACTTCTCCGGTACCGGTTCCAGCCAAACCGTCTGCCAGATGCCGGAACAGGGCGTATACCACATGCCTCCCCGGTTTTTGCTCTGTTTTCCCCACGGATACTGATGGCTCAGATCGTTAACTGCGCGAACCTCAAGATCATTTTCTCCTTCAGCAAGAGCTTCTGTCACATCTGCAGAAAAGGGAAGATAACCGTTTTTCGAGCGGCATACCACTTTCCCATTCAGAAGCACTTCCGTATCCCGGCTGACCGCTCCGAAATGCAGCAGAATCTGTCTTCCATGCCATGCATCCGGAAGAACAAAGCTTTTGCGATAGAGCAAGACATCCCCCGGTTCAGGAACTTCCTGAATGCCGGATAAAAGGCTCTCCGGACAGAAGGGCACGAGAACAGTCTCTTTTCTTCCTTGTCGGTCGGATTGATCTGTCTTTCTGATCTCCAGGCTCCATTTGCCGTTCAGGCATAGCCAATCCTTCCGAACCATTTGAGGTCTGGGGTAAACATTCCATGGTATTTGCGGGAGCGTTCTCCCTTCTTTTGTATAGAGCTTCTGCATGAACAAACCCTCCTTGCTACGAGGTGAAGAAAGAAAAGGGCGCCGAAAGGCGCCCTCATTCATGAGATAGGTTTGGATAACAGATTAGTCGTAGAGGTTCTGGGCGATCTCAGGATCATCCATATTCTCTGCGGTGTACCACTGGCAGCCGGTATCAACATCGGCAACTTCTCCGCCGGTGGCAGCATTGTAGCACAGCTCAACAAGTGCAGCGCCCATAGCAACAGGAGCCTGGGTGATTGCGCCGAAGAGCGTTCCGTCGGCAACAGCAGCCTTGATGACAGCACCGGAGTCGAAGCCGGCACCAATGATGTCATTCTCGCCCGTGCCAAGAACCTGGAGGTTCTCATTTGCGGAGATGATAGCTTCTGCGGAGTGCTGGTTGGAGCCGTAGATTGCAATGGTGTCTTCCTTGCTCATGAGGGTGTTGCAGTCGATCAGAGAGAGCTCAGAGGTAACCTGTGCAGGAACGAGCGTCTCGATAATCACTTTGCCATTGTCATCGGAGGTGACATTTGCACCGTTCACGTAGGCAGCATCGCCTTCCAGCTTCACAGTGAAGCCATCTGCAGCGCACAGCTCTGCGAACTTGTCAATGAATCCGAGGCCGCGGCTCACAACAGAGTCAGACACATTGTCCTGTGCGGAAACACCGATACGAACAGCGCCTTCTGCTGCAGCGATACGTGCGGAAACTGCTTCATAGACTTTCTCAGCTGCCATAGCACCGGCATTGTAGTTATTCGTAGCAGCATTTGCCCAGATTGCGCCTTCCGGAGCGCCCGGAACACCGGAGTCAAAGCCGATGATCGGGATGCCTGCGCTCTGAGCCGTGGCAATGGCATCAAGGCAGGTCTCGGTGGAGAGAGCTGCAAGGCCGATTGCTGCCGGTTTTGCAGCAATAGCAGAGTTCAGCTGGGACAGCTGTTCATCATAAGCAGATTCATTGGCAGGACCAACAAAGTTGATGGTAACGCCAAGCTCAGCTGCCTTCTCCTGAGAGCCTTTCAGGACAGCCTGCCAGTACTGATGCTGGAAGCCTTTGGAAACGATTTCGAAATGGAGCGCTTCGCCGTCAGCAAATGCAACGGCAGTCATGCTGCACACCAGCATGAGGGCCAGAACTACGGCCAACACTTTTTTCATGGGGAATCCTCCTTTAAAAAATATGGTTTTTTATGTTCACCGCGATGCGGCAGACACCTTATAGAGATTATAAAAATTATAGCATTGGTCTTTTTTAAAGTCAATGTGTTTCAGGCTTTTTTTCGGTTTTTCAGAACATCGATATAGATCGCAAAAATCAGCACGAGACCTGTAATGATATTCTGCCAGTCCTGCCCAAGGCCGATCTTCGGGAGGCCGTTCTTCAGCAACGTCAAAATAAGAATGCCCAACAATGTCCCGAAAACACTGCCCACACCGCCTGTCATCGATGTGCCGCCGATGATTGCTCCGCCGATTGCGTCCAGTTCAAGACCTGCACCGGAGCCCGGTGTAATGGAAGATGTCGTCGCGCAGACATAGGCAATACCAGCAAGCCCGGCAAAGAAACCGGAGATGATATAAGCCGACATCTGATATTTGACTACGTTCACCCCAGAGAGACGGGCTGCTTCCTTATTGGAACCGATGGCAATGATATAACGGCCGATCCGTGTCTTGTTCAGGATCAGAGACATGATAATCACAGCAAGGAGAATCGGGATGACACCCACGGGAACCGGAGTCTTTTTCCCGCTGGAGTTGAGAACCATCAGTTTGAAGAGATTGCGGAACCAGCCATTGGGGGAGGAGCGCGCCGGCCAGTTCACAGCTCCGCCGCAGACAACCGAACCGAGCCCTCGCGTAATCAGCATGGTGCAGAGCGTTGCGATAAATGCCGGCAGATTCATAACCGATACCAGAAATCCGTTCAGCACGCCAAAAACCAGGCCGCATGCAATTGTAACGAGCATGCCTGCCCATGTGGGCAGACCGAGCTTGGTAATGCAAAAGCCGCCGATCAGCGCATAGCAAACCATACCGGTTCCGACCGAAAGGTCATTGCCTCCTGAAATCAGACAGAAGGTGACACCGATCGCAATAAAACAGAAGTAATAGAAGGAGTCCAGCAGCGTGACCACTGTGGAGAACTTGCGGAAGTCACGGCTGAAAATGCTGAACACCGCAGCCAGAACGATAACGACCGCGAGCACAACAATCCTTTGAAGGTCAAATTTACGGGAAGAGTTTCCACTCAATCTTGTGTTTTGCATGAGCTACCTCCTGATCGTTACCGGCGCCGCTGGCTGCTGCGGATATCCGCATATACCGCCAGCGCAACGATAATACCGGTAATAATATACTGCCAGTCGGGGCTGAATTTCATTGCGTTAATGCCGACACGAAGCAGCGCGATAATCAAAATGCCGATCAGGCTGCCGCTTACAGAGGCGACACCACCCGCCATGGATGTACCGCCCATCACACAGGCTGCAATGGCATTGTTGTTAAATGCATCGCCGCCGGCAGTCGTCACCTTCGTGTTCACACCAACATACATGACCGCTGCAATCCCTGCCAGCGTTCCGCAGATGATATAGGCAAGCGCCTCCCATTTGCGGGTGTCAACACCTGACAGGCGTACAGCCTCCCGGTTGGATCCGATACAAAGGATATAGCGTCCGATCCGGGTTCGGTTGAGAATGATTGAACATACAATTGCAAAGAACAGCAGGATAATCAGACCTGTGGGAATCCCGTTCACATTGATCAGTTTTCGATACCAGTCATTGGCGGAGCCCGTGCTGGGCCAGCTGACTCCGGCGGATTTTGTTGCGAGAGAACCAATTCCCTGGGCAATGCGCATGGATGCCATGGAAGAGATAAAGGACGGAAGCTTCATGTAGGCAACCATGATGCCATTCAAGATGCCAAAGATCAAACCGACGAGAATGCTGATAAGCAGACAAAGCCACAAAGGCAGACCGCCCACCACCAACAGCTGGCCTGCCACCAGCGCTGCACAATACATCACCGGACCAATTGAAAAATCAATGCCGCCGGTTGCGATTACGAACATGACACCGATGGTCAAAAAACCCATAAAGTCGACACTGTTCAACACATTCTGAATATCAACCGAACCAAGAATGCGCCCGCTGAACAAAGAGAACAGCAGATACAGCGCTATCAGAACCGCAACCAGAATAATTCTGTTGAATCCGAGTGTCTTGACGAGGGGATTGCTTTTGAATTTTTCCATATTCTCGTCCTCCTGTTATCTCAGTGTCGCAGCGTGCATGATCTTTTCCTGCGTCGCGTCGGCAATGTCAATCTCTGCAGTCTTACGGCCTTCGCACATCACAATGATGCGGTCGCTCATACGAAGCACTTCGGGCATTTCGGAGGAGATCATAATAATGGATTTTCCTTCCGCTGCCAGCTCCGACATCAGATGATAAATCTCACTTTTTGCACCGACGTCGATACCTCGTGTAGGCTCATCAAATATCAGAATATCACAGTTGCGAACAAGCCATTTGGCAATAACCACTTTTTGCTGGTTTCCGCCGGAGAGATTGATCACCAGTTGATCGATGCCGGGCGTCTTTGTACGAAGCCGATCCACATATTTCTGTGTAGCATCCCGCTCCTTCTTCCGATCGATCAGGCGCCCTTTTACAAAATCTTCCAGGCTGGCAAGGGTTGAATTCTCTGCAATGGTCTTCCCGACAACAATGCCGTACCGCTTGCGGTCTTCCGATAGGTAACCAATACCATGCTTCACAGCATCCTGCGGGCTGTTGATCTCTACTTTTTCGCCATTGACATAGATATCGCCGCTCTCTTTCGGGTCGGCACCGAAGATTGCACGCGCCGTCTCCGTGCGGCCGGCACCCATCAGACCGGAGAATCCGAGAATTTCACCTTTCCGGAGTTCAAAGCTGACATCCTGCACCAGCTTCCCTGCATTCAGGTGATCTACCTTCAGCACAACAGGGGCATCCGGGGCAACCATACTGTGCGTTTTCGGCTCTTCATAGATGACTCGACCGACCATCATGTTGACGATGTCGTCCTTGGTGCAGTCTTTGGTGATCAGCGTTCCGACATACGAGCCGTCACGCATCACCGTGACGCGGTCTGTGATGACCTTGATTTCATCCATGCGATGGGAAATATAAACAATACCCATCTGCTTTGCCCGTAAATCACGGATAATTTTGAAGAGTTCCTCGATTTCAGCCTCTGTCAGTGCTGCGGAGGGTTCATCGAAAATAATAACTTTTGCCTCATGCGAAATTGCTTTGGCAATCTCACACATCTGCTGCTTCCCGACCGTAAGATTTCCCATCTTTTCTGCCGGATTGATATCGATGCCCAACTGATCGAACAGTTTTTTTGCTTCGAGATTCATGCGCGCATCATCAATGAGGAACCCCTTCATATACTCGCGGCCGATGAAGATGTTCTGCGCCACCGTAAGATGGTTCATCATGTTCAATTCCTGATGCACAATAACGATGCCGGCTTCCTGCGCTTCACGAGGATTCTGGAATTCTACCTCTCTCCCCTCGTAAGTGATCGTTCCGGAATCTTTGGAATAGATCCCGGTGAGCACTTTCATCAGCGTAGATTTTCCCGCGCCGTTTTCTCCCATCAGAGCATGAACTTCGCCCCTGCATACCTCCAGATCAACATGATCCAATGCGTGTACGCCGGGAAAGGACTTGTCAATGCCCTTCATTGTAAGAATTACTTCTCCCACGACGTTTTCTCCATTTCTATTCTATGCTTTTTGCTTTTGTATTCCAAAACAAATCAGTAACTTATTTTGCCTTTTTGGATGATTTCTCTTCATATTTCTTCAGGCGTTCAGCCCCGTTGGCATCAGCCTGCAAATAGGCGTCCAGCACTGCCTGATTCCAGATCCGCATCCTTTCTTCCGAACCGGTACGTTGCGCCAAGCCGCGAGTGATCTGCCAGGCATCCCGACACATACGGTCCAAACGGCCTTCACTGCCGGACTGAATCAGCCCGAACAGGGAGCGATTGTAACCTGACGTTTCACAGGTTTTAAAATACCTCGCAGCGGCATTGCGAAGCTCCCAATAGAGGGCCTTTTCACCTGCTTCCCCATACTGAGAAGCTTCGTCGTAAAGCATGATTTGGAATGCCTTTTCGACTTCGCCGATGGCATTACGCCGAAAGAAGTTTGCAATATGATATGTCTGAATCAGGCTTACACATTGAAACAAAAAAGTATCCACTTCATGCCCCGGCCGTGCAGGGTCGGTATGCCGGGCAGCAAAAATCCGCTCACGGAAGGCATTTGCACCATCATCAGGCTCTGAAGCTTTCAGTTCCTCGTACAGCCGTTTACGCTCTCCGGGATTCAGCTCCTGATAATACAGATTCCATTTCGCACTTTGTTCATACATGTCATATACTCTCCGTAGGGATTCAACCGATCCCGCTGCTTGCGGGATGTATCAAAAATACTCGTTCACGTTATCCTTTGCTTATTGCATTTTAGGGACTCCAAAAAAGGCAGCGCACCACAGAAGAATAAGGAAAAGCATTTCGTCAGCGAGTATTTATATCAAATTTCATATGTGAAATTTCCCAATTATTATATCCTAAAACTTTGGGAAACACAACTGTTTTTTAGGCATTATTACCATTTATCGGTAAAACACATCTCCGATCATATAGTTCAGTTTCGTGGCATAATTATAATCTTCCACGAGATGCACGACACAGTCTTCCGCCAAATCCTTCGGATCCGTACTCAAAATACCGTCACGTACTTTCAGATATTGCTGCGGCATATATTGCCTGAGCATGCTCAGAGGAATTTTAACCGAACTCAGATTGGCAAACAGCTTTTCAATTGCGTCCGTTATCTCCGGCTGTGCAAAATAGTATCTGCATCGATCCGAAAAACTGTAAGCACGCTTGAGTTTCAGCTCTTTCTTTGTGCCGTGATAATGTTTTTGCCAGTTGGCCGGATCTTTCAACATGACTTCTTCGAGCACTTCGATAAAATGGGCCTGTTTTTCCTCAGGAATAAGAAGCTTTTCCATCATGGAAAGAGCAAAAAGACCTTCCCGAAGTGAAAATGTGAGGGCCGGGCCGACTTTGAGAATTGCGATACCGTCTTCCACCATCCAGCGAAGCCCTTCGGGGGACTGATAATCCGTTGAATGTCCCTCCAGCACGATCTCCGGATGCGTTTTCATATACGTTGTCAGTTTTAACGCATTCTCGCGATTATAATGGAAAATATCTTCATCCCCGAACTCCACGCCCGGCTGCACTACGATACCGATAATATTATGGAATGCATCATGAATGCCCTGCTTTTCAAACTGCTCCCGGTACGCCTGAAGAGTGTGTTCCACCGCCTCCGGTTTTGTGACAGAGATGCTGTCTTCCGCTTCCTGGGCACCTCCCGGAATCGGAACTTCAGACCCGATAATAAAGGCCGGTCGTTCTTCCCGTGGATTCTTCGCTAAAAGCTCCTGATATGCCTCTTCACAGGCTTTATAGAGAATGGCTCCTCGTCTGGCGATGGTTTCATCCGTCAGCGGTTCCTCTCTCGAATCATCAGCCACCCGCATGCTGGTATCCAGATGGATCTTTTTAAAACCGGCTGAGACAAACAGCTTTACCAGCTCAACCGACTTTGCCATTGCTGAAGATTCCGGTTCCTTCTGCCAGGTAAGGGGGCCTAAATGGTCACCACCCAAAATAATGCGGTCTCTGTCAAACCCGACCTGATCTGCAATACGATATACAAAATCCCGAAAATCTGCCGGTTTCATTCCTGTATAACCGCCGTACTGATTCACCTGATTTGCGGTCGCCTCAATCAGGACACAATCATCAAAGCGCAGAGCCTGTTTCAGGCATGCTTCAATCACCAGCCCGTTTGCTGTGCAGAAAGACGGAATTCCTGCAAATTTCAAACCGTTCTGCCTGTTTTTCAGCATTCTTCTTAATGCATCCATAGTCTATCCGAATTCTGTTTTCCTTTCTCTTCATTGTTGCCGTTTACACGGCATCCGGGCAGTCAACAATGACTCTCTCTTCATCCCAGAGATCATGCCAGTCATTTGCACCCGGCCACAGGAAGACCTGCCCCTTGACAAGCCTGTTATTCCGCTCAAGGGTTGCAATCGTTGCCATTTCTTCCGCCGACAGAGGCTCTGTCACGGTGCATTCGAGATTCCCTTCATAATTGTGCACAGAGAACGGGATCGGCAGCTGGCCCCGTTGAATGGCCCATTTCAGGCAAATGGTTGCCGGATGCACGTTATGGGCTTTCGCAATCGCAACAAGTTCCGGCATTTTCATGTCTTCTATATCGGTTGCAACGATATCCCGCTCCGGTCTTCTCGGCGAACCGAGCGGCATAAAACCGACGGGCTGAATATCGTGTTCTACCAGATAATCAAACAGCTCCTGCTGCTGGAAGCAGGGATGGAGTTCCGTTTCACAAAGCACCGGTTTGATTTCAAACTTGTCGATAACCTGTTCCAGTTTCGGAATGGTCAGGTTGGAGATTCCGATGGCTCTCACCTTTCCTTTTCTGACCAGCGCTTCAATCTGGCGATAGGTGTCCATAAACTCCGCCACAGAGAACGGCTTGGAATCAGGATTTCTGGAATCGACATCGCAGCCGGGTGCGTGATAATTGGGGAACGGCCAGTGAATGAAAAGAATATCCAGATAATCACACTGCAGATCCGCAATGCTCTTATCACAGGACTCCTCCACTCGGCGGTGCATGTCATTCCAGACCTTGGTCATAATGAACAGGTCTTCTCTTTTTACTACGCCGCTCTTAAATGCTTCATGAAAAACCTCCCCGATCTCCTTTTCGTTGCCGTAGCAGGCAGCACAGTCAATCAGCCGGTAGCCGCAGCGGATTGCTCCGCCCACAGCCGTTGCCACATCGGCAGCCGACACTCTGTCGGAGCCGAACGTCCCAAGGCCGATGCAGGGAATCTCCATCCCGTTGTTCAGCGCAATCTTGGGAACATTTTCAGGTTTCAGGCCCATTTTGATTTCCTCCTAAATGTATATAAAGTGTTTATCATGCGAAATCGGAAAAAACGCTTTTCAGATTCTGATAAAGGGAGAGATAAAGATCCATTCTCTTTCGGTAGACTGCATGATTCTCCGGATCGGGCGTATAGGTTTTTGTTACGGAAACCGTCCGATTCACAGCCTCCTGATAACTGCCGTAAACCCCGCTGCCCACACCGGCAAGAATTGCAGCGCCCAGCGTCGTCGCCGTGTCGGATCGAGGAACATGGAATACCTTTCCGGTCACGTCAGCCTTGATCTGCGTCCACAGGGCGGAATTGGAAGCTCCGCCCATGGCATTGAGATCAGAGACTTCTGCCCCCACCTCCGCCGCCACGCGGAGATTGTGCTCCAGGGCAAATGCAACCCCTTCCAGAACCGCACGGATCATATGGGCACGTGTTTTGTCATATCCAAGCCCATAGAACACGCCTTTCGCATCCGGATTCCAGATGGGAGAACGCTCTCCCGCCATATACGGCAGAAACACAACGCCGTCCGATCCTGCAGGAATGTTCTCGGCTTCCGCTGTGAGGTTATCAAAGCTTTTGCCGCCCCCGAATTCCTGGCGGAACCACTTCAATGCTCCGCCGCCTCCGACCGTCCCTCCTTGCAAGAGAAACAGCCCCGGAACAACATGCGGGCTCAGAATCAGCGCTTTATGAGCAAGCGCACTTCCCATGCAGATACTCATTCCTCCGGCCTGACCGCCCTGTTCCTGCGTCTGCCCGGGGCGGTAAACACCAGCCCCCAGCGTACCGCAGGCGGCATCCAGCCCACCGGCAACTACCGGCGTTCCTTGCAGAAGGCCGGTCAGGCGGAAAGCTTCTTCCGTCACGGCGCCTATAATTGCATCACATGCAAACCGTTCGGGAATCAGATTCGGATCAATCCCGAGTTCCGAAGCAAGGCCGGTATCCATCTCCATCTTGCGGAGGTTGAAAAACTGCAAGCCATACAGCTGGGAAACATCCTGGCTGGCCGTTCCGGTGAGCTTCATGGCAATAAAACTGTTACTCTGCAGAAAATAGCTTGCCTGCCGATAAATCTCCGGGCAGTTTTCCCGAAACCATATCATCTTAGGTGCAGTATAGGAGGGGAGAAAATCGTTTCCGGCGATCCGGAAAACAGTGTCCTCTCCAAGCTGAGAGCGATACCGGTCGCAGATTTCTCTGGATCGGGTATCCATCCAGATCGGCGTTCTTGCAAGTGCGCTACCCTTTTCGTCAACCGGAATGGCAGACCAGCTCTGGCCGTCAATTCCGATGCAGAGGATATCCGCAGCATGGATATCGGGTTTCGAGAGAACATCCCGGATCCCTTTGCAAACAGCCGCCCACCACTCCTCTGCATCCTGCTCTGCCCAACCGGGATGCGGATAATAGACACTGTATGGCTGGTTAGACTGGGCCAGAACGCGGCCATCTGCGTCAAACGCAGCGACCTTGCATGCGGACGTGCCAATGTCAATGCCCAAAAGAAGCTCTTTCATTGCTCTTCTCCGAGAGGAGAGCGAAGCATTCGCTCCCAAAAATTAAATTATTATCATTATTATAAGGGGGATCTCTGCTGTTGTCAATCGGAAGGATAGGATCTTACAGTTTCTCAACCGGAATGCATTCCATAAACCTGCAATAGTCTTCCGCCGTACAGAGGCTGGTACCCTCCAGCAGAATAGAACCGTGCGCAGCTGCCGAAGCTGAGCGGAGAATTCCTTCCCCGGAATCGTTTCGAATCATTCCGATGCAGATGCCGGCAACCATAGAGTCTCCTGCTCCCTGAAGGCTTTTTACTTCAATATCAAGCCCTGGGGAAAACCATGCTCCTTCTGAATTACAATACACTGCTCCTTCTTTCCCGAGAGAAAGGCACACTGCTCCAATTCCGAGATTCCGAAACTCCCTGCAGGCAGACACTGCATCCTGGAGATCTCGGACCGGTCTGCCAAGAAGCTGCTCTGCCTCTTCCCGGTTTGGTTTGATAACCTCCGGCTGCGCTTCCAGCCCCTTTTTCATCAGCATCCCCGAGGCGTCGAGAATCACCGGGATTCCTCTGTCATGGGCAAGGTGTGTCATCGCCGCATAGATAGTATCCGGTACACCGGGAGGAACACTCCCGTCGAGAACCAGGATATCGGTATGCGCCAGAGACGCAGAAAACACCTCCATCAACCGCTGAACATCTGACTGCGTGACCGGTGTTCCTTTGCTGTTGATCTCTGTCATTTCAGACCGTTCCAAGTCAAAAATTTTGGTGTTAATCCGCAGCTTGCCTTCTACCGGGACAGAAGCAAACGGAATATGGATTTCTCTCAGGCAGTCTCCGAGTTGGCTGCCGCTGCCGACAAAATCAAACCCGACCGCTCCCGACTCCACCCCGAGCTGTTGCAGAACCTTGTTGACGTTAATCCCTTTTCCGGATACATCTTCATGTGTCCGCACGGTTTCATGATGCCCACCGGGAATCAGCCGGGAAATCATGAGGGTATGATCAATGCACGGATTTAATGTAACTGCTGTTACCATCTTATGCCGCTTCTTTCTGCATCTCTATCTTACATTTGGAAAGCTTCTTCCGTAATCTCCTGCAGGATGCCGAGATCCCAAAACAGTCTCGTGCCGACGTATTTATCCCGGATATCCTTTGTCATGGTAAAAGTGGTCTTTACCTGTTCATTCGTATATCCGATAACCGAAGCGCTCGTCGGGAAGCCGATGGATTCCATCAGGGCTTTGATCTCTGCTGCCGGCGGCAGGGTGCGAATCGTTTCAAGAATTGCATCCCAATTCTCTTCAATGACTGCAAATCTGGCTTTATGTTTCTCAAGATCATATTTGTGCTCCCGGTTTTCGCCTTCGATCATCGCCTCTGCCCCCGGGCCGATGAAGGCGAGAAGCTGGCGGTTCCAGTCTGCCAACGAGAAGCTTTCTACAAACTGTTCTGCTCTTTCCCATTCCGGCCTGTAGTTACCGTTCAGAAAAGCTTCATAGGCCATCAGCGTATAAAGGGTGCCGAGCCCTGCCTGGATACCGTGCTGTTCAAACTTTGCATCCTCAAATGCAAGGGCACGCATATCCCAGATGTGAGAAAAATAGTGTTCCATCCCGGAAGCCGGTCTGGAAACTCCGGCAAAATTCATCCCGATCCCGGCAATCAGAAGCCCTTCCATCACGGCACGAACGGCATTCGGATCTCTTTCCAGGAGCTTTTTCGACTGATCCATCACCTGATTCAATGCCCGCTCCACCAGAAGTGCGGTTGCCTCACAGTAATCTTCCCCAACGATGATTTTTGCCAGCTTCCATTCCATAAGGCTTGTAATTTTTGCCAGCATATCGCCCACGCCGGCACGCAACAGATGCATCGGGGCATTACACAGGATATCCAGATCTCCGATAACCCCCCAGGCAGCGGTGCTGTAAATGGATGTTTTAAGACCATCTCTGTCCATGGAAGACGTACCTGAAACGAATCCATCCATGGACGGTGCTGTCGCCACAATGATGTATTTCATCCCTGTTGCCCGTGCGAGCATCTTCCCGGTGTCGTTAATTACACCGGAACCGATCCCGATAATCGCATCGCAGGAATAATCAAAATGCATCAGGGCTGACCCGACCGTATATTCCGTCGGTCTGACAGGCGAAACAGGAAAAACATACTTGGTATAAGGGAAACCGGCTTCTTCCAGAACGCTGCAAACTGCTTCTCCCGCTGCCGCGAAGGAATCATGCCCCGAAAGAAGGAACGGCTTTTTCGCTCCGATTTCCTCCAAAAGTGCAGGAAGTGACTTGACTGCTCCCTTCTCAATGATCACCCTTGCTACGCCGGGAGCATGTTTTTTCCCACAGGCACAATCAAATTCTCCTAAAGCGATCAGATCCTCGAGTGTAATATTTTTCATCGTTTCCACAGTAACCGTCATTTTCATACCCTCTGTTTTCTTTTTCCGGCAGAGCAAAACTTCTCTCTGCCGTTCTTCTTAGGATATTATAACACACAGAAGGGCAGTTTCAAGTTTTGCCGCAAAAATAATTCTTTTATACAGGAAAGATTCTCTCTTCATCTTGACAAAGACACCTTTTCCATCATAATATATGCTTAAACAATCATAAAAACAATAATTGAGGTGATCCTTATGAAAGCTATTGCATCCGGCGAATTACTGATCGATTTCAATTCCGTTTCCTCCGATGAAATGGGATATCCGACTCTTGAAGGGCATCCCGGCGGAGCAACGATCAACTGCCTTGCAGCACTGCGTACCTTTGGTGCCGAAGGTGCCTTTATCGGGAAGGCCGGCAACGATGCCTTCGGCAAACTTCTCCTGCACACAGTCGGGCAGTTAGGCATTGACACCAGAAATATTGTCATAACGGATGATGCCTTTACCACCCTTGCTTTTGTTACGCTGGATGAGACCGGAGATCGGGAATTTTCCTTTGCCCGTAAACCGGGAGCGGATCTTCTGCTTCGTTTTGAGGAAGTGGATCTCTCCGTCTTTGAAGGCGCTGATGTGTTTCTCTTTGGTACCGTTGCCATGACAGAAGAGCCTTCACGTTCTGCCACAAAGAAACTTGTGGAATATGCCCGCTCCAAAGGAATTCTGATCGGTTATGACCCGAATTTGCGTAAAAATCTCTGGCGCAGCCTGGAAGACGCGAAGGAGCAGATGCTCTGGGGGCTTTCGATGGCAGACATCGTCAAGATCAGTGATGAAGAGATTGAATTCTTATTCGGTCTCGACCCCGAAGAAGGTGCAAAAAAGATTCTCGAGCAGTACAACGTTCAGCTTGTCTACGCAACATGCGGAGCAAAGGGCTGCTATTACAATAACCGCAAATACAGTGGCTTTATGCCTGCCATGAAAGGCCTCAAGGTAATTGACACCTGCGGTGCAGGAGATATTTTCGGCGGTTCGGCCATGTTCCGTTTCCTGCAGCATCAAAAGGCCGCTTCCGAATTGACGAAAGAGGATTTGGATGACATTACGCATTTTGCATCCGTCTCTGCAGGCCTGTCTACCCAGAAACACGGCGGCATTTCCAGTATCCCGGCTCTCAGCGAAGTATTGTCTGCACTGTAAAGAAACAGGAGGATCTTAAAAATGTATAAAGGCTTTAAAATGAAACTCTATCCCGGGATGGAAGAAGAGTATGAAAGACGGCACAATCTGCTTTGGCCGGAAATGCAGGAAAGCATTCACGCCCACGGCGGAAAGGATTATTCCATTTACCTCGACAGAGAAACCTTGACGCTTTTCGGCAGCATCTGGATCGATGATGAAGAAGAGTGGGCGAAACAGGCTGACGACCCCATCAACCGCAAGTGGTGGGATTACATGGCTGATATCATGGAAACGAACCCCGATAACAGCCCTGTGAGCAAAGATCTTCATCTGGTATTTCATCTGGACTGAATTCTTCCAATTTTCATTCCATACAGGTTTTCCCGACCTCTTCCGGCATGCGCTAAAGCCGGAAGAGGTTTGCACTTTTTATGCAAAACGGAGCCGGAAAGGAACACCCGGAAGATCATATGTTGTACAAATAGCAGAAAAAACAGTTTCCTGTTGACAGGTGACGATCTTTGCAGTAAGATAAACTCACTTCATTCTTTAGTGAATTAGCGAAATAATGTGTTAAATTATCGAGGCAGGCCTATGAAAGCAATAGCGGCAAACACAAGGAAAAACGCAAAGATCCTTTCCGGGATTTCTTTTCTGATTCTGATCACATTGTGGTGCATCCTTACTTACGGGGGATTTGTAACCCCGATATTTGTTCCGTCCCCGTCAGCCGTATTCGGTAAAATATCGGAAGGGATTCGAGACGGTTCTCTCCTTCGCAATTGCTGGGCATCCACCCGCCGCGTCATGGTCGGATGGCTGCTTTCTGCCGTTATTGCATTGCCCTGTGGGATGTTCATGGCACGTTCCAAGCGCTTTACCGCTGTGCTGCAGCCGGTCATTGAGTTTGTGCGCTATCTGCCTGTCGTGGCGCTTGTCCCTCTGACGATTTTGTACCTTGGAATCGGGGAAACGCAAAAATACACGGTAATCTGGCTCGGCACCTTTTTCCAGCTGGTGCTGATGGTGTGTGATACCGTCTCCTCTGTGGATAAAAACATGCTCAATGCTGCAAGAACTCTCGGTGCAAACAAATGGCAAGTTTATAAAGAAGTTATTTTCCCTGCTTCCCTGCCCGGCCTGCTGGATGACTTTCGCCTGACCATCGGCTGGGCCTGGACGTATCTTGTTGTAGCAGAGATGGTGGCAGCGAGTGAAGGGCTGGGGTATATTATTCTCAAAAGCCAGCGTTTCCTTGCGACGGATGTCATTTTTATGGGGCTGATTCTGATCGGGTTGATCGGGCTTTTGACCGACTTTTTGCTTCGTCTGCTTTCAAAGATACTTGTGCCCTGGTATAAACGGCTCGGAGACTGACACACCTATGGAAAAACTTCGTGTAGAGCATCTCTCCAAGATCTTCCCAAGTGCCGCGGGGGACGTTCTCGCCGTCAAAGACGTCTCCTTCAGTGTAGAAGAAGGAGAATTCGTTGTCATCGTCGGGACGTCGGGATGTGGAAAAACGTCCCTCCTCAATATGATCGGCGGGCTGGAACCGGCTACGGAAGGACGTATCACGGTAGCCGGGAAGGAAGTAACCGGCCCGGGTGAAGACCGTGGGATGGTGTTTCAGGGTTACAGCCTTTTTCCCTGGCTGACGGTACAGAAAAACGTCGAATTCGGGTTAAAGATGCGAGGAATCCCTCCTCAGGTACGGGCAGAGACCGCCGGAAAGTTTATTGAGCTTGTTGGATTGAAGGGATTTGAGAATTCCTTGCCTGATCAGCTGTCCGGAGGCATGAAACAGCGCACTGCTATTGCCCGTACCCTTGCCAACAGCCCTGAAATTCTGTTGATGGATGAGCCCTTCGGCGCTTTGGATGCGCAGACGCGCATCGTCATGCAGGAATTGCTCGCATCTGTTGTTCAGGAAACAGGGAGCACTGTTCTCTTTATCACACACGATATCGATGAAGCGATTCTTCTCGGCACACGGATCATCGTTATGAGCCGGAGGCCGGGAACCATTCGGAAAATTGTACCGGTTTCTCTCTCCTGTGCGCGTGACCACACAGCACTCACATCCCCTGAGTTTCTTGCAATCAAAAAGGAAATCATGGATCTGCTCTGGAAAGAACAGACCCTATAAAGAAAAGGAGACTACCATGAAAAAACTTCTTTCCGCCGCGCTCGCATTTGTGCTTCTCTTCTCTCTTGCAGCATCCCCTGCTTTTGCAGCTGACACCAAGAAAATGAAAATCGCTTTTTGCACCTGGGCCGGTTATGCTCCTCTCTTCATTGCAAAGGAAAACGGTTATTTTACCGAACAGGGCTATGATGTAGATCTGATTATCATTGAAGACGAATCCACCTACGGAGCTGCGTTCGTCTCCAACTCCATCCAGGGGCTTGGGCAGGTACTCGACCGTGACATTATCCAGTATGATGCAGGTGCACCGGAACAGTACGTCTGCACGATGGACTGTTCCACGGGTGGGGACGGTCTTGTGGCTACGGCAGAAATTCAGACGATGGATGATCTCGCCGGAAAAACCGTCGCTCTTGACAAATCCGCTACCTCTTACTTCTTCTTCCTTCAGGCGCTGGCTGACAGCAATATCACTGAAGATCAGATCAATATTGTGGAAATGGGCAATGATGAAGCCGGCGAAGCTTTCCTTGCCGGGAGAGTGGATGCAGCCGTCACCTGGGAGCCGGCACTCTCCAACTGTTCTGACCGTGAAGGCGGGCATATTCTCGTCTCTTCCGCTGACTATCCGAAAGCCATTATTGACGTGCTGACGGTGTCTTCCACCTTTGCCGAAAAGAACCCGGAGGTATACGATGTGCTCTATTCCTGCTGGTGCAAGGCGGTTGACTTCCTCAATGAGAATTTTGAAGAAGGCTGCGCCATCATGGCTGCCGGGCTCGACCTGGAAGCCGAAGAGGTTATGGATGAGTGTACAGGCATCACTTTCTACAATGCTGAAATGAATGAAGCCTTCAATAATTTGGATACGGAAGACAACATCTACGATATTGCGCAGTTGGCAGCAAACTTCTGGGTAGAAAAGGGCTATATGAAGAGCACGGATCTCAAAGGGTTTTTCCCCACGCTCGCACTGGACTAAACTCCGAACGATTCTTCCTCTCTCGGAGATATAATTCAAAAAAGTGAACAAAAAACACGGTTACAGTGGTTTTCTGTAACCGTGATGTTTTTTATTCGGCATGCACTGCCGTCATTCGGCAGGTACAAATGTTTTAATGGCAAAGGAATCAAAGATACAGGCTCGGGCTTCCTCTACCGAGGAGAAATCTCCGCAGGCAAGCATCTGACAGACGATGTTGCCGATGGCGGTCGCTTCCGTCGGGCCGGCATAAACGGTTTTGCCTGTGCTGTTGGCTGTAAGCTGGTTGAGATAATCGGCATTGGCACCGCCGCCGATGATATTGATAGCCGGATAGGTCTTCCCCGTCATGGCTTCCAGACTGGAAAGAGATTTCTTATAACAGTCAGCAAGACTCTGGTAAACCACCGTCGCGAGCTCGCCCGGTGTTTCAGGAACCTGCTGACCGGATTCCCTGCAGGCCTCCTGAATGGTGCGGATCATACTGTCAGGAGCAAAAAAGCGGTGTTCATCCACATCCACACGAGATGGGAAATCTTTTACCTCTTCTGCCATCTCACAAAGCTGGGCAAAGGAATATGCCTTGTTCATCTCATTTCGGACGGATTGGATCATCCAGAGGCCCATGATATTTTTCAGGAAACGAACCGTATAGTCGTATCCGCCTTCATTGGTAAAGTTGGCCTCCCTGCTCTGCTCATTGCAGATGGCGTGATCCAGCTCTACCCCGAGGAGAGACCAGGTGCCGGAACTGATGTAGGCAAAGTCGGGTGTTTTGGCTGGAACTGCCAGCACAGCCGATGCCGTATCGTGAGAAGCGACCATCACCACACTGCAGTCAAAGCCGACTTCCTCTTGAACCGCTTTTGTCAAGCGGCCGAGGATCGTGCCCGGTTTCTGAAGCGGTGTAAAAATCTTCTCCGGGAGGCCGAGCATACGGATGAGTTCATAATCCCAATCCTTGGTATCCGGATTGACAAGCTGCCCCGTGCTGGCAATGGTGTATTCCGAAGCGCGTTTCCCGGTGAGCAGGAAGTTGTAATAATCCGGGGAAAGAAGAAGCGTCTCAGCCTGCTCCAGCTGTTCCGGGTTCTCCTTTTTCAGCGCAACAAGCTGATAGATGGTGTTGAAAACCTGCTTTGCAATGCCGGTGCGCGCATAAAGATCTTTCTCCGGAATCACCTGATATACTTCCCGGTCGATGTCGGTCGTCCGGTCATCGCGGTATCCCACCGCGTTTCCGATTCGCTTTCCGTTCTCATCCACCAGAACATAGTCAACACCCCAGGTATCAATTCCCATGGATGCAGGGATCTTGCCGAGTTCACAGCATTTTTTCATACCTTCCTTGATGTGTGAAAAAAGCAGTTCGGAATCCCAGCATTTGTGACCGTCAATTTCTTTCATACCGTTTTCAAAGCGGAAAACCTCTTCGAGAACGATTTTTCCATCTTCCACGTGGCTCAGAATATGCCTTCCGCTGGAAGCTCCGATGTCAACTGCAAGAAAATAGCTATTACTCATTGTCAGATAACACCCTTCTGGAGGATCACGTTGGCATAAACCTGTGTTTCTCCCGACTGGAGGATGCAATAGCACTTACGGGCCTGCCGATAAAACTCAAAGCGTTCATAGCTGCCAAAAGCATCTGCTCCGCGCTCATCATACTTTGCGACAGTCTTTTTATAGTCTTCCCATACCGGAATGTCCATACCCTTATCGCACTCACTGACTTCCATCAGCATAACCGGATGTTCCACATATCTGTCCAGCGGAATCACCTGCAGGATTGCGTCCAGAAGATCATTCACTCCGTGCCCGTCCGCCCGGATGAACACGCACTCATTGTCAATTTCATCATTTGCTTTTGCCATGGAAGCGCCGGGGAAATTCCCGTCACCGATGCAGATTCTGTCGCCATGCCCCATCTCGCACAGCACTTTCAGCAGTTCGGGTGAAAGAATGGGAGGAATATTTTTCAGCATAAGTAGTCTCCTTTTTCAAAAGGGGCAGACGATTTGCCTGCCCCAAATTGTATTGATGTTGTTTATTACTTCTTGTAGAACGGGCCGAAATTGGCACAGGCTCTGTAGTCAGCGCCTTCCTTGTCCATACCGAAAGCATTCCATGCAGCCGGGCGGAAGATCTTCTCCACCGGAACATTGTGCATTGCCACTGGGATGCGCAGCATGGAGGCAAAGGTGATCAGATCCGCGCCGATATGGCCGTAGCTGATGGCACCGTGGTTTGCGCCCCAGTTGTTCATCACATCGTAAGCTGTCTTAAACGGGCTGCCTTCCTTTCCGTCGCAGCGCGGTGTGAACCACGTGCAGGGCCAGGTATAGTCCGTTCTCTTCCAGAGGATATCCGTCACCTCTTCGGGGAGCTGAACCGTCCACCCTTCGGCAATCTGCAGCATAGGCCCAAGCCCTGCCACGAGATTCAGACGGATCATAGTCATCGGCATCTGGCAATCCGTCACGAAACGGCTGGAGTATCCGCCGCCACGGAAGTAGCCAAGGTCTGCATAGTTCCAGGTTGTGGCTTCCAGCATTGCTTTCTGGTCTTCTTCGGTAACTTCATACCAGGGCTTCATCAGGCGATTGCCCTTTTCATCTCTTGCCTGACCGCTTGCATCGAGAGCCGTTGCACCGGAGTTGATCAGATGCAGGAAGCCTCCGTTTTCTTTGGCTACGCCTTCCAGATCATAACCCGTGACCCGTTTTACAGCCTCCGGGCTCCAGAACGTACGAACGTCAGAGAACATCTGGGCGCGGTTGGTGAGCAGCTTCATAAAGAGCATGCCAAGGCCATTCAGAACGTCATTTTCGGTTGCAAGCACGTAAGGCTCACGAGTTCCGTTATGGTCAAAGGTGGTGTTGAGTATAGCCTCAGGGAAGTCACAGTTGGGATAAAAGTCCGTCCACTGTCTCTGGCCCTGGAAGCCGCCGGCGATTGCGTTGTGCCCGACCATCTCTTCTTCGCGGCCTTTGGGAAGATTCGGATTGCCGTTCATCAGGTCCTTGATGATGAGATACATCTTCAAAGTGAAGTCCCAATCCTTGTCTTTCTGCTCACGGGAACGCTGCAGTTCTTCGGGGTTCTTATCAAAGCCTTCTTTGATATACTTGGCAGCCCATGCTTTCAGCTTTTCAAGCTCTTTTTCATCGTAGATGCCTTCCGTCATGCGGCGAATCACTTCAACTTCATCCACAGACTCGACTCTCATGCCGAGATATTCCTCGATGAACTTGCTGTCGATAATTGAGCCGCCGATGCCCATGCAGATGGAGCCGATCTGGAGATAGCTCTTGCCGCGCATCGTCGCCACTGCTACTGCTGCACGCGCAAAGCGGAGCAGCTTTTCCTTGACATCTTCCGGAATCACCGTGTCGTCAGCATCCTGCACATCATGGCCGTAAATGCCGAATGCAGGCAGACCCTTCTGGGCATGCGTTGCCAGAACGGATGCCAGATAAACAGCGCCCGGGCGCTCGGTTGCATTCAAGCCCCAAACCGCTTTGATGGTATTGCGATCCATGTCCATGGTTTCTGCGCCATAGCACCAGCAGGGCGTCACGGAAAGCGTGATGGCGACGCCTTCCCGGCGGAACTTTTCCTCACAGGCGGCAGCTTCGGCAACACGGCCGATGGTGGTGTCAGCAATCACAACTTTTACGGGTTCGCCGTTGGAATAGCGAAGATTTTCCTCAAACAGCTTTGCTGCGGATTTTGCCATATTCATGGTCTGATCTTCCAGGCTTTCGCGCACTCTCAGCGGGCCGCGACGGCCGTCGATAATCGGGCGGATGCCGATTACAGGGTATTCCCCAATATAACGATTCTTTGCCATACAGTTTCTCCTTTTTTCGTAATATTAATTTGAGATACTTTAATTATAGCATTGAGTTCTTTCCGGGGCAAGCAGTTTTACCAAAATTTCTTTCAGAAGGCAAAAAAGCATCCTGCGTGTGAAGCTGCCCACAGCACAGGATGCAACGCCTTATTCCGTTTTTTCTTCCCGGCGCAGGTTTTTCAGATCTTCCGGGGTAAAGAGATAAGTGGCATCACAAAACTGGCAGCCGATTTCGACGTCCTCGCCATCCCGAATCATTTCTTCCAGATCTGCAGGGTCGATGCATGCCACAGCCTCGGAGGCCCGTTCACGGCTGCAAAAACACCGATAGCTGATCTCTTCCCGGCCGACGATGTGATACTCAATATCTTTCATCACCTGGGCAAAAACAGTATCTGTTCCGTCTTCTGCCAGAATCGTTGTCAGCTGATCCATCAGGAAGATGTTCTCTTCCAGTTTCGTAATCAGTGACTCATCCGCTCCCGGCATGAGCTGTACCAGAAAACCGCCTGCTGCTTTGATGGAGGTATCGGTATCCACCAGCACGCCAAGCCCGCAGGCTGAAGGGATCTGTTCGCTTTCAATCAGATAAGCCGTAAAATCCTCAGCGATCTCTCCGCTGATCAGCTCCACCGAACCGATATAGGGCTCTTTCAACCCGATATCACGGCTCACCGTGAAGCTACCGTTTCTGCCTACTGCGGTGCCGACATCGAGCTTCCCATCCGGCCGAAGAGGCAGATCCACTGACGGCTGGCCAACATAGCCTCTCACGTTTCCTCCGGAATCGGAGACTGCCACAATTCCTTTGATCGGCCCGTCACCCGCTACACGAATGGTGAGGGTGCCGTTTTCTTCTTTCATGGCATTCCCAAGAAGAGAGGCCGCACAAAGCGTCCGCCCGAGGGCTGCTGAAGCGACAGGGGAAGTGTGATGAATTTCTCTCGCCCGCTGCACGGTATTTTTCGCTGTAATCACAGCAATTTTAATCATTCCGTCCGCTCCCGTGGCGCGGATGATTTCGTCGTGAGCCATTTCTCTTGTATCCATATTACTTCTTTTTTCCCTTCTTTTCATCGCCGAAATGAAAGTCCTTCTCCTCTCCCTTCATCAGGCGGGAAATGTTCTCTTTGTGGCGGAAAATAATAATGGACGCGGCAACAGCAACCATACAAAGATAACGCCAGTCATGTATGACGAGAACCGCCGCGGGGATTGCGGAAAACGTCGCCAGAATGGAGGCAAGCGAAATCTTTTTCGAGAGAACTGCCGTGAGAATAAACACAACAAGAACCGTGACGGTAATGCGCCAATCAACCATTGCCGTAATGGCGAGGCCGACGGCCACTCCTTTCCCGCCTTTGAAATGATGATAAGCCGGGAAGCAGTGCCCGATCTGGCAGCCAAGGCAGGCTACAATAACACCCCAGTCTCCGGCAAGAGCTTTTCCGATCAGCACCGCCGCCACGGTTTTCAGCACATCCCCCAAAAGCGTCAGCGCTCCGGCAAGCTTTCCGAAGCTTCTGGCCATATTGGTCGCTCCGGCATTACCGCTGCCTTCACCGCGTACATCTTTTCGATACATCAACCTGCTGAGAACAATGGAAAAGCTGGCAGATCCCAACACATAGGCAATCACAGCACTTAACAGTATTTTCACGGTCGCCTCCGAAAACACATACAAAAATTGCTCGGGGATAACTTCCCTTTGCAGAATCTTTGGTATCTTACCACTGCAGGAACCACTTTTCAACTGCCAATTGTAAAGAAATCCTGAAAAGTACGGTTGACCCACGGCGGTAAATCAAGTAAAATAGTTACACCGGTTGTGAAAGGAGGATTCTGCAGGCTGTATGATTGACATCACTTTGTTAGGCACCGGCGCCACCATGCCCCTGCCGGACCGTGCTTTGACGGCCGTTCACCTTGCTTTCGGCGGCCGATCCATTCTCTTTGACTGCGGAGAAGGCACCCAGTCAGCGGCACGAAAAGCACATGTAAGCCTGATGAAAACAGACCTGATTGCGCTGACACACTATCACGGTGACCATCTGTTCGGCCTTCCCGGTTTGCTGCAGACCTTCGGCTGTCTGGGGCGGACAAGCCCTCTCTTCCTGACCGGGCCGGATGGGCTGGAAGAGGCCATGGCTCCCGTTCTGCAGCTTTGCGGCCAATTGCCTTTTGATCTTCATTTTCTCCATTTGAATGAACAAGGAGCGCAGTTGTCTGATATTTTCCCCCATTTTCCGGAAGAATCTTTTCTTTTCCCCATTCCGACGTGCCACCGTGTTATCAGCCAGGGTTATCGGTTTTCTCTACAGCGTCCCGGGAAATTTGACTTTACTGCAGCAGAAAAACTCCGTGTACCGAAGCCATTCTGGAGCCTTCTCCAGCATGGGAAAACCGTCACACTGGAGGATGGGAGAACGATTCTTCCCTCTCAGGTCCTCGGGCCGGAGAGGAAAGGGCTCAGCATCGTTTTTTCCGGTGACACCTCTCCCTGTGCGGCACTTTCGGAAGCTGCCGAAGAGGCTGATCTTTTCATCTGTGAGGCAACCTACGGGGAAGACAGTTACGCAGACCAGGCAGAAAAGTACGGCCACTGCACGTTTTCACAGGCCGCACGACTTGCCGCCGATGCCCACGCCAAACGCCTGTGGCTGGCACACTTTTCGCAGATTATGGAACATCCGGAAGATTTTCTTCCCAATGCTCAAACTATCTTTCCCGATGCCGTTTGCGGCAGTGATGGGCTGCACATCACACTCCGGTTTGAAGAAGCTTGAACCACATTCAAAAAATCAGAATATTTGGAGTATAGTGATATTTGTACCCTGCGGAGATTATAAGGAAGGAGGCGGATGATAGTGTTTAATCCGGATAAGATTGAAGATCTGCAGTTCTACACTGAAAAGCAGATTATGGATCGGAAGTCCGCCAAAATAAAAGCAGTTGACCTCGCTATCCCGGTTATCGCAATGGCAAATGCTGATGGCGGGTACCTTGCAATAGGAATAGAAGATAATGGAATCATCACAGGGATTGACAATTTCGAAAAAAATGTGAATGAGTTGCTTCGTGTTCCTTTTGATTTTTGCAATCCTAATGTACAGGTTGATCTGAAAACGATGGATGTGGTTGATCACAGGGGAAATCCGAATCACATTCTGAGAATGCAGGTATATCCGAGCAATAAAGTTGTGGCTAGTCAGGCGGATGAAGTTTATCTGCGTGTAGGCGATAAAAGCAAAAAGCTGAATTTTGAGCAGCGCCTTCAATTTGTGTATGCAAAAGGTGTAAAGTATTTTGAAGATCAGCCCGTTGCAGGGGCTACTATTGAGGATATAGATCTGGACTTTGTCTCCGAATACTGCAGGAAGATCGGATACGACAAAGGAGATGCGGAATTTTATCTGCGGCATAATCATGATTTCATTACCAGAAAAGTGATGAGGATGTAATGAGTGGAGCAGCTATCCTACTCTTCGGCAAGAGTCCGCAGAAGTATTTTCCTCGTGCTCGTGTGCGCTTCGTACGGTATGAGGGAAAGAAAGCCGAGGTCGGAGACCGCATGAATGTGGTCAAAGACGAAAAGTTCTCCGGTCGGTTACTTGATCAGCTGAGAAATGCGATAGCGTTTGTACGGACTCAAATCAGAGAATATACAAAACTCGGTGAGGGTGCTGTATTCCAGACCATTCCTGAATTTCCAGAGTTCTGCTGGACAGAACTTATCGTCAACGCTGTTGCTCACCGGGATTACAGTATCGGCGGCACAGATATACAGGTGAAAATGTTTGATGACCATTTTACCGTGGAAAGCCCTGGTATTCTTCCCGGTCTTGTCCGCGTCAATAACATTCGTGAGTTTCATTTTTCCAGAAATCCGATGATTGTTGAACTTTTGAATGAATATGATCTTGTAAAAGAGTTTGGCGAAGGAGTGGATCGTGTATTTAACGACATGGAAGCGGCTGGACTGCCAGCGCCAGAATTTAGGCAATCGGAGTTTATGCTTTATGCAACGCTGAAGAATAAGAATTGGGGGCAGAAGGATGCTTTCTGGAATAACTCCGTCACAAGTGAAGGAGCTTGTGACGGAGTTAGTGAAGGAGCTTGTGAAGAGGCTGATTTGTTGCAACAAGTAGTCGATTTTTGCGCCTTACCCAGGACCAAAGCAGAAATACAAGAATACTGCGGGTTCCATTCAGATAGATATGTTCGGCAACAGGTCATTCAGCCGCTGTTAGTGCAAGGAAGACTGATTCGTACAATCCCTGATAAGCCAAGTAGTCCGAAACAAAAATATTTGAAAAAATGATATGATGCCCACTAAGCAGCTTTCTAAATCCTGGATAGTGGCTCAGTGGGCTACTTTAATCGCGCCACTGCTCTGTTCTGTCAATATATTCTTGAAATACTTCAAGATTTTTTTATGAAAAAGTTGAAATGCTTCAAGTTTTTCTTTGTTTTTTCTTGAAGCATTTCAACTTTTTATTGCATTTTACTCAAATCCGGACCCAGTTTTATCCGACAGCTGCTTTTCTTCAGGCGTCTTTCTCTTCAAAGGGTCTGTTCCACGAACCGATCTCAATCAGATTTCCTTCCGGATCCGCGATATAGCATGTTCTCTGTCCCCATGGTTCTGTAGTTGGCTAATGTATATTTATGCATTTTACGTTCTTTTCCAGTTCTCTTTGCCGGTTTCTTGTTGAGCGTAAAATTTGATCCGTCTTCCCGGTTTGCCCCTCCATGAACAAGCAAAGTGGTTAATCCTTTGTTTCTCAGATTCCCTCATAAGCTCCAGGCATTTCTCTTCCATCGCGTCAGAATCGCTTCTGAGCGGTTTTACGCTCTTATCCCCAACACAACTATGCTCAAATTTGGAAATGCCTTCAGAACGCGTTTTCCGGCCGTGGCAGAGCCTCTCCTTTGTCTGACGCAATTCAGAAATTGCAGCGAGCTTCTTTTTCAGTCTTTGCTCGGAAAGCAATCTCCCTTTTCGCCGCCAGTGACAGTCGTGTCACTCCTGTCAGAAAGTTCTATTAAAGAAAAATTTTTCCTCTATAGCGAAGTTCCTGAAGCGAGTATCACGACTGTCACTTTCTTCTTCCTTCACTATCGGTGCAAGTCGCGAAGGTCATTTCATAAAGTTTTACTATAGGAAATTTTCTCAGAATTTTTCCCATAGCGAAGTTCCTGATACGACCTTCACGACTTGCACCTTTTTATTATAGAAATTGAAATTAAATGCACTTTATTTGTATTTTATTCTTTTTTCGGCTGCTATGCCTGCTATTGTCCAAAACATTGGCGTCACCAGACAAATGCTGAACGAGAAGAATCCCTGCACCATAAAAAGAAGCACAGAAAGGATTAGTCCGCCGATCTCTTCCTTCTCCCCCTTCTTCACCCTACGTAGAAGGATGGATCCCATCAGGCAGAGATATAGGATCAATGCCGGGATAAAATAATACAGACCCAAAGATCAAATGGATCCATGAGTCTGATTTCACTTCCATCTACCACTCTTCCATCGCTGCGGCAATCTGTGCATTTTCGCGGACAAAGCCTGCAAACTGCGGCAGAGTAAAGGTTAGCTTTCCTCTCTCATCTCCGGTTACCAGTTCTTTTTTCAGAAGCCTCTCCCGGTCATTTCATATTTACGGCACCGCAATTATCCGTTTATCATTTCTGCATTTTTTATAATCGTTTATCAATTCCTAAGAAAACCGCTTTTTCTGAAAATCTTTTATCCTCGTTTATGATCATTTATCATTCGTCAATAATTTCAATCCGCTTTTCTCCGCCATCCCCGTCTGTTTTTCACTGCGCCAGAGACCGGATCTGGTCGGCAAGGCTGCAGGAGCGGATATCCTGGAGGGTGATCACGTCGATATCCAGGGCATCTGCCCGGCGGCGGGTGATGGCACGGCAATTCTCAGTGGAGATGATAAAGGCTTTTGCCGCGTCCCCGCCGAAGCGATCCCGCAGGATGGCGAGCTCGTTGATGGCATCGGTATCGATGGCACAGGTCTTGCAGGAAATAAAGACCGGAATCGATGTCGCTTTTACGGCCATAACATCGATTTCATTGGTGACGATTTCCCCTTTGTTGCCCCTGTCCCATTCCACAACCGTGCTGCAGCGCACATCATGAAAGATCCCGGCTTCCCGGCAGGCTTTCCAGACATAGATTTCCAGCACGCTGCCCTGATCACGGAGCCAGAAACGCGTCCAGGAATCCCGGAAGCGGAAGGATACGGAAGCATCCCGTTGGATCTCCAAATCGAAAAGGAATCCGATTCTCTCCAGATCGTGAAGTGCTTCCTCATTGGCGGGGATTTTGCTTCCTCTCTCGCCTTTGACAGCGTAATCCGAGTGCACCGTGAGGGAAATCTCCCCATTTTTCTCCGTCTGGGACGCACGCTGGAACCAGTTCACAATGGAATTCCACTTCTTTCGATATTTGAGAAAGAGGGAGAAAAAGCTGTCGATCATGGATTCTCTCTCCTCCAGAATGCCGTTTTCCACCCGGCCCGGCTTGACTGCGCCGTATGCCATCAGGAAGAAGTCTTCCACCGAATAACTGACAGAAAGCGGAAGATGGTCGGCAAATTTGGCATTGTTGATTTCAAAAAACCGCTGTTTTTTGCGGCTGTGTGTAAAAACGGGAATATCCGTCTCCCGGCAAAGGTAGCCCGCTGCGAACAGCGCAGCATCGCTTCCTCCCGCAATATCAATGGCACAATCCGGATACTTTTCTATAACGTTCTGAAGCTGGCGCCTGACCTTATCGGCATGGAAAAGGCTCGTATCGAGAAAAACCGTCTCCATCTCCATGCCGCGATGGAGAAAATACTCTCTCAGCCGCTTCTGCTTTTCCTTATCCTGTGCAATTTCAGAAGGGCAGAGATATACGGTTCTTTCCGGGCAAAAGGTATCCGCTGCGAGGACGTTTTCAATCGGGCAATCATCGTATAATTCAACCAGAGTTTTCATCGCTTTTTCACTCCTGTTATCGAAGTTATCCTGTACGCATTTTACTATAGGGATTCCGGCTTGGCAAGTGTTTTGCGGTCTTGTCAGTGTCGGGGGAAAGATGTATAATGTGGTTTGATTCCTTAAATCATGTATCATTTTCAGGAGGTCCTATTTGTGGATATCTTGCAATTTTTGAAAGAGGAAGGCATTCGTGACAGCATTCTGAAAGAGATTGAAGCCTTTCGAAAAGAGTATCCGCTGGCAGAATCCGACCGGAACCGCGTACCGGTGCCAAAGTTCCATTATTACGGAAAAGACGTCTGGGAGAAAGCCCTCACTGCGATTCTCTCCGGGGAAAACATTCTGCTGTCGGGAGTGAAGGCGACAGGGAAAAACGTCCTGGCGGAAAATCTTTCCGCTGCTTTCTGCCGCCCGGAGTGGGACATCTCGTTTTATCTGAACACGGATGCTTCCACACTGATCGGAACCGATACCTTTCAAAACGGTTCCGTCACGCTGCGTCACGGGCCGATTTATCAGTGTGCCGAGCACGGAGGCTTCGGAATTCTGGACGAGATCAACATGGCAAAAAATGAATCTCTCGCTGTGCTGCACGCTACGCTTGACTTCAGACGGATGATTGATGTGCCGGGTTATGACCGGATTGCGCTTTCCCCCTGCACCCGGTTTATTGCAACCATGAACTACGGTTATGCCGGAACCCGCGAGCTGAACGAAGCGCTCTCTTCCCGGTTCGTTGTGATCAACATGCCGGTGATCGGCAAAGAAAATCTGGTCAAGCTGCTGCTCTCCCAGTATCCTTCGCTTCGGGAGGAATATGCCGACCAACTCGCCAGCCTCTTCCAGGATTTACGCCAGAAATGCGAAAGCAGCGAAATCTCCTCCAAGGCGCTGGATTTAAGAGGTCTCATTGCCTCCGTTACCCTTGCGAAAAACGGGCTGAATCTCGCGCAGGCGCTGGAAATCAGCATCGTCAACAAGTGCTTCGATGAATTTGAACGTCAGCTTGTCGCTGACCTGATTGCCTCCCGAATCGACGGCAACCTGACCTGCGCTGACCTGTTTCAATGACACCGGAAATCACTGAGCTTCAGAAAAAGCGGGCGGAAAACATCATCTGGAGCTGTGCCGGGAATTACGCCTTTACACCGGATTTCAAAGCATATGACCAGAACGGAATTGCTGACCTCTACTGGAACTGCATCATCGGTGCCGTGCGAAAGCATTACGACTATCCGATTCTGGAAGGGATTCTGCACAGCTTCCAGCAGGAAGAAGAGGGCGACGTTTACGAAGGCCTGATGTGGCTGGGGCTGGAAAACTGCGTTTATCAGAAAGAAGCGGCCGGGAGGCCGGTTCTTTTGCTGTTGAGGCAGCGCTATGCCGATGCCTATGTGCAAAAGAACAAGGGAATTCTGATAGAGGATCAGGATTTTCTCTCCTCCCTCGCCCTTGCTCATTGGATGCGTGTTCTCGGGCAGGAACCCAAACTGTCCTCTTACGAGAGGAAGCTTCTTGATGAGCTGGAGTTTTCTGCCGATCTCACCACGGATGAGATTGCTGCACGGGCGAAGGCACTGTTTCTGCAATGGTTTCAGATCGTCGCTGAGGAAAAAAAGAAAAAGAAGCATTCCTTTGCTCTGCCGGGTTTGCAAAAGCACGGTAAACGCGCCGGAAAGGGAAGATACCGGAAGTTCGGCATCGGCTTTGCCGACCACCCGGAACATCTTTACGGAGGCTCCTCCGCTGTCGTCGGAGAAGAAAAGCTTGAAATCAGAACCACGCTGAGCGCCTCCGAACTGCGTGCCTTTATGGAAGCAAAGTACGGCAGCTCCATGTTTTCCGACCGTCAGAATGCAGAAATCGAACGCAGCCTGTGCGCTGACAACCACAGCAACTGTCATCTTCTCTTCACCTATGGGGAGAGCGGCGCCAGTGTCCATGTGCAAAACGCTTTCGAAGCCCTCGCCCGCCAGCGGGAAAAAGCCCAGATGGAGCACAACCGCAGTTATTATCAGGACCATATCGTCCGAAACCGCATCGCTGTTTCCAGGCTCTCCGGAAACATCCGAAACTCCGTGTTGATGCATCTGGAGGCTTCCCCGGTCAAGGCAAACACCGGCCGGTTGAACGGAAGAACCGTCTGGCGTGCAGATCGGCTCGGCGATGAAGCTGTTTTCCGGAAAGACGAGCACAGCGATGCCGGCAATCTCTGTGTCGACATCCTGCTCGATGCTTCCACCTCTCAAAAAAACAGACAGGAGATTATTTCAACACAGGGATTTATCATTGCCGAAAGCCTGACGCAATGTGCAATCCCCTGCCGGGTAATGAGCTTCTGCTCCATGACGGGATTCACCATTCTCCGCACCTTCCGGGAATACGGGAAGCCCCGCGACAACCGGAAAATCTTCGACTATGTGTCCAACGGCTGTAACCGGGACGGGCTGGCAATCCGCGCAGCGCATTATCTGATTCAGAAAGCGCCCTATGAAAACAAGCTTCTGATCGTGCTGTCCGACGTCAAGCCAAACGACGTCATCAAAATCCACTCCGTTCACGCATCCGAGCCTCAGCCGTATGAAACACTTGCCGGGTTGACGGACACAGCGCTGGAAGTACGCCGGGCCCGAGCAGACGGAATTTCGGTTATCTGCATTTTTACCGGGAACGATGAAGATGTGCCGTCGGCCAAAATGGTATATGGCAAGGATTTCGTCAGAATTCAGAGTTTTGACCGGCTGGCAGACACGGTCGGCCTGCTGATTCAAAACCAGATTAAAAACATGTAAAAACAGAAGAGCGGTTCTGTGTGTCAGCCGTGACATGCAAAACCGCTCTTGTTTTATTATCTGTAAGCCTGCAGCGTTTCATTGTAGGCGTCGATCACGCCCCGCAAAATGTCTGTTTGCGAAAAATCACTCTGATAGGCAATGTTGATTTCCCGCATCATACTGAGATTCTCAATCGGAAGCAGCGCCATTGTTTTTTGCTTCACCTCATCCAGGCACGCACTTTTCGGCAGAATGGAAACGCCGAAATTTCTCCTCACCAGATCTTTGATGGTGGCAACGTTATCCAGCTCCAGAATCACATTAAAATCGGAAATGCTCATGTGGTTGCTCTCCAGATGCGCAACAAACAGATTTCTTGTTCCGGAATTGGGGAGGCGCAGAATCAGGCGCTCCTGCTTCAGCTCCTCCAGTGTGATCATACTCCTTTTTGCAAAGGGATGTTCCATGGAAACCGCAAGAACAAGATAGTCGGTATCAACAGGGAGAAATTTCAGGGCAGGATCTTTGATCCGATCTTCCACAATGGCGATATCAATTTCATAAGTCTTCAGCATTTTATAAAGATTGTTTATCGGCATAGTAATAATTTTTATGCTGATAGAGCTGTTCACATCACAATATCTCGCCAGTGCTTCCGCAATCGGATTGCTTTCGGCAGTATGCGTAACCCCAACGGTTAAATGATCTATCATATCCCGCCCGTCACTCAGCTCCTGCTCCAACTGGCGCGTGAGACCGACGATCTTCTGTGCACAGCGAATCACCTTCTCCCCCTGCTTCGTCACATACAGTTTGCCGTTTCCTCTCTCAAAAATCCGCACGTTCAATTCCTGCTCCAACGCCCTGATGTGCTGGCTTACGGCAGGCTGTGTGATGGAGAGTTGTCTGGCTGCTATGCTGAAGCTTCCACTCTCATAAACCTTCAGCAGGGAATACAGCTTCTGATCAACCATAGTTGGCTCCTTATAATGTATTATTATATTCTCAGTAAAAATTATAATTTGACATTATCAGAAAAATTGGTTACATTATAATATATTATTTCAC
Source organism: Oscillospiraceae bacterium (assembly GCA_017469115.1). Taxonomy (GTDB): domain Bacteria; phylum Bacillota; class Clostridia; order Oscillospirales; family Oscillospiraceae; genus Limivicinus. The sequence continues at coordinate 37,895 of JAFUGY010000018.1, forward strand.
AAACTGCAAGAAAAAAGTGATGGAACAAAGCCTGTTGAAGCGTCCCTTCAACGGCTGATTTGTTTTTAGGGGGGTGAGAGAAGTTGAAAAGCAGAAGAGAGCTATTTGAAAATGCTCCCGTTCTCAACGCCGTTCTGGTTTTGGCAATTCCTTCCATGATCGGGCAGGTGATTCTTGTCATTTACAACATCGCCGACACTCTTTTTGTCAGCTTTTCCAACAGCGATGAAATGATTACGGCTGTTACCGTGTGCATGCCTGCCTTTATGTTCCTCTCGGCAATATCCAATCTTTTCGGCGTCGGAGGAGCGAGCGTTATTTCACGCGCGCTCGGTTCCCGCTTAAAAGAGAAAGCGAAACAGGTTTCCGCTTTCTCTCTCTGGGGTTGTATTGTTGTGACGGTGCTCTACTGTCTCGGCGCTCTGGCCTTCCTCCCTCAGTTTGTGAATCTGCTCGGCGGGAGCGCACCGATCGTGCACGAAAACGCCTGTGCTTATCTGAAGGTGGCAGTTGTATTCGGCGGGCTCGGGGCTGCATTGAGCACCCTGATGGCTCATCTGCTGCGTTCGGAGGGGTATTCCGTGCAGGCAAGCATCGGCATTGCAATCGGCGGGCTTCTGAACATTTGTCTGGATCCGCTGTTTATGTTTGTCCTCCTCAAGCCGGGCAACGAAGCCCTCGGGGCTGCCATCGCAACGGCACTTTCCAATTATGTGGCTCTGGCCTACTATGCTGTCCTGCTCCGCATCCGGAAAAAGGAAATCGTCATGGGTCTGATCCCGAATCTGAAAATGCTCGGTGACGGTATCCCGAAGGCTGTGTTTTTCGTCGGTATTCCGGCATGTCTGATGACGCTTTGCGAAAACATCTCCTATGCTGTGCTGGAAAAACTCATGGTCAGTGCGGGGACGGCTGCGCAGGCCGGCGTCGGGGTTGCCAAGAAGGTCAACATGCTGGCTCATTGTATCGTCCGCGGAATGGCTCAGGGCGTTTTGCCCTTGATCGGATACAATTACTCCTCCGGCAACCGGAGACGAATGCGCAAAATTGTTACCTGCTCGGGAGCAATTTCCGTCGGGCTCTCTCTGCTCTGCATGATAATCTGCCTTCTGTTTGCCGGGCACCTCATTGGCATTTTCATCCGCCCGGATGCAGCTTCCCACCGGTTTGGGGTGGCTTTTCTGAAAATTTTCTGTATCGGAGCCCCATTCTCGGCGTTTGCATACACAGTGATCTCCTTTTTCCAGGCGACCGGGCAAGGCGTAAAATCTCTGATTCTTGCCCTGCTCAGAAAAGGATTTCTTGACATCCCTCTGATGTTCCTGCTGCACAGCCTTTATCGGGTATACGGAATCGTCTGGGCAACGCCTTTGGCCGACTTTATCTGCTGCGTGACTGCCGCCGTGCTCTTCTTCCGCTGGATTGCAGCGCACGGCCACGGTGAGAAAGCGCCGAAAGGCTTTGCCGGTGCCTGATTGTTACGGACCATATGCTTGTGCATGATTCCCCCTTATCCTTTCGCTTTCAGAGGAAAAAGATCCTGCAGCAATTTTGAGAAAAGCACTTGACAAACTGCAGCAGGATCTTTATAATGTTTTCATAACTTATGAACGTTTGTTCAATTGTTCAAGAAAGGCTGTGATTGCCGTGAATAAAAAGCAAAAGAAAATGCTGATCCGAATTCTCATTTCCGCAGTGCTGATGATTGTTCTTCATTTCACCTATGATGCCCTGCAGGATCGCATCCATGAACCGGTCTGGTTTCTGCTGTATCTCATTCCCTACCTGACGGTCGGATATGATATTCTCCGAAAGGCCTGGAAAGGGATCTGCAAACGCCAGGTATTCGACGAGAACTTTTTAATGGCAATTGCAACCATCGGTGCCATTGCCATTGCGCTGATTCAGAAAAACGGCGATTATACCGAGGCCATTGCCGTGATGCTGTTCTATCAGATCGGGGAGCTTTTCCAGAGTTATGCCATCGGGAAAAGCAGGAAAAACATCAGTGCCCTGATGGATATCCGGCCTGACTATGCCAACATTGAGCTGGACGGTGAGCTGGTCAAAACGGATCCGGACGAAGTATCCGTCGGGACGGTAATCGTGGTGCAGCCGGGAGAAAAAATCCCAATTGACGGCGTTGTCGTTGAAGGGCTCAGCACCCTGGATACCAGCGCATTGACCGGTGAGAGCATCCCCCGGGAAGTTCGGGAGGAAGATGAAGTGATCAGCGGATGCATCAATCTCAGCGGTGTGCTGAAAATACGCACAACAAAGGAATTCGGTGAATCCACGGTTTCCAAAATCCTGGACCTGGTGGAAAATGCCACTTCCAAGAAATCCCGCTCAGAGAACTTTATCTCCCGGTTTGCCCGCATCTACACTCCGGCCGTCTGCTACAGCGCACTGGCTCTGGCGATTCTCCCGCCTGTTGTGCTGCTTCTTCTGGGTCGAGGCCCTCAATGGGCGAGCTGGATCTACCGGGCTTTGACCTTCCTCGTCATCAGCTGCCCCTGCGCCCTCGTCGTCAGCATTCCGCTCAGCTTTTTCGCGGGAATCGGCGGCGCCAGCAGAGAGGGCGTTCTGGTCAAAGGCTCCAACTATCTGGAAGCCCTCTCTTCCACGAAAGCGGTGGCTTTTGACAAGACGGGCACCATGACCAGAGGCGTTTTTGAAGTACAGGCCATTCACCACAGCCCTCTGAACGATGAAAAGCTGCTGGAAGTAGCAGCTCTCGCCGAACTTTTCTCCTCGCATCCGATTGCCAAAAGCATCCGCACCGCGTATGAAGAAGGAGTTCGCGACAGCGAAGGAAACCCAAAGATCCCTCTCCCCGCTTCCCGGCATCTGGACCGGGAGCGCGTCAGCGATGTGAAAGAGATCGGCGGGAACGGCATTACAGCCCTGATTGACGGAAAAGAAGTGGCCGTCGGCAACAGCAAGCTGATGAAAAGCCTCAACATCCCGTATATTGACTGCCATCATGTCGGCACGATTGTGCATGTGGCAATCGGCGGCACCTATGCCGGGCATATTGTGATCTCCGATATCGTCAAGCCCACAGCCAAAGAGGCGATTGACGCCCTGCACCACATCGGCGTATCCAAAACCATTATGCTCACAGGCGATGCCGCAGCTGTTGCATCCGCCGTCGCACAGGAGCTTGGCATTGACGAGGTACATGCAGAGCTTCTCCCTGCAGATAAGGTTGCCGCTGTAGAGCGCCTGTTGCAGGAAAAAGAAGAGAAAAGTGTGCTCGCTTTCGTCGGCGACGGCATCAACGACGCGCCTGTTCTCTCCCGCGCAGATGTCGGCATAGCGATGGGCGCCATGGGCTCGGATGCAGCCATTGAAGCGGCAGATATCGTCCTCATGGATGACGACCCGAACAAAATTGCTCTTGCCATCCGCATTGCGAAAAAGTGCATGCGCATCGTTTACGAAAACATCTGGTTTGCCATCGGCGTCAAACTGCTCTGCCTGGTGCTCGGGGCGTTCGGCATTGCAAACATGTGGCTTGCAATTTTTGCCGACGTCGGGGTGATGGTGCTCGCGGTGCTCAACGCCATCCGCGCGCTGTTTACCAGGAATCTGCGTTAACCTGTCGTCTCGCCGTTACGGTGATGTTTTCCTCCGGCATGATGAATTTGCTGTCCCCGCAGGCAGGGCAGTGCGGGATGAATTCATCCGCTTCCAGCGGATCGAACCGGGAGAACCGACCCTTGATCCAGGACAGAGAATCCCCTGTCCAATTCGATAGCTTGAGTTTCCGCAGATGAAGTCAGGAACCAGAAAGTAGTACCACAGAAAACGGATGAAATAGTGCAACGAAGTGAAAAAGCGAGGAGAACATGGCAAATAAAGCAAAAATGGTATAACGAAATTGGCTCTTCCCAGCGAGAGGAGGAACCTGTAGAGCTCTGGGCAAATGATTCAAGAGGAAAGTCTGAGCCGATATTGATCTCTGTTTATTTGAGATGGTTTAAACCAATCTCTTACACCGGTTCTGGCATAGGACAGGAGAGCCTGAATGCCAAGTTGAATCCGGTAATGAAAGAAGAAAACTTTATTCTTGATCGGGCGTGAAGCGTCCAGGATAGACCTGTATAGGGAAGTTGTATTTTTACAGCTCATACGGGCAAGAAAAGTCATGGCGAGTGTAAGGAAGAAATTCAGGGCATTGATTGCAACAAGAGATCTAACACGGAAGTTTTCAAACTGGAATATCTGCTTTTTGGCACGGAAATGCTCTTCAATTCTCCAGCGGTGAAAATACACTTTGGCAACTTCCATAACGTCTTCCTTTGAAAGAATGGACTTGTTGGTGACAAGCATCATGGGACTGTTTGAGATCCCATAAACCAGAACAAGGTTCACCTCCCGCTTTGAAGCGGTGAGCTTCACTTTTACATGAGATAAATATGCTTCATGGTCTATACCATGATAGCGCACGTTCATCTTGATCTTACCTTTCCGTCTTGCGCACAGTTCCGAGGCTGGAAACCATCTGTTCTGGTAAAATAGTTTGCGGTTTTTCTTGATTCTGATTACGAAGTCCTGTCCTTCATCCAACAGTTTGAGAAAGATTTTGTTGTCATCATAACCTCTGTCCATAGAGAACGTACAGTTTTTAAATAGGGCGACTGCTCTGTCTATGGCAGCAAAAGTAATATTGTTAACAGAGGTAAAGTTTTTCTCATTTGATGAGTGGATTCTTGAAAACAGGCTGATTGGTTGATGACTGCTGGTCATCACACAGGCTTCTGTAATATGATATCCTTTTTCGTAGACGTTCTTGTTCTCGCTGCTTGCTGATCCGTCTCGAACGATACCAAGAGCTTCAAAATGATACCCTTCCGGCTTCACAACATCGCTGTCGTCAATGTATACAACCGGTTTGGAAGGAACCATTTTGCGGATTAAACGCAGGTATGCCAGTTCTGCTTCCTGCGGGATTCCCTTTGCCAAGTGTCGAGACAGTCTGTCTACTGTGTTGATCTTCTTTGTGCTTTCATGCAGTACCTGAGATATCTCGCTTAAAAGGCAGCTTCCAGATGCAAGAACACCGTACAGCATATCCGCAAAAAACTTTTGTTCCGGTTTACGCAGGGCTGATGATATCTTCCCACAATATGTGAGAATTTCTCTTTTCATTTTGTACGTTTCTGTGGTA
>JAFUGY010000019.1 GCA_017469115.1 Oscillospiraceae bacterium
TCTGCCTGTTCTTTACGCTGGCGGCCTTCAGCGCAGAACAGCCGGCTCAGGTGTCCCAGTCCGAGTCGGATGACGAGACCTCAGAGAGCACCGTGTTTTCCTATGACCACGATCCCCGGGAGATTCCCGAGGCGATGGAGGACATTGTGGAAAATCCGGATGCGGTGTACGGGTTTTCCCCGAATCCCGAATCAAAGCGGCTTGGTGCTTACGCAGAATATGACTGGACGGATCCGGAACTCGTGGCACAGGCGCAGGAAGAACGGAGAGCCTACCACGAATCGATGGATTCCATGACGGACATCCTTTACCGGATGAGGGACGAAGGTGCATCGATCGAAGAGATGGCGAGGGCTGTCTCAGAGGAGCGAAACCGGCTGCGCATGGAATCCTACCAGGATGACCCGGAGGGGCTTGCTACACTCAAAGAAAGCAACCTGAAAACCTATGGCCATGAAGAGGGACCGACGCCGGATGAGCTGTTTGAAAAATACGGATCCTGGACAGTGGTTCTGCAAAAAGCTTTCAGTCCCAACCTGGGGATGGACGCCTGCTGCGGGCTGTATGATGAATATTACCAGCTCTACATAGAACTCGGGTATGTGGAGTGAAGATCTTGCCCCTTTAGAAACAAGAACCGGCATTTCCGGAAAACAGGTGCTGGTTCCGGCAATTACGGATGTTTTGGAGCTGCATCCGAAAGAGTAAAAGACGTTTTGTTCTATGCTATACATAAAAAGAGCAGGAATCTGTGAGCATCAAGCTTGCAGACTCCTGCTTTTCCTGTCAGCCATGAAGTTGTCAGTTTAGGCGTTCCGGTTCTTTAGGTCAGCTTTTTGCTTTTCTTTCCGCAATCAGTGCCTGCTCCTCTTGGATGTGTTTTTCCACCGTGAGGAAGAGAAGCACAACAATCAGAATGCCGTGGGCAATGATTTCAAAACCGAGGAAGAAGAAAGCGGATACTGCAGTGTGGGCAAAGCGACCGCCGTCATAAAACAGGTTGAAAAAGGCCACAGCCAGTCCATTGATCACGGTCAAAATTGTGCTGTATACGCTCATGGAAATGCCGTCCACGCGGAAACCGTTTTTTGCCTCCAGATGATCCAGCACGTCGGCAAAAAGTGCCATCATGATATAGGCACCCGGGATGGAAGAGAACCCTTTGAGCGTCTGGCCGATCAGCATCACCGTAAAGTTGGAGGGATTGCTCAGACAGACGATGCTGCCCAGAATCGAAACCACACACCCGACGATGATGAAATTCCGTTTCCCGATCTTGTTGGCTACCGGCCAGGCAAAAAGCATGCCGGCGGCCAGCGGAATGCCGGAGAGAAGCGCCAGAACCGATTGTACCGTCTCCGGCCCCATGGTTCTGCCGAAAAGATGGACTTCTGTGAAAAAGTCGTTGCAGAAGATGTTGAACACATAGCCGCCCTTGAACATCGTGCCCGCCTGATAGAGCATGTAGAAGATCATGATAATCCACCAGTAGCGGTCGGAAACAGCGGCTTTCAGCTGCTTCCCGGTGGGGATGATTTCGCCCTGCGGTTCAGTGGTGTCTTCGGAGATGTCTTCCTCCGTGATGCGCTCGCGGGTGAAAAAGTACTCCAGCGTACATCCGATGAAAGCTGCCACTGCAAAGAGCCCCATCACCAGCTGCCAGCGGTTCTGCACTACCTGATAGCCAACACCGAGGGCTTCCCCCGCTTTGATCCAGCCGAGAATGGCCGGCATCAGAATACTGGATACCAGGCCGTTTCCTGCAACGGCGGGAATATTTGCCACCACCGAGAGCTTGCCGCGCTGATCCAGATCCCGTGTGGAAAGGGAAACCATCAGATAATGGGCATTGCTGTAGATCGGGTTGGCGAGAGCGGCAAAGAGATTGTAGGTGATAGCCATCCAGGCCATGCGAAATCCCATTGACAGGTAGGGGATGATGAACATTACAATCCCGGAGACCAGCAGCAGTGGACCGGCGACGAGAATAAACGGCCGTGCCTTTCCCTGCCGGGTGCGTGTTTTTCCCAGAAGGATGCCGACGATGATGTTCGCCAGTGCCATGGGAATGACCGAAATCAGCGGCAGCAGCACCAGAAATTTGCCGGAGGCAACGATATCGTCATAGGTGCGATAAAACGTGAGATAGTAGGTTGCCACCACGCTGGTCATTGCCAGCACCAGTAGCGGGCCGAGAAAGTAGCCGAAGATCATCTCCGGCAGTGTGACGGTTTTTTGATCCGTCCTGGAGTTTAAGATCGGAAGACTCCAGAAATTCATTTCAGCATCTCCTTCGTCAGCCAGCCGTTTTTCATGCAGCGGGAGAAGTCCCAGCTCTCCTTCCAGGGGAGGTCAGTTGGTACGTTTCGATCCCGCAGAAGCTGATAGTTCCAGTAAAACCAGCCGGCGGTCTCCTGCCAGGCATCCAGCTGCATCTTTCCGATTTCACGATAGCGCATTTTGCATAATTCTTTGTCAGCCTGCACATTGTTCGCATATTTGTTGGAGATGCACCATTCACCCACGATCACCGGGATTTCTTTCTGCGCCTTCCGGATTTGGCTCATCACGCCGCCGAGATAAAGTTTGTAAGCCCAGGGTTTTGCAAAGGGGACAAAGTTCTCCATGGCAAAAATGTAGGGATGGGTATCCAGAGCGACGTTCTGGAAGCCTGCATTATGGAAAAACGAATTCCAGGCGGTGCAGCGAAAGCCGTCGTGAAAGACGATGGTTTTTTCTTCCGGCAGGATTCCTCTCAGGCGATGGTATGCGTTCGTATAAAATCCACGCAAAAACGGAAGCGGCACATAGCCGGAGCCTTTGGCCTCTTCTTTGTCAACAGCTTTTCCGGTGCTCGGTGCTGTGATATAAACAATCCAGCTGATGGGTTCATTGAGTACTTCAATGCCAAAAAGCCCTTCCCGTTTTCCGTACCGTTTCGCAAGCCGTTCCAGCACCGTCAGAGCAAACTCCACTTCTTCGGGGTGTTTGTACCAGTGGCAGACGCCGGTGAGCCCGCCGTTGTCGTAGCCGTTCTGACTGTAGGGGACGGTATGCAGATCCAGCAGAATCTTCAATCCATACTTCTCAGCCCAGTCAAAGGCTTTGTCAATCCAGCTTACGGCTTCCACAAAAGGCGGCCGATCCCCAAACGTAAAATAAGGCACAGGGAGGCGGACGGTGTTCAACCCAATCTCCGCAAGATACCGGAAATCTTCTTCCGTCACATAGGTGTCGCGGTGTTCTTTGATCAGTGCTGCAAATTCCTCCGCCGGCATTTTGCGGCTGAGCCAGGTTTCATCTTCCGTTTCCGTGGAGGCGAACAGATCCGGCTTCATCCATTTTTCCAGAACGAGCCAGTTGCCTAAATTGGTTCCGCGTATTTTATTCATAAGAATTCCTTTCTGAAAGAAGCGCGGCGGAAAAGCCGCGCTTCGTGCTTTTCAATTGTCGATCCGTTATGCAAAAAGACTTGGGGCGATGGTGAAGTCACCGGTGAGCTGATCGGGGGCTCCGGAGTAGCCGTAGTGCAGCTGCAAAGGATCACCCTCGGCGGTATACTGTACGCCGTTGACATCGGTGAGGGTGAGGACGCCTTCTTCAAAGCTCCAGGTTCCTTTATCCAGAATGCTGTAGGAATCGAAGGTGAAGAGGTAGGTGCCATCCTCGAAGAAGGTTATCCCGGTTCCAAAATCATCACTGGGAATGCTGGTGCCGGAGACAGGGAAGGGGAAGATCCCTACGGGAATGGTATAGTCACCGGTGAGCTGATCACTCTTGGAATAGGTGTAGTGCAGCTTATAGGGCGTGCCCACGGCCTGCGTTTCCACGCCGTTGGCATCGGTTACCGAGAGAATACCGTCAGCAATCTGCCATGTTCCCAGATCCTCAATGCTGTAGGCTTCAAACCAGAATCGATAAGTTCCGTCGGAACGGAAGGATATCGTGGTGCCCCGGTCGTCACTCACAACCGTCAGGCTCATGGGTTCACCACTCGCTTCCGCATCAGCAGGAGCTTCAGCTTCCTCTGCTGCAGAGAGGCTGAAGGTATCTGCCGGGATGGTGTAATCGCCGGTAAGCTGATCCGGAGCGCCGGAATAGCCGTAGTGCAGATGCAGAGGATCGCCCTCAGCAGTGTACTGCACGCCGTTAACATCGGTGAGGGTGAGGGTTCCGCCTTCATAGGTATAAGTGCCCTCGTCCGCAATGCTGTAGCTTTCAAAGTCAAAGCGATACGTGCCGCCCGGGAAGAAGGTCATTTTCGTGCCTTCATCATCTGAGGGGATCATAACACCGGTCGCTTCAGGCTCGGAAGCGGGTTCTGCCTCTTCTGCAGTCGGTTCGGCAGCAGGCTCTTCCTCAGCTTCTTCCGCAGCGGCATTCGGGTCATAATAACTTACAATTGCCCCGTCGGAAAGTGTCCAGATGGTTTCCGGCACAAACTCCAGAACTTCCGGATATTCAGCGGAATCATATGTTCCGTCCTCGTCATGGTCGCCCACAGCCATCTTGGCCGGGCCTTTCATCTGCATGGAATAGGTATCCGTCGTCATTTCCGCTACGGCATGGGTTGCGGGAGAAGTCGTGACGGTTCCGTCGCCGTTGTCCACGTAGGTGCCCTCGGCTTTGGTTGTAAGAACAAGGCCGAGACCGGTTTCATCCCCGATCACACAGCGCTTTCCGGCTTCCATGCAGTAAGAGTCTGCAAGAAGCTCATATCCGCCCGCACCGTCAAGCGTTAAGGTGAAGTCGAGGAAGAGCCTGGAGTCTGCATTCAGGAGGCCCTTTGTTGTAGCGGGGATAAACTCGTAATCCTGAACCGTGTCGACATTTCCGGCATTCCCGTTGAAGCTCACGGTAAAGGTGCCGCTCAGCGCAGGTTTGCCGTACTTTACAATTGCGCCATCAGCAAGCGTCCATGTGGTTTCAGGGACAAAGTCGAGCACGGCGGGATTGTCATTGGAGTCATAAACGCCGTCTTCGGTGTTGCCGTCCACGTTCATTCCGACCGCTTCCTTCATCTGGGAGGAGTAGGTGTCCATCTTCATCTCGAATACTGCATGGCTTGGGGTGCTTGTGGTAACCATGCCGTTTTCACCGGTTACGTAGGTGCCTTCGGCATTCATGGTGATCACCTGGCCGAGGCCGGTGTCATCCCCGATTTCACAGCGCTTTCCGGCTTCCACGCAGTACACCTCGGAGAAGAGCTTATAGGCTCCTGCGCCGTCGAGGGTGAGCGCCATATCGCAGTAGAGGCGATTGTCGTAATGGGCAATCCCGGAGAAGTCGGAACACAGGAATTGGTAATCCTTCAGATTGTCCAGATTGCCGTTGTTCTGGTTAAAGGAAACTTTGTAGGTTCCCTTGAGCTGCCCGGAGTAGCCGCCCTGCCCGTCAGGGACAACGGTCCTGCCATTCAGGGCAAGGATGCCTGTCAGCATAATGGTTGCAATGCCGACAGCGATGATCAACGCAGCTGCAATGACCGACATGGCAATGGTTTTAGCCTTCCCGACGGCAGTGCCGTGATCACGCCGGAAGGATCCGACGATGTTGTATACCATTGCAATCAGCATCAGCAGGCAGGAAGCGAGAGACATATAAATCGCTTCCTCACCGCCGTGGCCGGAGTCGTAATCTGTCACAATGCAGTTGCCGATTCCTTCAACCCTGTCTCCCAGCAGCAGCATGGCTGCCGCGGCGAGGCAGGCAATTACGGCAAAGGGCAGAAAACTCAGATAAAAGTTATCCGGATGCTTCTTTGTCAACACCATGGAAAGAATGCAGAACCCAATTGCGCCAAGAATCAACGTCAGAATCAGCCCGGAGTTCATCCCTCCGAAGATATAATAGTTGGTAGTGAAGCTCAGGAGGAAAAGCGCAAGAGCACAAACGGTCAGCACCAGCGTAATGATGCCGGATGTGAGATGAAGGGTCCCTTTTTTCTGATTATTCATGATCACTGCCTCCTTTCCTTTTTATACGAAACAAGGGAGAGCGCTGTAAACACTGCAAAACCGACGAAGGACAATCCCATAATAATCCGCAGTGCCAATACCCACCAGACGACTGCGCCGGAAGAACCGGAATCGCTGGTCATGCCATTGAGGAGGGAGCTGTTTGCAAACATAAAGAGCTTTCTGTGATAACTTTCCCGCACGGCATTCTGGAGGACGGGATCTCCCTGCAGCGTTTCTGCCGACCAGTTCCAGACAGAGCCGTTGTTGGAACCGCCGAGCATCAGGTCGTTGCCTGCCATGATGCATTCCCGTGGCAGGAAGTAGGAAGCGCTCTTGACGGAGTCGGTCATCAGGTAACCGTTCCAGCCCCACTCGCCGCGGAGAATGCCGTTCATCACGCCTCGGTGCGCAGCAATATGCGTGCAGCCGACGCGGTTGAACGCGCTCATAATTCCCTTGATGGCATCATTGCGGATCGCAATCTGGAAGCCTCTCAGCTCATTTTCACGCGCTGCCTGCTCCCGGAAGAATACCGCAATGCCGTCACGGTTCGTCTCCTGATCATTGAAGGCAAAATGCTTGGTGGCGGTGACGAGTCCGAGCCGGTAAGCTGCTGTATGTACATAAGTGCCCGCCATACCGGTTAGAACAGGATCTTCCGAGTAATAACAGATGTTTCGCAGGTTGTAGGGGGTTCTGTGCAGGTTCATGCCGGGCCCATACCAGTCGTTATAACCTGCCCACAGGGCATCGTTGGCAATCAGTCTGCCTTCTTCTGATTGGAGAAGCGGCGAGAAGGTTGCTGCAATCACCGGCCCGCCGGGATAGACGTTGACCATGTGCCCGAAGGCCGGATCGTCAGTGGCTACTTCAAAAATGGTGCCTGCCGTGCGCTGGCCGATTTTTGCGATCAGACCAAGCGGGGAGTCTGCCGGGCTCTCTTTCGGCATGGCGAGGCTCTTCATTTCTTCCAGATAACTGATATACTGGTTCGCCAGATCCTGCAGCGTCATTTCCTGCAGGGCAAGCTCGTATTTCGGATCGTCATACGAAAGCCCGATCAGGTCAACCGCTTTAATTCCGTTGTCAGCACCGTATGTAAAAACAGTAGGCCCGTCGTAATGTGCGAGCTCTGCAGCCGCATCATAGGTGGCGTTGCGCAGATAGGGGATCATTTCAGAGGTTGCTGTGAGGCTGTCCACACTCACAGGGAAGGTTCCTGCCCAGTCGTTCCGGCTGAGATAGGTAATTTTCGTGCCGGTGTTCCAGGTGTCCAGCTCCGCATCAGCCATACGGTTCTGAATTGTGACGCCGTTTGCTTCGGTGAGATACAATGTGTCGCTTACGGTTTCCGTGCGGCAGGCGCCGGTTGTCGCCAGTACGGCGGAGGTGTCTGACCGCTGTTCGTTCAGCACAGCATGAACGGCTTCATGTGCCCCGTTGCCGGTTGCAAAATAATAGTCGCCTGCTTCCAGCACATAAGCACCCTGATAACCGTCGTGCACATATCCTGCGTCATAAGAATAAATGTCCTGTGCATTGAACGTGATGGTTACGTCTTCCGATTCGCCGGGCTGTAGGAGCACATAGTCTGCAAAGCTGTTCTCTTTTGCTTCACCGGTCTTTGCGTACCCGATCAGCTGGATGGCGCTCTTCTCAAGCCCGGTTTCCCGGTCATAGTCGGTATAGGGGACGGAGACGTAAAGTTGAACCGAGTGCTTCGCGGCAGCGGAACCGGTATTCTTCACCTTTACCGTCACGGTACTGTCGCCCTTGCCTGACCAGTCAATCTTTGCTCCCGTGATTTCCTCGGAGAAGGTGCTGCCTTCCAGGCCGTAGCCAAAGGTATAGCTGACTTCGTTGTCATAGTTCCAGGTATTACCGCCGAATGCCGTTTCTCCGTGAAGCGCCTTTGAGGCGTTGCCCTGCTCCATCACGGTGTCATAGTAGCGCGTCTCATAATACTTGTAACCGGTATAAATGCCCTCCAGTTCAACCAGATACCAGCTGGAGCGCAGTGCATTGTTGGTTGTGGTTTCAATCTCCGGAAAATTGGCAAAGGCATATACACCGAAGTTCTGTGCAGCCGGGCTTTTGGCGGAATTGACCGCCCAGGTGTCCGGCAGATGGCCCGAAGGCAGAATCTCCCCGGAGAGCAGCTTTGCCACGCCGTAGGTGCCGTATACGCCCGGGTTTCCGATCCACAGGATGCTGTCAACGGCGCTGTCGGTCTTCAGCTCCTCAATTTCCATGGAGGTGCCGGAGTTGAGCAGCACAACGATTTTTCCAAAGCCTTGCTGCTTGACGAAGCTGAGAAGACCCCGCTCGTCATTCGTCAGAGAGAAGATATTGCCTGTGGGAGAATCGGTAAATTCCTCCGGTGTTTTAATCCCGTTGGAACCGGGGTAAAAGCAGGCGGATTCACCCGCATCTCGGCCGAATACTACGATGGCTGCATCCGTATAGTCGCCGATATCGGCAGCTTTGTATTCTGACACGGGAATTTCTCCGATGGTGGAGCCTTGGTCTTCATAGTCAAAAATGATGTTTCCGCCGGAGGACTTGGTGGGAGCGTAGGTGCTCTCCATGTCCTTGATAAACTGCACCATGGCGGGGTTGACGTCAAACCCATTCTCCGTCAGGGCGGTTGCCAGGGTTACCGCGCTGGCAGTGTCTGCCAGTTCACCCATCGAGCCGCCGAACTGCATTTTGGCTCCGCTCCTCATCCCGAAAAGCGTAACTTTCTTGCCGTTGATGGCCGGTTGGCCCTTGAGCGCAACCGCGCCTTCCGCTTCGATACGGGTGTTCAGGGCAATCTCTGCCGCAATCAGGTCAGACCCGTTTGCATAGTCCGAGTGAAAACGGTAATCTGCCGGATCATCCGAGCGCGACATGGTGTTGTCTGTGATGCCGAGCAGCTCATTGACCTTTCCAGCCCATGCGTTCGCCACTCCGGAGACGACTCCGAAGAGAACGAGCAGAGCGAGGAAAAGACTGGCAAGCCCTCGGAAGATGTGGCTTTTCTGCTTTTTCATTTCTTCCTCCTGTTATTGCAAGGTATTCAAAACGCTCTCTGTCAGGTCAGACAGCAGTTTTTCCATTTCTTCTGCCGGAGTTGGTTCCGGCATCACAAGCCATTCTTTTACGACGCCGGTACAGCCGGCAAAAAGATAGCTGAAAGTATACGCAATCTGCTGGGGGGAACGATCCGGAAACTGTTGTTGCAGCATGTGGCGTTGTTTCTCATATACCGTGCTGTGTACCCGGCTGAGAAAATCCGGGTTTCCGTTATGCCCGATGACAGCGGCGGCGGTACGCCGGTTTGCCAGCAGCAGCGAAAGCGGTTCCCTTAAATTTCTGCTCATCCCCGATAGATCGGTCATGAGAGTTGCCAGCACATCTTCCGTCAGTTCGTTTTCCATCTCTTGCAGCACATCCAGCGGTTGCGAATAATGCAGATAGAAGGTTCCGCGGTTTAATCCGGCTGTGTCGCAAAGCTCCTTGATCGTAATAAAGCCAATGGATTTCTGCCACAGCAACTCCGTCATGGCATCGTGAAAACGGCTTTTCGTATATTGCACCCTCGTGTCAATATTGATCATCGGAAAGCCCTCCCTAAATAAACATGATGTTTATTTTCTATTATTTTAATGATTATCTTTTACAATATCTAAAATCATCATACAACAGCAGCGTTAAGAATGCAACAAGTATTTTCCCATGTTTGGTGAAAACAGCAAAAAAGAACAGGGCAGGGGTCTGAAACCTGTCCTGTTCTGAAAAACCGGATCAATTATGGGCGGAAAGCGCCTTTGATAAAGCCGTCCGCTTTCTTTTCCATCAGCTCGCTGACCCGGTCGAAATCTTCCGTGTCATAAACCGTCGTCACGCCGGTGAACTTCCAGATGCCCTTATCCAGCAGTTCCATGCAGCGTTTGCAAAGGCCGGCTTCGTAATCGATGCGGCGCTCGTGGCAGTTGATGGTGGTAATAGCCTTAAAATTCCAGAGTTTATAATCGATGGAGCGGGGCCCGTCGTTGTGATATCCGCCGATGCCGAGCCTGCCGTGCGCCTTGACGAGCTCGCCTGCCAGCTGAAGCCCGCTTTCGGAACCGGTAAACTCCATCACGGTGGGGATGCCGGGCGCAAAAACATTGGCGTTGTCGCCGCTGCGGGTCAGGTCTGCTTTCCCGATGGTCTCAAAGTTGGAGAGATACATTTCCGGGAGGTCTTCCGGCAGGTAGGTTTCGGTGGCGCCGAACTTCCGTGCCAGCTCCAGCCGAGCGGGATGGTGGTCAATGGCGATGATGTCGCCGTATCCCATGGCTTTGAAGAGAGAGCTGGTGCCGAGCCCCATATAGCCGCATCCGACCACGGCAACCGGATCGCCCAGTGTCTCCACGGGGAGCTTCATAGCCGCCGAGAGCAGGCAGGCCAAAGGCTCGGAAATCGCATCTTCGTCTTTCAAACTGTCCGGAACGTGAGCCATTTTTTCCGGAGAAACAACGATATATTCTTTATAGGCTCCGCCGCCGAGACCGGTGACACGATCCCCAACCTGAAAGCCTTTTACGTTTTTGCCGATTTCTGCTACCACGCCGATTGACTCATGCCCCAGAACATCGCCTTCCGCAGCCGTCATCCAGGGATACAGTTCAGAGTGGCACATGCCGGTCAGCGTCACTTTGACCAGCATTTCGTTGTCGTTATATTGCGGGATCGGGACCTCGATAATTTTGCTCTTTCTCGGCCCTGCCATAATCATCTGTCGCATGGTTCCTTCCATAAGAAAAACGCCCCTTTCGTTTTCTGATTGTATTTTAATTATAATACGCAATTGATAAGAATGTTAGAACAGGAACGACAAAAATCTGGACAAAAACGCGGTGTCCTGCTATATTCAGATCGGAAAATCAGAAAGAAAAGAGGGAACAGTCCATGGCTCTCCTGCATGTCGGTTCTTCCCCGGTTGTTTATACGGATTACGCAATGCATGATCATAACTGCTATGAAATCATCATGAATGTCGAGGGGACAGGGATTGCTGAAATCGGCGGTCATGAAATACCCTTTTCTCCCGGCACCATTCATGTCGTTCCGCCCCATACACCCCACCGAAAACATGCCGATCTGGGCTTTCGGGATCTCTATCTGCATACGGATTCACTCCGTCGTGTCGGCTCGGCACCGCAAACGCCCTATTCCCTCACAGAGCCGCTTCTGCTGGTGGATGACGGTTGTCATACCATGGAAAATCTCTTTACCATCCTCTTGGGACGGACGCTCCTTCATCAAGGGAAGGACGAAATCACCGAAGATTTGTTCGATGTGGTCCTTCGGCTGGTGGCGGAGTGGTCTCAGCACGAGCCGGCGGATGCTGTCGTAAGTGCAGTTGTTCACCGCATCACGGAATCCTACAGCGATCCTGAGTTTTCGGTAACGGATGCCCTCCTGGAAACCGGATACAGTAAAGATCATCTCAGAAGGCGGTTTTGTCAGGTCACCGGCACAACTCCGAATCAGTATCTCCGAACCGTCAGAATGAACCATGCCAGGCAGCTTCTTCAGCAAAAAAACGCTCTGCAGCTTTCAATCGGGGAGATTTCCCAGATGTGTGGCTTTTATGATTCCTCCTATTTCTGCAGAAGCTTCCTCAAAGAAACCGGGCTCACACCCTCTGCCTATCTGAAAACCTGTTCGTAGAGGCCGGTAAAAACTGTTGAACGCATCATGAAAGGGGATCCATGAAAATCAAAATCCTTCCTTTTCTGGTTTTGCTCCTGTTTGTGGTTTCTGCCCTTTTCCTCCTCCCGGGGCTTCTGAAAAATCAAGGGGCTGTTCCGTCATTGGAGCAGACCGTTCTCTTTCCCGTTCCCCTCTGTGCCCATCCCTCCCACGATCCGGAGACGCAGCGCTGCACCGTCTGCGGCCAGTTGGTGTGCCATGAGTATATCGGCGGCATCTGTTCCTGCGGGAAGGCGTTCACCTTCACAACGGATTATTTTGACCCATCTCTCTGGGACGCCTGTGAGGAAAAGGGTACCGTCGAAACCGTGGAATATGAGACGAAAGACGTAAACGGTAACGTGTACCGAAAGCAGATGGAAGTCTATCTGCCTTACGGCTATTCGGCAGACCGGAAATACAATGTCCTCCTGCTGCTGCACGGTTCCGGCGGAGACGAGCACTATTGGTTCAAAGAGCGCGGATATGTCTATCCCTGGGGAGACAGTCCCTGGGAGAAGTTTTCAACCGTGCTGGACAATATGATCAACCGGAAGCTCTGTCATCCTGCCATTGTGGTCTCTCCTACCTATTATCTCGGTGAGGAAGCGCGGGAAATGGGCGGCAATTTTGAAAATGATGTTCAGCAAATGCGGTATGAGGTCATTCGGGATATCCTCCCTGCCGTTGTGAACCGATACAGCACCTATGCTTCCGGGAGTGATTATTCCTCTCTCTGTGCTGCGCGTGATCATTTTGGCTTTCTCGGTGCCAGCTATGGCGGGATGCTCTGCTGCAATGCCATTCTCACCTATGATATTGATGTGTTTTCCTGGTTTGCTGCAGTTTCCGGACTCTATGCCAATGTCCCGGAGATGAACGCTGTCTGGGAAGATCTTGGGTTTCAGAATCTGAAAATCCGTTACCTCTATACGTCTGCCGGAGATCAGGACAGAATGCTCGAGGATACGCAAGAGAGCTTCTCTTCGCTCCTCCGTCTCAGCCCTAAAATTACAGAGGAAAACAGTTGCTTTGTTCAGATTATGGGAGCGCAGCATGAAGAACGCGTCTGGGACAATGCCGTTTACGACTGCCTGCAGTTTTTCTTCAACGGGGTCTGATTCATTCACAGAGAGGATTGGCTTGAACATGAATCACTATCTCATCTATCATAAAGAAATACCGCCCTTCCTGCAGGAATGCCTGCAGACGCCTCCGCTCCAAAGGCTTCAAAACATCGGGATGAACTGCGGCTGCGAGTATTCTTCCTTTCCGCGTTTCCGCTCCCTGCAGCCCTATTCCCGTTATGATCACAGCATCGGGGTTGCCCTGATTGTCTGGCATTTTACGCATAGTCCCGCGCAGGCTCTTGCAGGCCTCCTTCATGATGTTGCAACCCCTGTCTTTGCCCATGTGGTGGATTTTATGCGCGGAGATTACCTCAAACAGGAGGCAACGGAAGCGGGCACGGAGGCAATCATCGCTTCTTCGCCGGAGCTGCAGGCACTCCTGCAACGATATGGCCTTGCAACGGAGGATGTCTGTGACTATCATCGCTATCCCATTGCCGATAACGATTCTCCCCGTCTCTCTGCTGACCGCCTGGAGTATACCCTCGGCAACAGCATCAATTACGGCATCTGTACCGAACAGGAGATTTTGCGCTTTTATCAAAATCTCCTTGTCTGTAAAAATGAAGAAGGGCAGGACGAACTCACCTTTGCCGATGAATCCGTCGCTGCCTCGTTTGCCTTCGCGGCGTTGCAATGTTCCGAAATCTATGTCTCGGAAGAAGACCGTTATATGATGCAGATGCTCTCCGAGCTGTTGAAAACTGCCGTTACCCGTCACGTGATCGAAGAAAGCGACCTTTATACCACCGAGCCGGAAGTGCTTGCCCGCCTCTCCCCGGACGAGCAGACATCTGCCCTCTGGCGCCGTTGTTGTTCTTTCCGTAAGATCCTGACTGCAGATAAACCGGGAGAAGAAGACGGCTGGAGAAAAATAGCTGCCAAAAAGCGCTGCATCGATCCGCTGATAAAAGACCGCGGGAGAGTCAGTAGCCTCTCCCCAACATTTGCGGAAGCACTTAACAGGTTTTTGAATCAATCCCAGGATTGCTGGCTCCTGGGGCTGAGCTGATCAATCTCAGCCGTTACGTGCTTTCTTGACAAAAGGAGCGCCGGAGTGCCATGCCTTTCCGCACACCTCGCCGACGGCGTAGTAGTCGCTGCGCATCTGGTCAAAAAGGAAGGTATTCAGCTTCCCGCAGTCGATTTTTCCCTCTTCATCGAGAACCGATTCTTCTGCCAGCACGTTGACGATTTCGCCCAGCACACGCAGCCCGTAAGGCTGATCCTGCATCTCAACCACTTTGCATTCCAGCGTCAGCGGATATTCCGTGATGATCGGGGCATCCACCCGGGTGCTCTTTTCTGCATGCAGCCCGGTGACGGAGAACTTTTCCGGAATCTGGTTGGCGCTGGCAATGCCCAGAAAATCGGATTCCGCCAGCGTGTCTCTTCCGGGCACGGAAAGTGTGAAAGCTCCGCGGGCTTTCAGGTTGGTAACCGTTTTGTGATCCTCTTCCAGGTTGAGAGCAACCATGTTTTCCGCGCAGATTCCGCCCCAGGCCATCGCCATGGCGTCTACGCTCTCATCTTCATTGTAAGTGACGACCATGTATGTCGGCATGGGGAACAAAAACGGCTGTACGCCAAACTCTTTTTTCATATCAGTTCGATCCTTTCTGTCCTTGGCCTGCAAAAAACTGCAGGCCGATTGTTGTATTTGGTCAAAAAATATGATACCATTTCAGCAGAAAAAGAACAAGTACCTACATGTTTGTAAGGTACTTACCGGGAGGTAAGCAATGGAAAAGAAGCACATTGAAGAGGCAGATTTCAGCGAAACCGGTTACAGCTACACGCTCTCCCTGATTTCCGGCAAGTATAAACCGGTGATTCTCTATTGTCTCATGGAATATGAGCCGGTCCGCTTCAACGAGATGCAGCGCTATCTCAAAAAAGTGGCCGATAAAACCCTGAGCCAGAATCTGAAAGAACTGGAGGCAGACCATTTGATTGTTCGCACGGTCTACCCGCAGATTCCTCCGAAAGTGGAGTATACGCTGACCGAGCGGGGGAGATCTTTAATGTCAGTGCTCGACAAGCTGTGCGACTGGGGGAACGAAAACCGCACCTGACCCTTCAATTACCCCTTTTGAAAGCGCTTTCTGTATTGCGCAGGGGTATAGCCGGTGGTATCCCGAAAACTCTGAATAAAGTAGTTGACGGTGTTGAAGGCAAGCCGGTCGGCGATGTCCTTAATGCTCAGGTCGCTTGTTTCCAGCAGAACCTTAGCCCGTTCCACTTTTGCATAGCGGATATAGCTGCTGACGGATTGTCCGGTTTCTTTTTTGAATTTTTCCGTCAGATAATACTCGGTGTAACCGACCAGCGCGGCCAGATCTGCCGTGCGGATTTTTCGGTCCAGGCTCAGTTCAATATAATCGCAGCATTTTTGAATGGCGTGGGAATAATTCGGATTGGTGCGCAGATGGTGAACGCGGTAGATAAAATCATGGTACATAGCGTGAGCCAGCTCGGAGAGTTCGCCGGAATCCCGGCAGTCTTCGGTGGATTGAATGTAGGAATCACCCACGGCATAGGCGACTTCGGGAGAAAGTCCGCCTTCTATAGCTGCCCTGCTTACCAGTGTTATAAACACGAGGTTGCTGGTCTTCATTTGCCGCAGCGGATCCTGCCCCTGCACAGGCACACCGGGGCTGAGGCGGATACTGTTCTGAAGGATGTTGTTATAGTTGATGTCCCCGTTGCGTACCATCTGCAGCATGGCACGCTCGGCGAGATATACTTTATTCCGGTCCCGGTTTTCCGTCGGAGTGGCGGTTGTTTCCTCACTTTCCGGCTTTGTGCTATTCAGCGCATCCAGTCCGAGCTGCTGGCCGGTCAGCGTATTGTGAACCATCATGACGTACCGGGTAAAAATCGCGTAGGACATCACCGGCAGAGCTGGCAGCAAATGAATCAGTTCCGCTGCCCAGGCGGCATTTTCCCGGCTGTGGGTATAGGGGCTCAGAGCAACCCGAAGCTGCCGTTCGGTAGGCGCCGCATAGAATACCGGCCCGATGACAAAAATCAGGCTCCGGTTGCGCTCTGACTCATAACTCAATGCCCACTGCATTCCGATGGAAGACCCGATAATCTGCGGATGGGTATTTTCCGCATGTTGCGCATACTGAAGCAGCCGGTCTGTCCCGCCCAGAATTTGAAACGCCTGTTGCAGCATAATGCGCTCTTCTTCCGGGCAGGATGTGGCGACGAAGGATCCGTCCCGGTCGTAACTCCAGACGTAGAATTTTTCACTTCTGGGAATCAGGCTCTGCAGAAGAATGAGATTCTGTTCCGCCTGCGTCATTAATTGTTGTACCTTTTGCAAATCCACAGAAAACAGCCTCCCTAAAACTTGCTGATTTCAGTATAACATGCACAGGGAAAAACCACAAGAAAAGTTCCTGAATTTTTGTAATTTTTCCGGAGTTTCTGAGTTTACGGTAGTCTGTCTTTTTTGTAAAATGTGAGCAGGGTAAGAAACCCGGATATTTTATGAGAAAAGAGGAATTTCTGATGGCAACGGAAAAATTGACCCAGAGCGAGATCGACGGCGTAGCATATCGCCGTGCAAAACTGTGGCAGATTATTTTGGTGGCGTTCAACGCCTTCAACGGCATGGCAATGTATTTCCTGATCGGGCTTGCCAGCTATTCCGCCAGTATCGGTTACGGCATTGCAACGCTTATTGTCGGCGGCCTGCTGACCTTCACCCGCATTTTTGACGCAATTACCGACCCTCTGCTCGCCTTCGTGTATGACCGTGTCAATACGCCCTTCGGGAAGGTTCGCCCCTTGATGTTGCTGGGTTGGGTCATCCAGAGTGCCGGCGTTTTGTGTATGTTCAATTTCTTCTCCAGCAAAGGTCACGGCATTCCGATGTTTCTGCTGTTTTATATGATCTATGTCATCGGATACACGATGGTCAATATGACTGCCCAGACCCTCCCCGCCCTCATGACCAACGATCCCAAACAGCGCCCCACCGTCGGCGTGTGGCAGACGGCTCTCAACTATATCACCCCAATGGTGCTGAACATCGTCGTTTATACCAAAATCATGCCAGCCATGGGCGGCGGTTTCAACCAGAACTTTTTGAATGTTACTACATGGCTTTGCGTCGGGCTGTCCTTTGTCGGTGTTGTCCTCGTTTGCATCGGCATTTCCGCCTATGACAAGCCGGAGAACTTCAAAGGCATCGGCAAGACCGAGCGGCTCAAACTCAAGGATATGATGGATGTTCTGAGCCACAACAAGCCCCTGCAGAGCTACATTATTTCTGCCTCTTCCGACAAGATTGCCCAGCAGGCCTCTTCTGCCTCCATCGTCAGCACGATGCTCAACGGCATTCTCATCGGCAACATGGGGTTGGCCACAACCTTGAGTATGATCGGCATGCTGCCTTCCATCCTCTTCGCCATCCTTGGTGCCCGCTATGCCGGCAAACACGGCAACAAAGAGTCTATCGTCGCCTGGACGCGTTACAGCATTCTTGCCAACATTGCGATGATTGCCTTTTTCATCATCACCCGTAATACTGTCGGCACAACGGCAATTTCCACTTCACTGCTTTTCAAAATCCTCTTTATCGTGCTGACCTTCGCGGTGAACGGCTTTGCCATGGGTGTCACCACCGCCAATACTGGGTTTATGGCCGATATTATTGACTTTGAGTTGGACCGTTCCGGCAAATACATCCCCGCTGTGGTTTCCGGCACCTACAGCTTGGTAGATAAGATCGTCTCTTCCTTCTCTGCTGCCATCGCTACCGGCTGTGTGGCGCTCATCGGCTATACCGCCACCATGCCCCAGCCCACCGACGAGGCAACTCCCGGCGTATTCTGGATGACCATGTTCCTGCGCTACGGGCTGGCAATTCTGGGCTTCCTCTGCACGTTGCTGGCTATGCGCTCCTGCAAGCTGGGCAGACCTGAAATGGTTCAGGTGCAGAAGCGCATTGCAGACAAAAAAGCTGCAGCACAGGGAAAACTTTTTGAGGAAGCTTTGCATGAAGGAGATCCGAAACATGCGTAATGTAACAGCACTGAAAGAGGGCTGGAGGTTTTTAAAGGCCGACATTCCGGTGGAAACAGCCGTGCAGAATGCTCCGCAGGGCGAGGCAGTTACACTCCCTCACACCTGGAATGCTTTGGACGGGCAGGACGGCGGCAACGATTACCATCGCGGAACCTGCTGGTACGTCCGTGAGCTTTCAAAAGAGGAGATTGCCGGTGAATGTCTGTTTCTGGAGATCAACGGCGCTGCCATGACAGCCGAGGTTTATTGCAACGGCAAAAAGATTGCTCGCCATGAGGGCGGTTACTCCACATTCCGCGTAGATCTGACAAAGGAGTTGGCGGAGAAGAATATTCTCGCGATATCCGTCAGCAATGAGGATAACGATTCTGTTTATCCCCAGAAAGCGGACTTCACCTTCTACGGCGGTCTCTATCGCGCCGTCAATCTGATTTCTGTTCCCGCGGAGCATTTTGAACTTTTGAAAGACGGCACCCCCGGCATCAAGGTCACGCCGGTGGTTGATTTGGAAAAAAAGTCTGCCACTGTTACGGTAGAAACATGGCACAATGCCCCGTCTGTGGAGATCACCGTCAACGGCGAGACCAAGACTGTGGAGCGCTGTGCGGAGTTTGTGATCGAGAATGTGCATCTCTGGGACGGCACAGACGATCCTCACCTCTACACCGCCACCGCAAGATTGGCCAGCGGGGACGAAATCAGCACCCGTTTCGGCTGCCGCGTCTTTGCCTGCGATCCGGAAAAGGGCTTCTTCCTCAACGGTCGCAGCTACCCGCTGCGGGGCGTGAGCCGCCACCAGGATCTCAAGGGTAAAGGAAACGCCCTTTCTTACGAAGACCACGCAGCCGATATGGCGATCATCCGGGAACTGGGAGCCAATACACTTCGGCTGGCTCATTATCAGCATGCGCAGGAATTTTACGATCTCTGTGATGAAAACGGCATTGTGGTGTGGGCGGAGATCCCTTATATTACCATGCATATGCCGAATGGCCGGCAGAATACTCTCTCCCAGATGCGCGAGCTCATCACCCAGTGCTATAACCATCCCAGTATTGTCGTCTGGGGGCTTTCCAACGAAATTACAGCCGCAAGCGCGGTGAATGAAGACCTCCTGGAAAATCACCGCCTTTTAAATGACCTCTGCCATCAGATGGATCCCACCAGACTCACCACCATGGCCGATGTCTTCATGTTGGAAATTGACAGTCCGATTCTGGAGATCCCGGACATCAACAGCTACAATCTCTATTTCGGATGGTATCTGGGTGAGCTGGAGCAGACGGACGAATTCTTTGATGAATATCATGCCAGATACCCTGACCGGGTCATCGGTTTCTCTGAATATGGTGCGGATGCCAATCCTGCATTTCACAGCAGCCGCCCCGAAAAGGGGGATTACACCGAGGAGTATCAGGCGCTGTATCATGAGCACATGCTCCGAATGATCGAGGCACGCCCTTATCTCTGGGCAACTCATGTATGGAATCTTTTTGATTTTGCAGCCGATGGGCGTGATGAAGGCGGCAAACACGGGGAAAACCAGAAAGGCCTCGTCACGTTCGACCGTACCCTTCGCAAAGATGCGTTCTATCTCTATAAAGCAGCCTGGAACAGGAAGGAGCCCTTTGTCCATCTCTGCTCCAAGCGTTACAAGAATCGCTGCGAAGCCGAAACCGAGATCAAAGTCTACTCCAATCAGACGGAAGTTAACCTCTATGTGGACGATACACTGATCGGCACCCAAACAGGCAAAACCGTCTTCCGGTTCCGGATCCCGTTGTTGGGTGAGCATCTCATTCGTGCCGAAGCAGATGGATGCAGCGATGTGATGTGTATTCGCCGTGTTTCTGAGCCGGATGAGAGCTATATTTTCAACAAGGCTGCAGCTTCCGTTACCAACTGGTTTGATGCTGATGATATTGACCCGACCTGCTTCTCTGTGAGCGACACGTTGGGTGAAATCCGCGCCAATCCGCAGGCGGGAGCAATTGTGAATGCCATGATGGCAAAAGGCGCTTCCGAGCGTGGGGATGTGGCTGACGCGGTGAAGGACAATCCCGCTCTGCAGCGGATGATGGGTCGTATGACGATGCTGAGCCTTTTGAAGCAGGGAGGCGCTGATGAAGAAAGCATCAAGCAGCTTAACCGTATCCTGCAGGGAATCAAGAAATGAAAAAAGCCGTACAACAAATTATGCTGGGTACTGTGACATCCAACGAATCACAGGCTCGAGAAACCCTGAAAAGAATCAAGGCCGCCGGATACGACGGCCTTGAGCTCAATCGTTTTATGATTCACCCCAGCTCTTTGATGGTGCGCCTGATGACCCGTGCCGCCGGCATGCCCACCGGCAACGGCGGAAAACTGAATTGGCACAACCTCCTCGAAGAGAGCAACCTTTCCGTTATCAGCCTTCACACCGATCTCGGCTCTCTGGAGCGGGAAGCGGATGCAGTAGTCGAAGAAGCAAAGAGTTTTGAAACGGACAAACTTGTCATTACCGGGATGTACCGGTTTGATTATTCCGATGAATCTTCGGTGCGCCAATTGGCTGATCGGTTAAACAAAGCCGGGGAACAGCTTAAGGCGCAGGGGATCGGCCTCCTTTATCACAACCATAATGTGGAGCTCTTACCGGTTCGGACCGGGCTGCGTGCCTATGAGATCCTGCTGGGAGAAACCGACCCGGCGGCTGTCGCGTTTGAGTTTGACAGCTACTGGTTTACCGACGGTGGGGCGGATGCCGGGCAATGGATGAAAAAGTTGGGGTCTCGCATGAAGCTCTGGCATGTGACTGACCGGGGCAGCCGTCAGCACGGCCCTGCCATGACGCCGATTCTGAAATCTGACAGCATGGAGCTCGGCACCGGCAATATGGATCTGGACTGTTTGCGGGAAATCGCTCTGGAAAACGGGATCGAAGCCGTTGTGCTGGAGAGCCACAAAAACTGGATCGACAAAGACCCGCTCAAAAGCCTGGAGCTGAGCGCTCAATGGCTTCATAAGAGGTTTTAACATGTGCATGATACAAAATAAAATGCCGTCTGTATGGCAGGCCAAATGGATTAACCCTGAATTGTCGCATGAAAAGGACGTTCGTCAGCCTGCCTCGATTTTTCGCCGCCGTTTTCTTGTGGAGCATACGGAAAATGCTGTTTTGTATCTTACCTGTCATGGCCTCTATGAGGCGATGCTCAACGGGCATCGGGTGGGAAACTTTGTGCTGGCCCCCGGCACGGGTGACTATACAAAACGTCTCACCGTACAGGCTTATGATGTCTCCGACCTTCTGAAAGAGGGAGAAAATGAGCTCACCGTCACCCTTGGGGATGGCTGGTATCGTGGCAGCGTCGGCATTGACGGCCTGCGCAACTACTACGGAGAAGATCTCGCCCTGCTCTGTCAGCTGGAGTCCGATGGAAAGCCGGTTCTGTGCAGCGATGAAGCCTGGGAAGCCAGTCAAAGCGGCCCCGTGCGGGAAAACGATCTCCAGCAGGGAGAGACCTACGATGCCCGGATGGAAGATGTCAGTGGCTGGCACGGAGTCAAAGTGTGTGCCTTTGGCTATGCAAACCTTGCACCGACAGAGAGCGTCCCTGTCACAGAAGGAGAGCGTTTTCAGGGCAGAGTATTCACCACTCCCAATGGAGAAACAGTGATAGACTTCGGCCAGAATCTCGCAGGGTATACCGAAATCCGGCTGACAGCAAAAGCCGGGCAGAAGATTACCCTCTGGCACGGTGAAACGCTGGATGAAAACGGAAATTTCACCCAGCTCAATTTTGATCCCGGTGACCGAAATAAAAACGGGATTCCCCAGAAAATCGAATACATCTGCAAAGACGGCCTCAACGTCTATAAACCGTCCTTTACCATTTTCGGATTTCGCTATGCAAAGGTGGAAACAGACATTGATCTGAAAGACGCACAGTTTACCTCCGTTGCCGTTTACTCTCAGATGGAGCAGACCGGCTTTTTCGAGTGCGGAAATCAGGACGTAAACCGTCTCTTCCTCAACAGTCTTTGGAGTATGCGTTCTAACTTCTGTGACATCCCAACCGATTGTCCGACCCGCGAGCGTGCCGGCTGGACCGGGGATGCAGGCGTTTTTGCACCCACTGCCGTTTACCTGATGGACTGTTATCCTGTTCTGCGCAAATGGCTGGGTGAATGCCGCCTGGCGCAGAAAGAAGACGGGCTTGTCCAGAATATAGCGCCTGTGAATAACAGCGGCAGCATGATCTCCAACATGCTCCAGGGTTCTGCCGGCTGGGGCGATGCCTGTGTGCTGGTGCCCTGGGCTTTGTACAAAGCATATGGAGAAAAATCCATTCTGGAAGAGAACTATGATATGATGTGCCGCTGGCTTGATTTTACGGAAAAACGGGCACAAAAGACAAGACCGCACAATCTCCTCAATCCCTGGCACAAGTATTTGGTGGATGAGGGATTTCATTTCGGTGAGTGGTGCCAGCCGGATGTGGATAATGGTGCCTCCATGAAGAAAACCATGATGCTTGGTGCACCTGAGGTGGCAACCGCCTATTATTATCGCTCTGCTTCTTTGCTGGCGCAGATCGCTCAGATTCTGGAGAAGCCGGAAGACGCAAAGCATTTTGCAGAACTCGCAGAAAATGTCAAAAAGGCATATCGTCACTCCTGCACCAGGAATGGCAGAATCGTGTCCGATCGGCAGTGTGAGTATGTCCGGCCTCTCTCTTTTGGACTGCTGGAGGGCGAAGAGATTCCTGCTGCGGCAAAGCAGCTGAATGATCTTGTTATCAAAAACGGCTATCATCTGAATACCGGGTTTCTGTCCACACCCGATCTTTGCAGCGTGCTGGCAGAAAACGGCTATACTGACACGGCGTATCAATTGCTTTTGCAGCCGGATTGCCCGGGGTGGCTGTACTCCGTCAAAAAAGGCGCCACTACCATCTGGGAAACCTGGGACGGGGTACGCCCTGACGGCACGGTGCATGATTCCCTGAACCATTATTCCTACGGTGCCGTTACAGGCTGGCTTTTCAGTGGCGTCTGCGGCATCAGGCTCAGCGCCGGAAAGCTTGTGCTCAAACCGCAGCCCGGCCGGGAACTGGGCTTTGCCCGGGCAAAATGGAAATCTCCGATAGGAGAGATTCAAAGCTCCTGGAAATACCGCGGGAATACTCTGACTTTTGATTTCTCTGTTCCCGTTCCGGCAACGATTATCCTGCCCAACGGAGAAATCTTTGCAGTGAAAGAAGGAAACCATCACTATGAAGTACTTCTGTAATCCTCTGAATGTCAACTACCGCTACCAGTTCAATGCGGATCCCCGCCGGCACGGCCAGTTGCAAATCTGCCGTGAGGCGGCAGATCCGTCCATGATCTTTTTTCACGATCGCTATTATATCTTCGCGTCCATGACGCTGGGTGTGTGGGTATCTGATGATCTGGTGTGCTGGGAAAACCACCGCCTGCCGGATTCGCTGCCACTTTATGATTATGCACCCGATGTGCGCGTGTTGGGGGACTGGGTGTATTTCTGCGCTTCCAACCGGGAGCATGCCTGCGACCGCTGGCGCACAAAAGATATTCTCAACGGGCCATATGAAAAGATTGAGGGCAGCTTCCCCTATTGGGATCCCAATCTTTTTGCCGATGATGACGGGCGGGTGTATTTCTATTGGGGCTGCTCTAATCAGACGCCGATCTACGGCGTGGAGCTCGATCCCAAAACCATGCAGCCCATCGGTGAAAAAAAGGAGCTGGTTTTCGGCAATCCCTATGCCATCGGCTATGAGCGGATTGGGGAGAACAATACCACCTTTCCCGCCTCCGAGGAAGAAGTGGAGGCCAAATATCGTGCGTTTCATGAAGCGCAGGGCATTCCCGAGAGCATGGTGCCGGAAGAAGTGAAGCCCTTGATCCGTGGCATGTTTTCCAACAGACCCTATATCGAAGGTGCCTGGATGGATAAGCACAACGGCAGGTATTACCTGCAGTATGCTGCACCGGGCACGCAGTACAACACCTATTCCGACGGCGTCTATGTGAGCGAGCACCCGTTGGGGCCCTTTACGCTCGCAGAAAACAATCCCTATTCCTACAAACCCGGCGGATTTCTGCCCGGTGCCGGTCACGGTTCCACCATGCAGGACGGTCAGGGCAACTTCTGGCATACCTCCACCATGCGTATCTCCGTCAATCACGATTTTGAGCGCCGGGTCGGCCTTTGGCCTGCCGGCTTTGATGAAGACGGCGAGCTCTTCTGCAACCAGCGCTATGGGGACTGGCCGATGCCTGTTTCCGGAAAGCCGGATGATCCCTGGCGTAACCCATCCTGGATGCTGCTGAGTGTTCACAAAAAAGCATCTGCTTCCTCTGCAGTCTCCGGTCATGAACCGGAAAAGGTTTTGGAAGAAAATGTACAGACCTGGTGGCGTGCCGCTTCCGACAGCCGTGACGAATGGCTCTGTGTGGATCTGGGGAAGGGTTTTGATGTGCATGCCGTACAAATAAACTTTGCCGACGACAAGCTTGACATTCCCTGTCCCGGTGAGATTCGCCCCGGTTCTCAGGCGAGATATATTGAAGAAGCCGATCATGTAACGCAATGGAAGCTGGAGGGCTCTGTTGACGGGAAAAGCTGGTTCGTGATTGAAGATAAAACGCAAGCCAAAACCGATCTCAGCCATGATCTGATCGTCCGGGAGGATGGCTTTACCGCCCGCTATCTGCGCTTGAGCAGCATAGCCGTTCCCTACGGGCAGAATCCCGCCGTCTCCGGTCTGCGAATCTTTGGGCTTGGAGCAGGGGAGAGACCAGAAGTCCCGCGCTTTACGGCGAAACGCACCAATGACCTGGATATGCTGGTGCAAATCGAACAGCAGGAAAATACCTTGGGGTATAACATCCTGTTCGGGAGCAGCCCGAAAAAGCTTTACCACAGCGATATGATTTTCAAGGCAGGAGAACAACGGATCGGTGCGCTGATTCAGGGCAGAGACTATTACGTCCGTGTAGATGCTTTCAATGAAAACAGAATCACCGAAGGCACCTGCGTAAAACTGAACTGAGGAGAAGAAAAAATGGCATTTCCCAAAGATTTTTTCATTGGGGCGGCAACGGCTGCCCATCAGGTGGAAGGCAACAACATCCACAGTGATTACTGGGCGCAGGAACTTCTGCCCCACAGCAGCTTTGCCGAGCCCAGCGGCATTGCCTGTGATCATTACAACCGTTACGAAGAGGATATCCGTCTTCTTGCAGAAGCCGGGCTGAATGCTTACCGCTTCTCCGTGGAGTGGGCACGCATTGAGCCGGAGGAAGGGCAGTTTGACGCCTCTGAGATTGAGCACTATCGCCGGGTAATTGCCTGCTGCCGAGCAAACAAGGTAGAGCCCATTGTGACCCTGATGCACTTTACAAGCCCTGTCTGGCTCATCCGTAAGGGGGGCTGGGAAGCAGAGAGTACCGTGGAGTACTTCCGGCGCTATGCAGCCTATGTCACCAAAGAACTGGGCAGTGAACTTCACTATATCTGCACCATCAATGAGGCAAATATGGGCCTGCAGCTGGCTACCATCTCCAAACGTTTTCAGCTCATGGCACAGCAGGCGGCGAAAAGCGCCAAAAGTGCCGAGGGCACGGTTCAGGTGGGTATGAACTTCGAGAAGATGATGGAAAACATGAAGTATGCCGCCGCAGAGAATGCCGAGATTTTTGGTACGCCGCAGCCGCAGATTTTCGTTTCCTCCCGTACGCCGGAGGGAGATGCACTGGTTTTCCGTGCCCATCAGGCGGCAAAGGCTGCCATCAAGGCGCTTTACCCCAACATTCAGGTCGGCATCACCCTCTCCATGCACGACTGTCAGGCGCTGCCCGGCGGGGAAAACGCTGCAGAGGCCGCCTGGGAAGAAGAATTCCGGCACTATCTGCCTTATATTCAGGGCGATGACTTCTTGGGTGTGCAGAATTACACCCGCACACAGTATGGGCCTCAGGGTCAGCTTCCTGCCCCGGAAGGTGCTGAGTTGACGCAGATGGACTATGAGTTCTATCCCGAGGCGTTGGAACATGTGATCCGTAAGGTTCATGAGGATTTCAAAGGCAATTTGATAGTTACCGAAAATGGAGTGGCTGTTTCCGATGACAGCCGCCGGGTAGAGTTCATCCGGCGTGCTCTCAAAGGTGTGGGGAACTGCCTTGCGGACGGAATTCCTGTGAAGGGCTATTGCTATTGGAGCCTGATGGATAATTTCGAGTGGCAGAAAGGCTTCTCCATGACCTTTGGCCTCATCGCAGTGGATCGGACTACCCTGAAGAGGACTCCGAAAGAAAGCCTCAGCATTTTAGGACAATTTCGGTCATAAAAATCAGGCACAGAGCGGATAGCATTTTGTACTTTCCGCTCTGTGCCTGTCTCAATTCCAACAGTAAGTTGATGTTTTATTCTTTTTCCGATTGAATTTTATGCTGCAAATCGTCAATTAATGTCTGCAGACAAATAGAAGCAAGTTGTGCTTTCATGGCGTCATTGACACCGTCCAGCTTATCATCGAGGACATCATGGACATGGCACCCGACCGGACAATCCGGATTTGGATTATCGTGAAAGTGAAACAAGTCATCTTCCTCTTCAACAGCACGAAAAACATCCAGCAGTGTAATTTGTTGCGGATCTTTCGCAAGATGAGCGCCGCCGATACCTGCATCTACCTTGACAAGCCCTGCTGTTTTCAGTTTACCCAGGGTGTTGCGGATGATTACCGGATTAACATTGACGCTGCCTGCAAGAAAATCACTGGTCAGTTTCTCTTTTCCGTCAAATGTGACAATGCACAGAAGAATATGCGTGGCAATAGGGAGCCGTGAAGAAAACTGCATAATTGTCTATCTCCTTTTATTCGAAGGGATTCTATCAAAAACAGGATGTAATGTCAAGAATTACATCAAGGAGAAAAATGCGTTGTAACTATTGACATTACAACAAAACTGTGGTATAGTTCCGCTGTAACCACGGAGATTACACGAAACTGTTATAACAATCAGAAGGAGATCATTTCAAAGAAAAACATTCTCTTTTTATTGCGGCAACAATTACCGGAGCTGTTCGGTGAAAACGGCAGAAAAACTGAAATAAATCGAGTACAACAAGATGTTTAAAGAATTCAGAATAGAAAAACAGTCCGAAACAACAGAAAAGAGCATTCAGCGGCTTAAAACCGCTCTGCAGGAAGCGGATGCCGTAGTTCTCGGTGCAGGCTCAGGCCTTTCTGCGGCGGCAGGATATCTTTATGATGGGGAACGATTTGAGCGGTACTTTAAAGACTTTATTGAAAAATACGGGATAGCGGATATGTACTCCGGCGGTTTTTATCCGTTCTATTCGCTGGAAGAATACTGGGCGTGGTGGAGCCGTCACATCTGGATCAACCGGTATGCGCCAATCCCGTCAGAGCTCTATACCGAGCTTTTCAACGTGATCCGGGAGAAGGACTATTTTGTTTTGACGACCAATGTAGATCACTGCTTCCAACGAGCGGGTTTTGACAAGCAACGAATGTTCTATACTCAGGGTGATTATGGCCTTTGGCAATGCAGCCGTCCCTGTCATCACAAAACCTATGACAACGAAGAGACAGTGCGGAAAATGCTTCTCGCACAGGGGTTTGTGATAGAAGAAGATGGCACGCTCACAGTCTCCGACTGGAAAACAATTCGGATGGCTGTCCCGTCGGAGCTTGTGCCGCACTGCCCCCGTTGCGGGAGGCCGATGACCATGAACCTCCGCGCCGACGATACCTTTGTGGAGGATACCGGCTGGCAGCGGGCGAGTAATCGTTACTATGAATTTCTATCGAAGCACGAGGGGCAAAAGATTGTCTACTGGGAGATTGGCGTGGGCTACAATACGCCGGTGTTTCATGTATTGAATCCCATTCGGCCGAAAATGGCCAAAAACAGCAGATTTTACCCTGGGAATGGATATTTTATGAAGGAGCTGTCAAGGATCACGGATTCTGAGAGGCTCCGGAGGTGCGCATAATGTTTGGAAGAAGATTACCAAAGACAGAGACCCCGGACGGGATCGTAAAGCTGCGCAAGGCACTTGATGAGGCAGATGCTGTCGTCATCGGAGCAGGTGCAGGGCTTTCGACCTCCGCCGGATTCATTTATACCGGAGAACGGTTCGATAGGTACTTCTCCGACTTTGCGGCGAAGTATCATTTCAGCGATATGTATTCCGGCGGCTTCTACGTGCTGGAGAGTCCTCCGGAAGAAATGTGGGCATACTGGAGCAGATACATCTGGATCA
>JAFUGY010000020.1 GCA_017469115.1 Oscillospiraceae bacterium
AGCATAACACTGTAAGTGTTTTCCTGAAAAACCATTTTCTCCCCTCCATCCTGTAGGATGAAAAGAGTCCACTCAGCAGCAGTACGCCTGAATAATTTCCTTTGGCAGCAGCTTCCGGAGGAATTCGCTTCGGGAGGCAACAACCTGTGCTTCCGGAAGATCAACCGGAAGCTTTGCATAAGGGCTCAGCAGTTCCGAAGAAGCCTGGAAGGTGTTGAAATCAGCTGCTGGCGGCAGCGGCAGGGCTTCCTGAATCCCATACAGGCAGGCAGAAAGAATCAGGGCAAACGCAAGATAGGGGTTTGCAGTCGAATCGGGAGACCGCAGCTCCAGTCT
The DNA here is from genome assembly GCA_017469115.1 of Oscillospiraceae bacterium. Lineage (GTDB taxonomy): Bacteria > Bacillota > Clostridia > Oscillospirales > Oscillospiraceae > Limivicinus. The sequence continues at coordinate 337 of JAFUGY010000020.1, forward strand.
GCGGTATTGCCCGGTCGATGCCGGAATGCGGATCAGCTGGGAACGGTTTTCCTCCGACCAGGTGGCAAAGGCCGGAGCTTTGTCTTTGCCGAGGCGATCATAGGAATTTTCGCTCGGATTGAGAAAAAGCGTCATCTCACAGATTTTGTCCATCAGTCCGGGAATCAGCACCAGAGGGGAAACTTCCTTCCCTTCCTTTTTCGCCGAGACGTTGATATGCATCCCGCTGCCGTCATGATCCGGGAGAGGGCGCGGGGAGAAGTCAGCCCACAGGCCGTTGAGAGAGGCAACCGTTTTTACCACACTGCGGAAGAGCACCGCGTGATCGGCTGCAGACAGAGGATCTGCATAACGGAAGTCAATCTCATTTTGTCCCGGTCCGCTCTCGTGGTGAGAAGCTTCCGGCAGCATCCCCATGCGTTCCAGCGTGAGGCAGATCTCCCGGCGTACGTTTTCCCCTTTGTCCTCCGGGGCGATATCCATATATCCTGCCTCGTCAAGCGGATCCATGGTGCGCTTCCCGGCTTCATCTGTTTTAAACAGATAAAACTCCATTTCCGTGCCGAAGGAAAAGGTGTAGCCGAGCTTCCCGGCCGCGTCAATCGCCCGGCGCAGAAGATGCCTTGTGTCTGCTTCAAAGGCGGTTCCGTCCGGATGGACAATATCGCAGAACATCATGTTGACGCGCCCGTGCTGTGGCCGCCAGGGCAATTCAACCAGTGTCGACGGATCCGGCCTCAAAAACAGATCAGAGCGCACCTCCCCCTGAAATCCGTCAATGGCGGAGGCATCGATGGCAATGCCGTGCTCAAAAGCCCGGGGCAGCTGATCGGCCATAATCGCAACATTTTTCTGCCGGCCGAAGACATCGCAAAAAGCCATCCTCACAAATTTGACATCCTCCTCTTTCACATAGAGGAGGACTTCTTCCGGGGTATAGTTCATCGGGCACACTCCTTGATGATTTTTGCGCTATTTTACCGTAACAAATTGTTGTGTGCAAGAGGGGCAGAGAGCCGGGAAGTTTCTTTTTTAAATCGTTTTCATACAAAAAACATGCGTTGACGGTCAGCGCAAAAAGGCGTATGATATGCGCCATTGAGAGACAACGGCGTCTTTCGGGGGAGAAATTCCCTCAAGGCGTCGTTGTCTCCTTTTTTGTTGAAAAGGAGAGATGCAACGATGACGTGCGTTCCCGAACTGTTTGCAAGCAAGGTTTTTGATGACAAGGTGATGCGTTCCATGCTTCCCGGAGAGGTTTACCGCTCCCTTCGTCAGACAATAGAGAAAGGTTCCCCTTTGAATCAGGAACTTGCCAATGCTGTGGCTTCTGCCATGTGCTCCTGGGCAGTGGAAAACGGGGCTACCCATTTTACGCACTGGTTTCAGCCCCTGACGGGTATCACCGCAGAAAAGCATGACAGCTTTGTCAATCCGGCTCCGGATGGGCGTGCCATCATGGAGTTTTCCGGAAAGGAACTGATTCAAGGCGAGCCTGACGCCTCTTCTTTCCCATCCGGTGGGCTTCGTGCAACCTTTGAAGCAAGAGGCTACACAGCCTGGGACCCAACCAGCTATGCTTTTATCAAAGAGAATACGCTTTGCATCCCTACGGCATTTTGCTCCTACGGCGGGGAAGCGCTTGACAAAAAGACGCCCCTTCTCCGCAGCATGGAGGCCATCAACCGTCAGGCCCTTCGCATCCTGAAGCTCTTCGGCAATGACAGCGTAAAGCGCGTTACAACCAGTGTCGGTCCTGAGCAGGAATACTTCCTGATCGACCGGGAGATGTACCTCAAGCGGAAGGATCTCCGTTATACCGGCAGAACCCTTTTTGGGGCTAAACCGCCGAAAGGGCAGGAGCTGGATGACCATTATTTCGGCTCTATCAAACCTCGTGTGCAGGCCTTTATGGAAGAGCTGAACGAAGAGCTGTGGAAGCTTGGGATCTATGCCAAAACGGAGCATAACGAAGTGGCGCCGGCCCAGCATGAGCTCGCAGTGATTTACACCACCAGCAATGTGGCTACCGATAAAAACCAGCTCACCATGGAAGTGATGAAAAAAGTCGCCCGCAGGCACGGCCTCGTCTGCCTGCTGCATGAAAAGCCGTTCGCAGGGGTGAATGGCAGCGGAAAACACAACAACTGGTCCATCGCAACCGATACGGGCGTCAACCTGCTTTCTCCCGGCGAAACACCCTATGAGAATGCCCAGTTCCTTCTCTTCCTGATGGCAGTCATCAAGGCTGTGGATGATTATCAGGATCTTCTGCGTCTGAGTGTGGCATCAGCCGGCAATGACCATCGTCTCGGCGCAAACGAAGCGCCTCCTGCCGTCATCTCCATTTTCCTCGGGGATGAGCTTACGGCTGTCCTCAATGCCATTGAGAAAGATGAGCCTTATGCCGGTGTTGAAAAAAAGTCCATCAAGCTTGGGGTCGACGTTCTGCCGAAGTTCCCCCGCGATACCACCGACAGAAACCGCACCTCTCCCTTCGCGTTTACCGGCAATAAATTTGAATTCCGCATGGTGGGCTCCAGCGATTCCATCGCTTGCCCGAATATGATGCTCAATGCAGCCGTTGCGGATGCTCTCATGCAGTTTGCCGATGTTCTGGAAAAGGCGGAGCACTTCAATGAAGCCCTGCATGATCTGATCCGCGAAACCATCATTGCCCATAAACGAATCATTTTCAACGGCAACGGATATGACGATGCCTGGATCAAAGAAGCAACCGAAAAGCGCGGCCTGCTCAATCTGCGCACAACGCCGGATGCGCTCCAGAGGCTTCTGGAAGAAAAGAATATCGCCATGCTTCTCGGGCAAAAGGTGTTTACGGAGAATGAGCTGCGCTCCCGCTATGAAATTCAGCTGGAAAACTACGTGCGCACCGTCAGAATCGAAGCGCTCACCATGGCAGATATGGCCCGGAGAGAAATTCTCCCTGCCGTCATGGCGTTCAGCACCGATGCCGCAAAAGGCATTGCCGCCAAAAAGGCAGTGGATGCCGGAAGCACTTGCCGGTATGAAACCGGGCTTGTCAAACGCCTCGGCACGCTGTCTGACTGCATGGATGCTGCTGTCGAAGAGCTGGAAAGAGCAGTCACCGATCTTGACAGCCTTGAGAATGTGACTTTCCAGTCTCTCCATATCAGAGACATTATTCTCCCCAAAATGAAGGAATTGCGCACAGCCTGCGATGAAGCCGAAACTTTGACGGCGAGCAGCTACTGGCCCTTCCCGACTTACGGAGACCTGCTCTTCGGCGTATAAAACATGGAAAGGGAACGAGGAGGAAAAGACGATGTGTTCCATTATGGGGTTTACCTCATGTGCCTCTCTCAGTGAGGAAGAAATAAAAACCTATTTTGACCGGACAAAATCCAGAGGCCCGGATATGAGCCGCATGGAAAAAGCCGGGGATGGCATGCTCTGCTTCCACAGGCTTGCGATCATGGGCCTGCATGAAGAAGGCATGCAGCCCTTTCATCTGGGCGGTGACAGGTGTATCTGCAACGGAGAGCTGTATCTGTTCCGCCCCTTAAAGGCGGAGCTGGCAAAGGAGTATTCCTTCATCAGCGATTCCGACTGTGAAATCATTCTCCCCCTCTATCACAAATACGGGCTGGAGATGTTTTCCAAACTGGATGCCGAATTCGCCATGATCATTTACGACGGCAGCAAACAGTCCTTTATTGCAGCACGCGACCCGATCGGAATCCGCCCGTTGTTTTATGGGTTCCTGAAAGACGGTTCCATCGTCTTTGCCAGTGAGGCGAAAAACCTCGTCGGCCTTTGCGAAGAGATTATTCCTTTCCCGCCCGGGCACTATTATGCGGATGGCCAGTTCGTGCAGTATGCCGATCTCACCACGGTGGATTCTTACATTTCCGGGGATCTGGATGAAATCTGCAGCAACATCCGGGAAAAGCTGATCCTCGGTGTGGACAAACGTCTCGATGCCGATGCGCCTCTCGGTTTCCTGCTTTCCGGCGGGGTGGATTCCAGCCTCGTCTGCGCGATTGCGGCGCGGGTGCTGGGAAGGCACATCCGCACCTTTGCCATCGGCATGGATGTTGACGCCATCGACCTCAAATATGCCCGCCTCGCGGCTTCCTATATCGGCGCGGAACATACCGAGGTTTTTATGACGCGTCAACAGGTGCTGGATTCCCTCGATGAGGTAATCGCCATGCTCGGCACATACGACATCACAACCATCCGTGCCAGCATGGGGATGTATCTCTGCTGCAAGGCCATCCATGAGCAGACGGATATCCGCGTGCTTATGACGGGAGAAATCAGCGACGAGCTGTTCGGTTATAAGTATACCGACTTTGCCCCTTCTCCGGAAGCATTCCAGAGAGAAGCAAAAAAGCGCATCGATGAGATCTATATGTACGATGTTCTCCGGGCTGACCGCTGCATTTCCGTGAACTCGCTGGAAGCCCGCGTGCCCTTTGG
>JAFUGY010000021.1 GCA_017469115.1 Oscillospiraceae bacterium
AGTGCACAGAATGGCGAGCAGATTTTTCGCCTGATGAAGGTGAAAAATCGCAGGAATACTTTGTGTATTTCAAGATTTTGAAACAAAATCAGACGGAAAATCTGCCGCCAGAATGCGTGCGGCGATTTATTCAGCGTTTCCCTAACCTCGAGGTGAAATGCTGTCCCGCGAGCAGTTTGCAGAGCACCGGGAACGACGATTGATACGAACAACAAAACTGCCTGAGCCATTTCACTGGCCCGGGCAGTTTTGTAATTGCAACGAATCCCTTTTAAACTCGCGCTCGCAGCACGGCACCGAAATCGAGGGGCAGCTGTGTCTCGCGCGAGCCATTGGTTTGAACAGATTACGACGGGAAGCTTATTCCAGATTCCCGGAAGCGAACATCAGTGCCGAAAGCGCGACGATCGGCGCCGTCTCACAGCGGAGAATCCGCTCACCCATGGTGCAGATATGGCAGCCGATGACTTTAGCAAGATCGGCTTCGAACTGCGCAAAGCCTCCTTCCGGGCCGGTGATAATGGCTGCAGTTTTCTTTTCACGGCAGCCCTGCATGGCAGCGTCAAGGCTTTCCCGTTCTCCGGTTTCGTACATAAAAAGGCTGAGATCTTTCTGAATGGCTTCATTCAGGCACTGCGTAAAATCTCCGATCCAGCGCACTTCCGGGATAATCCCGCGGCCTGACTGCTTCGCGGCTTCTTCCGAAATTCGGTTCCAGCGTTCCAGCTTTTTGCTCCGTCCGCCCTCATCCAGTTTCGCCACACAGCGGTCACTGGAAAAGAAGCCAATTTCATATGCTCCCGCTTCCACGGATTTCTGAATGATATAATCCGTCTTGTCGCTTCCTTTCGGCAACCCGCAAAGGACAGACGCCTTCAGCTTCGGTTCCGATTTGCAGGGAGTAACTTCCACAACCTCTGCTTCCACCTCTTCTTTGGTGGCTTTAACGATCCGGCATTTATAGTCGCTTCCCTCCGTGTCACAAAGGATCACATCATCGCCGGGGCGAAGGCGCAGAACATGCACATGCTCGGCATCCCGGCCTTTCATGATGGCAGTGCCTCCGAGAATATTGGTTCCTGCAATAAAAAATCGTGGCATATGCAAACCCTCCGGATCATTTTCAGTACTTTTCTACATTAAACCACAAATTTACCCTATTTGCAACTGGAGGAATTTGTATTATAATAGGCGGAGAACTTTTGACGGAGGAAAAACCAATGCCTACAACGTGGAACCGAAGCCCTGAAGAATTCCATAAAATCTATGTCGCCAATACAGATGCTTTTTATAAAATAGGAAGCACCGCTCTTGCAAAAGATCTGGATGCTTTTATGACCAATTGTGCCCTTTCTCTCTGGAGCAGATCGGGAGGGATCACGCAGCACCATGTGGATATGGCCAATGAGATTTATTCCCGCGGGCAGAAGAAGCCTACCTGGATGCTCTGGAGCCTGACGAGCTCGGTCTGTGAAAATGACATGTTCCTCCCGCCGGTCTTTTTCTGGAATCTCGCAGAGAGCGATGCCAAACGCGGCACGGAAAATTCACGTGCTCTGGTGCGGGTCATCACCAATGTGCTGCTTTACTGCGCAGCCGTGGATGACGATGTTACCCTTTCGGAAGCGGAGTATATCACCGAGTGCCAGGATAAACTGAATGCCATTTGTGATGCAAGCGGTGTGAAAAACACCAAAATAGCCATGAACCCGATGGACTATGTGACGTCCAGCGAGCCATCCTTCAAGGAGAAGCACCCGCCCCAGACGGCTACTTCCGGCGGAGATGCGGAAAAGAGCCCCGTAACCGAAGAAAAGCCGGAAGAGAAGCCGAGCCTCGAAGAGCTCATGGCTGAGATGGAAGAACTCGTCGGCCTGGAAGAAGTGAAAAAAGATGTCAAGAATCTCATCAACCTTGTGAAAGTTCGCAAGCTGAGAGAAGAAAACGGCCTGCCGAATACGGCAATGTCGCTTCATCTGGTCTTCACGGGGAACCCCGGCACGGGCAAAACCACGGTTGCAAGGCTCCTTGCCGGCATGTATGCCGCCATTGGGGTGCTGAGCAAAGGACAGCTTGTCGAAGTTGACCGCTCCGGTCTTGTGGCAGGCTATGTCGGGCAGACGGCTCTCAAAACGCAGGAAGTCATCAAATCCGCTCTCGGCGGTGTGCTTTTCATCGATGAAGCGTACGCCCTCTCCGGCGGCGGTGAGCAGGACTTTGGCAAGGAAGCCATCGAGACCATTCTCAAAGCGATGGAAGACAATCGCGATGACCTGATTGTCATCGTTGCCGGCTATACCGGGCCGATGGAAGATTTTATGAATTCCAACCCCGGGCTTGAATCCCGCTTTAACAAATATTTCAGCTTTCCGGACTATAACGGCGAAGAGCTATATAAAATTTTCCTCCTGCGCTGTAAAAAGAACAGCTACG
>JAFUGY010000022.1 GCA_017469115.1 Oscillospiraceae bacterium
GCTGTGGAGAAATACGGCAGAATTCTGATTCCCGGTTTTTACGGGAGCTTACCGACCGGTAAAATCCGCGTCATGTCCCGAGGAGGGAGTGATATCACAGGTGCTGTTGCAGCAGCAGCTGCCCATGCCGATGTATATGAAAACTGGACGGATGTCTCCGGCATTCTGATGGCGGATCCGCGCATCGTCAAAGATCCGAAACCGATCTCCAAAATCACATTCCAGGAGCTCCATGAGCTGGCTTATGCAGGCGCATCCGTTCTGCATGAAGATTCCGTGCAACCCTGCATGGAAGCGGATATCCCTCTGAATATCCGCAACACCAATGCACCGGACGATCCGGGCACCCTGATCGTCAGCACGGTGGAAGAAGAGGAAATGGAAGACGGCCGCTTCATTACCGGTATTACCGGCCGCCGCAATTTTGATATCCTCACCGTCACCAAAAGGAATATGGATACCTGCAGCACGTTAAGCCGCGCTCTGGCAATTCTCAGCCAGTATCACGTTCCTGTGGAACACATTACCCTCGGGTTGGATTCCTTTGCCTTTGTCGCGTCCTCTGCTGCGCTGGGCGATGCGCTCTACGATATCATAGCGGATATCAAAAAGAACTGCCGCCCGGATGATATTGCCATCAAAGACAATATAGCCCTGGTGGCCTCGGTCGGGCGTAAAATGTCCTCCCACCCCGGTATCTCCGGTAAGCTTTTCAAAGCCCTGGGGGACAATAACATCAATATCCGCACCATTGCCCAGGGCGCTGATGAGCTGGCCATCATTGTCGGAGTGGAAAACAGCCAGTTTGAAACCGCAATCCGTGTTTTGTATGAAGGCTTCGCCGGATAAACAAAGCATGTCGCAATGCACCTCTAAAGAGAGATATTATTGAATGAAAAGGAGAATATCATGAAATCACTGAATGTTGCAGTTCTCGGCGCCACTGGCGCTGTCGGGCAGGAAATGCTCAAAATTCTTCAGGAATATCAGATCCCCGTCAACACGCTTCTGCCGCTGGGCAGTGCCCGCAGCGCAGGCAAAATGGTTTCCTTCAACGGAAAGGAAATCCCGGTTCAGGAAGCAACGGACGACAGCTTCAATGGCATGGATTTCGTCCTCGGCGCGGTAGAAGGGGAGATGTCCCGCCGGTTTGCACCTGCCATCAAAAAGAGCGGCGCCGTCTATATCGACAACAGCTCCGCTTTCCGTCTTGAACCGGATGTTCCTCTCGTAGTTCCCGAAATCAACGGTGCGGATGCATTTCAGCATCACGGCATCATCGCAAATCCGAATTGCTGCACCATCATTGCTCTCATGGCAGTTGCAGGCATTGCAAAGCTTTCTCCCATCCAAAAAATGATCGCCTGCACCTATCAGGCAGTTTCCGGTGCAGGGCAGGCAGGTCTTGCGGAACTGGAAGAGCAGATGGATGCCATCGCAAAAGGCGAAAAGCCGGTTGTAAAAACGTTTGCTACCCAGATTGCCCTAAATGTAATCCCGTTTATCGATGCTCCCTATGGCAATGACTATACCAAAGAAGAGATGAAGATGCAGAACGAGGGCAGACGTATCATGCACGCTCCCGATCTGCTTGTGAACTGCACCTGTGTTCGTGTGCCGGTCATGCGTTCCCATTCCATCGCTGTAACGCTTCATACAGAAAACAAAGTTTCTGTGGAAGAGGCAAAGAAAGCCGTTGCTGCCTATCCCGGTGTAAAACTCATCGAAGATTATGAAGGCCGCTGCTACCCGACTCCGCTGGACACCACCGATCAGGATATCGTGTGGGTCGGCAGAATCCGTCAGGATCTCACGGATGAAAACGGCATTACCCTCTGGTGCTGCGGTGATCAGATCCGCAAAGGCGCAGCCTCCAACGCCGTTCAGATTCTCAAGCTCCTCGCAGAAAAGGAATAATTCCTTCATAAAAGGCAACAAAAGAACCTGGCTGAAATGGCGAGTCCCATAAGACAGTTTAGCAGGAAACAGGACCAGCATGGAAAAAGTGTTGGTCCTGTTTCCTGTCATGTGCGCAATAAGGTAGCCGCGCAGCGGCGCAGGGGAAGTGCAGCGTCCCCTGGGATGGAGAAAACCCTTTTCTCCATCGAGCCCCCTGTAAGAGCCCTCGGAGAGCGCAAAACACCGGGTAGGGGTCCCCGCAAAGTCGATATGACTTTGTGGGGAAAAGGAGCCGCAACGGAATGGACGAGCTTTCCCGTTACCACGGGGAAGCGAGGGATATGGCGTTTGCGGCGACGTGGTGGATAATTGCGCCCTTACCCTTCGGGTAAGGGGTTTGCTTTCGCTTCTTCCAGCATGTTTTTCAAAACCCGGACACTTCCGGCTGTCGAAACGCTACAGCCAGCAGCTCCATCACCTGATCGTCTGATAGCTTCTCCGGCTCTTGCATGAAAGCTTCAATCATGCCGCCGCGCGTACTCAAACGATGTATTCTTTCATTCCGTGTCAGCCGCTTGATCTCGCTTTAAAGCATTTTGTCCTGTTGTTTGTAATAGCGGATGCGATCCGTTGCGATTTGAATCGTTTTGTTCATCTCGTCTAATTGCTCTGCTCTTGATTTCATAAAATCACCTCCTCCGCACAAATGGGCATAAAAAAGCGGCCAACATATCTGCTGACCGCTTGTTGAATACCCGTTGATTACCGAATATAGGTTTTTTCTATCATATCTTTTATTCTTTTTTCTTCTGTAGCTTTATCCCTAAATTCACGATATTGCTTGAAGACCAGCCAGTAGTTTAGGGCCTTCACATTACAAAGATTCCTGTCACCTTTTTCTTGCTTTAAAAAATCTTTGATTATCCCGCTTTGAATAGCATCACAGTTTTCTCTCTCTTTATCGAGAGCTCCATAACTGTCTTCTCCTATCAAAATATGATCTACAGAGTATTCTTTTCTATAACAGATATGTCCACCAAACCTGTTTGTTGAGCCAATTATGGTGACTGTAATCGAGTTTTTGTTGTTTCCTGTATTGTCTTTCAAGTACTCTTCCCAAAACTTTTTATGAAGGTCTTTCAAATCCTTTATTTCAAAAGAGAACCTATAGTGATGATCGATCCATTCTCGGGCAGTGCTTTCTTCGAAAGCAGCATTTGAACCTGCACCGTCGACAATGCGGAAAGTGAACGTACATTTTACATTGTAAATACTTCCAAAAAGCCAGTTACAAGGAATTCCGACCAGCAAGCTAATTGAAACGGGCTTTCCAGTTTGAGATTCTCTCTGCCGGATTATTAGATTATCATGATTAGGGCGTCAAAAGGGTAATCTGTACGAAAGTACGACCGCAGCAGATATTCTTTTGAGCATATAGTACCTTGAAAACTGAATATATTGCTTAATGTGTTCGAATATAAGAGACAAACGCATTGAAATCTGGTATAA
>JAFUGY010000023.1 GCA_017469115.1 Oscillospiraceae bacterium
GATGCTTACAGTATAGCACAATACTATAGAGAATGGGTAAACACAGGATTAAATCAGCGTTTCCTTAGGAAAAAGATTTCAGTAGCTTTTTTCCCGGAAATAACGTATAATATTGTGATTCATTGGAGGTGAAAGCATGTCCGTTATCAATATTCTCTCTCCCCATGTTGCCGATCTGATTGCGGCCGGTGAGGTGGTGGAGCGCCCGGCTTCGGTGGTCAAGGAGCTTTTGGAAAACTCCTTTGACGCCGGTGCACGTCATGTCGTTTGCGAAATTCGCGACGGCGGGGCGACGTATATCCGCGTCACCGATGACGGCTGCGGCATGGCTCCCGAAGATGCCGGCATCGCCTTTGTCCGGCATGCCACTTCCAAGCTTTCGGACGAAAGCGGTCTTGAGCACATCAGCACCATGGGCTTTCGCGGAGAAGCTCTCGCGGCCATCTCCTCGGTTTCCCACATGGAACTGCTGACGCGTCAAAAGGGTGCCGAGGAAGGCACCCGCGTTCTGCTGGATGCCGGAGAAATTGAAGAGATGATTCCCTGCGGCTGCCCGGAGGGCACCACCATGATCTGCCGCAACCTCTTTTTCAACACCCCTGCCCGTCTGAAATTTCTGAAGTCCGACCGCTCCGAGGCCTCCGCCTGCATCACCGCGGCTCTGCGTTGTGCCCTCGGCCGTCCGGATGTCTCGGTCCGTTTTGTGCGGGACGGAAAGGAAGAGTTCTTCTCTCCGGGAGACGGAAAGCTGGACTCCTGCCTCTATGCCCTGCTCGGCCGGGAGGAGGCTGCCTCCATGCTCTCCTGTTCCAGCGCGTCTGACGGTCTTTCCCTCAGTGGCTTTGTCTCTTCCCCTGCGGAAGGCCGGGGCAACCGGGCCCACCAGTTTTTCTTTGTCAACGGCCGCTTTATCAAGTCCACCCTGCTGCAGTCGGCTGTGGAGCAGGCTTACCGGAATACCCTTCTGGTAGGGCGCTATCCCTCCTGTGTTCTTTATCTCACGCTCTCCTTCAGCAGCGTGGATGTGAATGTCCATCCCGCCAAAACGGAGATCCGTTTTGGATCTGAAAAGCGCATTTTTGATTTTGTCTATCAGGCAGTGCGTCTCGCCCTCGCCTCTGAAGACAGGCTGAATACAAATTCTGATAACCTTCCCCTCACGGGGAAGGGGGACCGCGTAGCAGTGGATGAGGTGTTCTCCCGCAAGGAGTCTGGAGGAATTGCCCTGAATGGAACTCAAACGCACGCACCATCTATTCCTTCCGAGCAAATCAATAACAGCGTGATCCATAACTCCGAGCAGCATTCGGAAAGCACCACTCCCTCCGCAGCGGAACCTTCTCAATTACGAATTACGAATTACGAATTAACTCCTACACCCTACCCTCTGCATCCTACCCCCTCTTCCTCTCCTACCCCCTACTCCCTAACCCCTAACTCCTCGTCTACCTCTCCCCTCGCTTCTCCCTCTACTCCCTACTCCCTAACCCCTACCCCCTCGTCTACGCCTGTCCCCTGTCCCCTGTCCCCTGATCCCTCCTCTCCCGTTCCCGACCACCGGATCCTGGGCGAGGCATTCAAGACATATATTATCGTGGAAAGTCGCGGAGAGCTGATTCTGATTGACAAGCATGCCGCCCATGAGCGCATGATTTTTGACCGGCTCAAGGCTGCCGGCCGCTCCGTCTCCTCCCAGATGCTGCTGATGCCCGCCATCGTGCGCCTCTCGCTGGAGGATATGGAGCTTCTGGAGCGCAATGCAGCGCTCCTCTCCGACCTCGGATTTGAGCTGGAGCCTTACGGCGAAAAGGAGATCATCGTCCGCGGTGTCCCGGCGGAGATGCCAGCTTCTGACGTTTCTTCCTCCATTGAGGAGATCTGCGAGAAGCTCCGCTCTTCCAAAACGCCGGATCCCTCCTCCGTCCATGACGAAATCCTGCACACGGTTGCCTGCAAGGCAGCCATTAAAGCCGGGTGGGACACCCAGCGCCCCGAGCTGGAAAAGATCGTCTCTGCCGTGCTCTCCGGCGCCGTGCTCTACTGCCCCCATGGCCGTCCCGTCTCCTCCGTCCTCACCCGTAAGGATCTGGACAAACTCTTCAAGCGGATTGTATGAGCAGCAAAAAAGTTCTGGTGGTCGCAGGCCCCACGGCGAGCGGCAAAACCTCCCTCGGCATTTCCCTCGCCCTGGCGCTGGGCGGTGAGATTGTCTCGGCCGATTCCATGCAGATTTACCGCCGGATGGACATCGGCACGGCAAAAGCCACCCCGTCCGAGCTCGCCCGGGTGCCCCATCACATGCTGGATGTGGCCGACCCTGCGGAAGAGTATTCCGTCTCCCGCTATGTGGAGGAAGCTGCCCGCTGCTGCGAAGAGCTTTTTTCCCGCGGAAAAGTTCCCGTTCTGGTCGGCGGCACCGGCCTGTATATCGATTCCCTCCTGTCCGGGCGCAGCTTCGGCCCCCGCTCTGAAGATCCGGCTCTTCGCGCCTCCCTGAATGCAAAGTATGACGCGCTCGGCGGCGAAGGTTTGCTGGAAGAGCTCCGCTCTTTTGACCCGGAGCGTGCCGCCCTGCTCCACAGTGCGGATAAAAAGCGGATTGTACGCGCCATTGAGGTCTATCTCCTCACCGGGGAGACGATCACCGCCCACGATGCCGCCACCCGTGCTCTCCCGCCCCGGTATGAGTCTCTCTTTCTCATCCCCGGTTTTCGGGACAGGGCGCTTCTCTATCAAAGAATTGACTCCCGTGTGGATGACATGGTCCGTCAGGGCCTTTTTGGGGAAGTACGCTCCCTGCTCGCCTCCGGCGTCCCTTCCACGGCAACTTCCATGCAGGCCATCGGCTACAAGGAAATCGCCGCCTGTCTGCAGGGGCAGATTTCCGCTGACGAGGCAATTGCCCAAATCAAGCAGGCCAGCCGCCGCTATGCCAAGCGGCAGCTCACCTGGTTCAACCGGCGCGCCGATGCCTGTCGTCTCTTCCATGATGATCCTTCCGTCCCTTCCCTCCCGGAAGCCGCTCTTTCCGTTGCAAAGGAGTTCCTCTCATGACGATTTCAGAAAATGTATCGCTTGTCAAAGAAAAGCTCGCGCTCGCGGCCGCCCGCGCCGGGCGCAGTCCCTCGGAGATTACGCTTCTTGCCGCCAGCAAAATGAATGATGTCGCCCGCATCCGGGAGGCTTTTGATGCCGGGATCACCATTTTCGGCGAAAACCGCGTTCAGGAAATGCTGGAGAAAAACGCCCTCGGCGCTTACGCCGGTGCTTCTCTGCATTTTATCGGGCACCTGCAGAAAAACAAGGCAAAACAGGTCATAGGTCTTGCCCGGCTGATTCACGGGGTCGATTCCGTTGCCCTGCTCCAGGTGCTTTCCCGACTGGCAGTCTCCCGGGGCATTGTCCAGGATGTGCTCCTGGAAGTCAACATCGGTCTCGAAGCTTCCAAGTCCGGCTTCACCCCGGCCGAGATCCCCTCTGCGCTGGATGCCTGTGAGGATTTCCCGGGTGTTCAGGTCCGCGGGCTCATGGCGATCCCTCCGGTTTGCCGGAATTCCGATGAAATTCGCCCATATTTTGCGCAAATGCAGCAGCTTTTTATTGACAATGGCGAAAAAAAATACGATAATAGCAGTATGGACTTTTTGTCCATGGGCATGAGCGGGGATTACGAGATTGCCGTGGAATACGGCAGCAATCTCGTCCGCGTCGGCTCAGGGATTTTCGGTCCCCGCAATTACACGGCAAAACCATAACCCTTCGGGTTTCCCGCCGTCATGGAGGAGCAATGCTTATGGGTCTGATGGACAATCTGAGAAAGCTTACGCAGCCATACGGAGAAGAGGATGATTTTTTTGAAGGCGCCGACAGCGCTTTTGCACCTCAGAATCCGGAACCGGTCAGTGATGCGCAGCTTGCATTTGAAAATTCTTTTGCGGAGGAACCGGACGAAGCTCCAGAACCTGCCAAAAAGCCCTCAAAGCCTCCCCGGTCCGGCGGTTTCTTCAGCCGGAACAGTGAGCCCCGTGCTTCTGCCAAACCGGCAAAGGCAGGCCGAAGCCGCGGAGGGGTATCCTCCGACCAGTCCGTCATCCGCTTCAATCCGAAAAGCTTCGACGAAGCCGGAGAGCTGGTCAGCTTTCTGGAGCAGGGCCGGAGCCTGATCATGTCCCTGGAGGAGATTCCCTCCGAAACCGCCCGCCGGTTGCTGGATTTCATGTCCGGCATTGCCTACGCCCTGAACGGAAAGATCACCCCCGTCTCTGCAAAAACCTATTTTATTACGCCGGAAAATGTCGATCTGCTGGATGCCCAAAGCTCCACCGGAGACTTTACGGCGCAGGAATAACCCGTTTCGGAACCGTTTCATTCAAATTCATTCAAAAATCGGAAAGGTGGCCCAATTATGATTACAGCACAGGATATTCGTGAAAAAACGTTTGAAAAATCCAAATTCGGTGGCTATGACATGGCTCAGGTCGATGAATTTCTGGAGCAGCTCGCAGATGAGCTGACCAACTCCCAGAAAGAGACCGCTACCCTCAAAAGCAAGATGAAGGTTCTTGTGGATAAAATTGAGGAGTACCGCAACAACGAGTCCGCTCTGAACAAGTCGATTCTCTCCGCCCAGAAGCTCGCGCAGGAGATTGAAACCGAAGCCCGTGAAAAGGCTTCCAGAGTCATTGCGGATGCCGAGCGCAAGGCCGATGAGACGGTCGGTTCCATCACCGCCCGTGCCGAATTTGAAGAGAAGCGTCTTGCAGCTGCAGAAGCCGCCACTGCCAAGTTCTTTGAGGGTGTTCGCGCCATGTGCAATGCCCAGCTCCGGAATCTTGACAACATCAGCGCCTCCACGCTCCCTGCACAGCCGGTTTCCAAAGCTGCCGAGCCCGAAGAAGCCCCTGCTGCAGAGGAACCGGTCTATGAAGATGCCTCTTCTGACCTCGATCTTCCGGATGTTGCCGACGCTGAGATTGACAGCACCCAGGCCTTTACCCTCTGATCCCCCATCTTGAAAGGTACCGGGGCACGCTTTGCGCGCGCCCCATTCATTATCAAAAGGAGCCCAATCTATGTCACAGGATTACAACGCAACCCTCAATCTCCCCAAAACAGATTTTCCCATGCGTGCCGGTCTGCCAAAGCGGGAACCGGATATGCTCAAGCACTGGGAAGAGCTTGACGTTTATCATGAGCTTTTGAAAAAGAACGAAGGCCACACCCGCTATTCCCTGCATGACGGCCCTCCCTTTTCCAACGGTGCCATCCATATGGGGCACGCTCTCAACAAAGCCCTGAAGGATTTTATCATCCGTTCCTACGCCATGCGCGGATACTGGACGCCCTATATCCCCGGCTGGGACAACCACGGCATGCCGATTGAATCTGCCATCATCAAAGAGCAGAAGCTCAATCACAAAGCCATGAGCACTGCCGAATTCCGCAGTGCCTGTGAGGCCTATGCCGAAAAGTACATCGGCATCCAGCGGGAAGGGTTCAAGCGTCTCGGCGTCATTGGGGACTGGGAACATCCCTACAAAACCATGAACAAAGGTTTTGAGGCGGATGAAGTCCGTATTTTCGGCAAAATGTACCGCAACGGGCACATCTATAAAGGCTTCAAGCCGGTCTACTGGTGTGCCAAGGATGAGACGGCTCTTGCCGAAGCGGAGATTGAGTATCAGGATGATCCCTGTACCACCGTCTACGTCAAGTTCCCGATGCAGGATGATCTCGGAAAGCTCGGTCATCTCGATCTCTCCAAAGTTTTCTTCCTGATCTGGACGACGACGATCTGGACGCTTCCCGGTAACCTCGCCATTGCCCTTCATCCGGAGGAGCAGTATGCTCTTGTGAAAGCGCCCAACGGGGAAATCTACATCATGGCCGAACCCCTCACCTCCCGTGTCATGGGCATCGGCGGGTTTGACAGCTATGAGATTCTGGAAAGCCACCCCGGCTCCTTCTTTGAAAATATGCTGGCCTCTCACCCCTTCCTGCCGAAATCCTCCCGTCTCCTTCTGGCAGACTACGTTACCATGGATTCCGGTACCGGGTGTGTCCATACCGCTCCCGGTTTCGGTGCCGATGACTATCAGACCTGCATGCGCTACGGCATTGAGATGGTCGTCCCCGTGAATGATCAGGGGCGCCACACCGAATATGCCGGCAAGTATGCCGGGATGAAAACCGATGAGTCCAATCCCGTAATCCTGCAGGATATGAAGGAAAGCGGCATGCTCTTCGCCTCTGAGGATATCATCCACAGCTATCCCCATTGCTGGCGCTGCAAGAGCCCGATCATCTTCCGTGCAACTCCCCAGTGGTTCTGCTCGGTGGATTCCTTCAAAGAGGAAGCGATTGCCGCCTGTGAAAATGTCCGCTGGCTCCCGGAATGGGGCAAGGAACGCATGGGCGCCATGATCCGCGAACGGGCTGACTGGTGTATCTCCCGCCAGCGCCGCTGGGGTCTCCCGATTCCCGTGTTTTACTGTGAGGACTGCAAAAAGCCGGTCTGCACGGAGGAATCTATCGAATCTGTCGCCTCTATCTTTGAAAAGAAAGGCAGCAATGCCTGGTTCGACCTGGATGCTTCCGATCTGCTCCCTGATGGTTTTGTCTGCCCTCACTGCGGCGGCAAGCACTTCACCAAGGAAACCGATACGCTCGACGGCTGGTTTGACTCCGGTTCTACCCATTACGCCGCCATGAAGCGTGACCAGGGCTTCTGGCCCTCCGATATGTATATCGAAGGCGGTGACCAGTACCGCGGCTGGTTCCAGAGCTCCCTGCTGGTTGCAGTCGGTGCTCTCGGCATGGGCGCTCCCTACAAAGAGTGCCTCACCCACGGGTGGACGGTTGACGGCGAAGGCAAAGTCATGCACAAGTCCCTCGGCAACGGCATCGATCCCGCTGAGCTCTATGAAGAGTTCGGTGCCGATCTGGTGCGTCTCTGGGCCGGTTCCTGTGATTATCATGTCGACGTTCGCTGCAGCCGGGAGATCTTCAAGCAGCTCTCCCAGCAGTATCTGAAGTTCCGCAACACCGCCCGCTACTGCCTCGGCAATCTGTCGGACTTTGATCCGGACCGTGACCTGGTTGCGCCGGAAGAGATGCTTGAGCTTGATCGCTGGGCCATCACCCGTCTCAATGCCCTCATTGAGGAAGTTGCCGAAGCTTACAACAACTACGAATTCCATGTCATTTCCCACGCTGTCAACGATTTTTGCGTCACAGAACTCTCCAGTTTCTATCTGGATATTATTAAGGACAGGCTCTACTGTGAGGAGAAAACCGGTCTCCCGCGCCGCAGCGCGCAGACGGCTCTTTATCTCATCCTCTCCAGTATGACGAAGATGTTTGCTCCGATCCTCGCCTTCACCTGTGATGAAATCTGGCTCTCCATGCCTCACAGCTCCAAAGATGATGTCCGGAATGTTGTTCTCAACACCATGGATGCTCCCTTTGTTTCCTATGCGCTGGATGCTGCGGAAATGGCAAAGTGGGACACTCTGATTGCCCTCCGTAATGACGTGAACGGTGTTCTCGAGCTTGCCCGCGCCGAAAAGCGGATCGGAAAACCTTTGGACGCCGCCGTTGTCCTGCGGGCATCTGATGACGTCGCTGCTGCGCTGGAGCCCGTTAAGACAATGAACCTCTCAGAGCTTTTCATTGTCTCCAAATGCCTCTTCTCCGATGAAGAGGTTCCCGGTGCCGTCGTCGGTTCCGGCTCCGCCTTTCCGGGTCTTACGGTTTCCGTCCGCGAAGCGGATGGTTCCAAATGCCCCCGCTGCTGGATTCACACCACCGAGCCCGATCCGCAGACCGGCCTTTGCCCCCGTTGCTCCCGCGTTGTTGCAAAACTTTCCTGAGTCATTCTGCAGGCGGCATCCCGATTCGGCATTTTCTGAAGATGAGTCACACTTGTCGAAGGATGCGGTGCCGCCCCGGAAATCCTCCGGTCATCTCTTTCCGGTTGCCCGGAATAAATTCCTTCTGAATCAGAAAGGAGATTCCCCATGCTCTATTCTATTATCGGTATTCTCGTGATTATTCTTGATCAGCTCGTGAAATACTGGGTGGATCAAAACATCAATTACCTCAATCCGACCATTGATCTGATCCCCAACGTGCTGAGCCTTGTCCGCGTCCAGAATGACGGCGCTGCTTTCAGCTTCCTCCAGGGCGGAGGCGCAAGAATCTGGTTCATCGGCCTGACGGCTGCCTTTGCCATTCTTGTGGTCATTGCACTGGCAACCAACTTCATCTCCGGCCGTTTCGGCCGCTGGTGCCTTGTCTTCATTACAGCCGGCGGTATCTCCAACATGATCGACCGAGTTCGTTTCGGCTATGTCATTGACATGTTCAAAATCAATCTCTTTGATTTTGCCGTATTCAATGTGGCGGACATTTTCATCACCGTTTTCTGTATCGCCTTTATCCTTTATATTTTATTCGGCGGTGAAAAGGAACGCGAACCGGACGCCGATGAGTTTGACGAGGATGACTATGAAGAGGAGCGCCCTGCACGCCGTTCCCGTTCCTCCCGCCGCTCGAAGGATGATTATGAAGAAGAGGAAGAAGTTGTTTCTCCCCGCAAATCCCGCCGCGCCGGCAGAGCCGCAGCCGCAGAGATGAACGAGGAGGAAGAGCTCCCCGCCCGTGCCTCCCGCAGGCAGCGCAAAAAAGAAATGCAGGAAGAGGAAGTTTCTGCTCCTGCAAAGAAAGAACGCAAATCCCGGAAGGCTGCCATGGATGACGATGAGATGTTTGAAGAGATGTTCGGCACCAAAATCGCACCGTCTCTTTCTTCCACCCGAAAGTCTGCTCCTGCCGCTGTGGTTGCGGAAAAGCCTGTGGCGAATCGTCGCCCTGCTCAGCCTGCCCGCAAGGTTTCTGCGTCTTCGGAGAATGCAGCTCCTGTTTCCCGTCGCCAGGCTGCAGCTCCCGTGAAGAATACCGACGCCGATCCGTTTGCCGAATGGGAAAAGGCAAATGCCAAAGTCAATGCTTCCCGGCGCACCACCTTTGAAGAAGAGTTCTCCGAACCTTCCGCAAAAGATGCCTATTCCGATTTCGTCGCATCCTCCCGGGCCACAGCTCCCAAAAAGGCTGCAGCTCCCGAGCCTGCCGTACAGAAGGCTCCCGTTCCCGCGAAGCCGGCTGCCGAACCGGCACCTGCTGCCTCATTTGACGATGACTTTGATCTGGAAAGTATTCTCAACGAGTTTAAATAAGAACAATGGATGAAGATCTGATCTTTATCGAAGCCAAGGAGAGCGGAGAGCGTATCGATGCTCTCCTTGCTCGTTCCGTCCCCGGCCTCTCCCGAAATGCCGCCCAGCATCTTCTGGAATCCGGTTCTGTACTTTTAAACGGCATTTCGTTGAAGAAAAATTATAAAGTCTCCTGCGGTGATCTGTTTGAGGTTCTGCTTCCTCCTCCTGCCGCTTCCGATATCATTCCCCAGAACATTCCTCTCGACATCCGCTTTGAAGATGACGATGTCATTGTTGTCAACAAACCCCGCGGAATGGTCGTTCACCCGGCTCCCGGCCACCCGGACGGAACGCTTGTCAATGCCCTTCTCTATCACTGCGGCGATTCTCTCTCCGGCATCGGCGGTGAAAAACGCCCCGGCATTGTCCACCGGATTGACAAGGATACCTCCGGTCTTTTGATTATCGCAAAAAATGACTTTGCCCATCAGTCCCTCTCCGCTCAGCTCTCCGACAGATCCCTCTCCCGGGAATATGAAGCAATTGCCTGTGGCAGATTGAGAGAAGATTCCGGCACCATCGAAAAACCGATCGGCAGGAACCCGAAAGATCGCTTGAAAATGGCCGTGACGGATCTTCATTCCCGCCCTGCAACAACCCTCTGGTCTGTCCTGAGCCGTTATCAGGGATATACCCATATTCAGTGCAAGCTCAAAACCGGCAGAACCCATCAGATCCGGGTGCACCTCGCATCCATCGGCCATCCCCTTCTCGGAGACGGTCTCTACGGCGCAAAATCACCCGACAAAGGGCTCGAAGGCCAGTGCCTGCACGCACGTCGTCTCTCCTTTATCCATCCCCGTTCCAACAATAAAATCACCATCGAAGCGGAATTGCCCGACTATTTTACAGCAGTTCAATCCCGCCTCGGTCCGGTGATAGAACAGGAGTCACTATGAAAAAACCTTCCAATCCTCTTTTGCTGATTGCTGTCTGCGCCGTGTGTATTCTCATTCTGATTCTGGCAATCAGAATCCTGTCCGGAGCAATTCATCTCGTCTCAGGCGCTTTTAACACTGTTCTGGGCATTGTTGTGATCCTTGCCCTGATTGCCATAGTCATCTGGATGTTCGCATATGCCAAAAAGAAAAAATAACCTTTCTTTGTTTTTTTAATAAACCATCCCCCCTACAGAATAGTATCAAATCAGAAGGAAATAAAAAAACTGCAGCTAATCAATAAGATTCAGCTGCAGTTTTTTTATTATGTTGGCACTGACCTATTTTCCCAGTCCGTCGCCAGACAAGTATTTTCGGCACTGATGAGCTTAACTTCTGTGTTCGGAATGGGAACAGGTGGACCCTCA
>JAFUGY010000024.1 GCA_017469115.1 Oscillospiraceae bacterium
CGTCATAATCCCCGTCGGAAAAGTCTTCCCCGGAGTTGCCATGATTGTGAATATCAATCAGGCCGGGAATGACGGTTGCTCCTTCCAAGTCGATTCCGGAAGAAGCCGACGCTCCCGGGAGGATTTCACCGAATCGCCCGTTTTCCACTGTGAAAGAGCCGAAAAGGAATTCCTGTTTATCCGTAAAGATTTTTGCATTTTTAAAAATCATCGTGTTTTCCTCCATGCTGATTGTTTTCTTTATACTACCATGCCCGGCGGTGTTTTTCAAGAAAAGGAAATACCTTTTCATCGACACTTTTATTTACTTGTGGTATAATTGGCAATAATCATACGATTCTACGATCCTACTGTAAGACGAAATTGGGAGGAAGCACAAGATATGAACAATGTTGTTGTATTCGGCGGCGGGACAGGCCTTTCGTGTCTGCTGTCCGGGCTGAAACTCTTTCCCGTTGACGTCACTACCGTGATTACGGTGAGTGACAACGGGAGCAGCACCGGGGTGTTGAAAAAGGAACTCGAGATCCCGGCTGTGGGAGATATCGGCAAAGTTCTGATTTCGATGGCAAATGTGGATGAAGATTTTATCCGCCTGCTTCGCTATCGCTTTTCCAAGGACGGAAGTTTAAAGAATCACCCGGTTCGAAATATTATGCTTGCAGCCCTGATCGATCTCAAGGGAAATCTGACTGAGGCCACCCGTTATATGTGCCGGCTGCTGAACATTAAAGGAACCGTATTACCTCTGACAGAAGAAGTTGTGGAGCTTGTGGGGGAGAGCAAAGATCACCGGCAGGACTTTTTCGGGGAAGAGGAGGTAAGCCAGAATATCCGAAATATCACCAGGCTCAGCTATGACCATGACGTCCACGCCAGCGAAGAAATCGTCTCAAAAATTCTGGAAAGCGATCTGATCCTCTTCAGTTCCGGCAGCCTGTACACCAGTATCCTCCCCCACCTGATCGTAAGTGATATCGTGGATGCCATCAACCGCTCAAAAGCCCCGATTATGTATGTGAGCAATCTTGTAACACAACCGGGAGAAACAGATCACTACAATGTCAGTGATCATCTTCGCGTTCTGAACCGATACCTCGGAAAGAGAACGGTTGATATCGTGCTGGCAAACAATGCGAAAATCGACGACTCTGTTCGGGAACATTATCTTGAAACAGAAAAAAAGACCGTTGTGGAACTCGACAGGGAAAACGTGCTGGCGATGGGAACCAGAATTATTGAAGATGACATCTTCTGTATTGATGACGATCGCATTCGACATGATGCTCTGAAAACGGCATTTCTGATTTTCTCCTATCTGATGGAGAACAGCAATCAGCATCTCACCCCGCATTTTACCGATGACAAAAGGAGATCATAATGGAACAGGCAGCATTTCATTTCACATACGCCGGGACTCCCGTATCCTGCGAACTCTACGGATCGGGCCATATCAACAGAACTTATCTGATCGGAACCGATACCGGAGCGCGCTACATTCTGCAGCGACTGAGTTCCGTTGCCTTTCATGATATTCCGGGATTGATGTCCAACATCATCCGGGTTACCGAACACATCGCGAAAAAGGATGCAAGGCCTGACAGCACCCTGCACTTTATTCCCTCTGAGAACGGCGAATATTATTATCTCGATGAAACGGGGGCTTACTGGAGAAGCTACCGCTTTGTGGAAGCCATCTGCATCCAGCTTCCGGAAACACCGGAAGATTTTTATCAGAGTGCCGTTGCTTTCGGAACTTTCCAGAACCAGCTGTCTGACTTCCCTGCCGAGACACTGACAGAGACCATCCCGAACTTCCATAATACCCCTGATCGCTATCGGAAATTCCGGGATAAGATCGAGGAAGACCCCTGCGGACGTGTCAAAGGGGTTCGGGAGGAAATTGCGTTTTATCTGTCCCGTGAAGAGGCCGGCGGATCCCTGCAGCGCATGCGGGATCAGGGTATTCTCCCGCTTCGTGTTACACACAACGACACCAAACTGAACAATGTCCTTCTGGATGAAAAAACGAGAAAAGCTGTTTGTGTGATCGATCTGGATACGGTTATGCCGGGGCTCTCTGCCTTTGATTTCGGCGACTCCATCCGTTTCGGCGCTTCGACTGCCGTTGAAGATGAACAGGATCTGCAGAAAGTGCAAATGGATCTGGATCTTTTCCGCATCTATGCCAGAGGGTTTATCTCCTCCTGCCCGAGTCTCACGGAAGCGGAGCGAAATGCTCTGCCGCTGGGTGCAAAACTCATGACCCTGGAATGCGGGATGCGTTTTCTGACAGATTATCTGGATGGGGATCATTATTTTAAAACAGGGTATTCAGAGCATAATCTCGTCCGTGCCCGCACCCAGATGAAACTTGTTGCTGACATGGAAGATAAATGGGCTGAAATGGAAAGGATCTTGTGTGAGATATGAAAAAAATTCTTGTTGAAGTATGCTGCGGAAGCGCAGATGACGTTATCGAAGCAAAAAAAGCCGGGGCAGACCGTGTGGAGCTCAACAGCGACCTCTTTCACGGCGGCCTTACCCCGACAGTCGGATCCCTTTTGGTAGCAAAACGCGAAACCGGCATGAAGATTATGACGATGGTCCGGCCAAGAGAAGGCGGCTTCTGCTACACAGATGCTGAATTCGCCGTAGCCATAGAAGATGCAAGGCAGCTTCTTGCCAACGGAAGTGACGGCCTTGTTTTTGGCTTTTTACATGCCGACGGCACCATTGATGCCGAAAGAACCGCTGTTCTTGCCGAGCTTGCCCGTTCAGCCGGAAAAGAAGCTGTTTTTCACCGGGCTATCGATGTTATACCGGATTGGAAGCAGGCTCTGGACCTTCTGATTGATTTGAACATCACCCGCGTGCTCACTTCCGGGCAGGAAGCGGACGTCTCCAACGGGACGGAAACGGTGCGGGAGATGATCCGATATGCTGCGGGGAGAATCCAGATTCTGCCCGGTGCAGGCATTACTGCAAGAAATTACCGCCGCATTGTGGAAGAAACAGGTGCTGATCAGATCCATCTGGCAGCTCACCGCTCTCTCACGGATTCTTCAGTACGCAATAATCGATCCATCTTTTACGGCGGCTGCCTCTATCCCCCGGAAGACCGGTTTCAGATGATCGACCAGGCGTATATTTCCGGTATCGTCAGCGGTCTGACGAAATAAAACTTATCCTGAAAGAAAGTATTTTGCAGGCAGGCATCAGCCAGCCTGCAATTTTCTATCATAAAAATGCATATACACAGTTGCCGCATGACGGCTTGCATCCTGGAGATACGGATGCTTGCTTTCTGCAGCTGCTCATAATCCCGCAATTCGGCATCGATTTTGTTGCAGAAGCATCAATCGGGCGGTCCAGCGTAAAGCGAGGCCCTTCCTCTCCAAATGTCCCGTTGGGGCGAAAACCGCATTTTTCGAGGACTCTCTGAGACGCAGCGTTTCCGGCGTCCGTTTCCGCTTCCAGCGACCTTACATCCGGGTGCAGGAAAGCCCAGCGGCAGGCCGCCTGCAC
>JAFUGY010000025.1 GCA_017469115.1 Oscillospiraceae bacterium
CCCACGGAGCACGCACGGTAGTGGAAGCCGTGGCGAACGGAAAACGGGTGGCCGAAACCATGCATGCCTATATGCAGGCTCTGCCCATGCCGGAGCCGTCCGTTTATGCGAATGTGCCTGTTGTGGAGCCTCTCAGCTCCAGCGTACTGACAGAACAGGTTCTTCCTTAATCGTTTTAAAAACAAGAAACTCTGACTGACAAAATGACAGAACTCGGCAGAAGGAAATATCCCCCTCTGTGGGTTCTGTCATTTTGTCAATTCATCTCACACCGGAAGAAAGAGCATAAAATCATAGACGTTACCGGGAGGTCATTATGACAGCAAAAGAATATCTGGAACAGATGCCCTATCTCGATCATAGTATTCAATATGCCACAACGCAAATGTACAATTATGATGAATATTACAAAAAAACCTATATGGCAGGGATGAAAATTCCAACCCGAAAAGAAAACGCAGAACGATATAAACAGTTTGTTGACGCTTTTGCCGAGGCAAGAGAACAGGAAGCCAACAGAATTGCGGAAGATCTTCAGTTGAAACGGGAGATTGAAACTGCCGTTCGCTCTTTGCCGGATCCCAGATTGAGGGCTGTTCTTCAAATGCACTTTTTTGAGAAAAAAACTTACCGTGAAATCGCCGATGATTTAAACTACAGTGAAATCTATATCCGAAAACTCTGTAAAGAGGGACTGGAAGCGATTCAGGTTCCGGAATAGACAGTATCGGTTTTTATCGTTAAATTATCGATTTTTATCTATTGTGATACTACAGATGTGTGATATAATGTAAACTGTCGAGCAGACTGAAAATCAGCCGCCTCCTGAAAGGGAGGCGGTTCCTCATCCTGGGAGCCGTGGATCTCCGGAGAGATCTCATCCTGCCCGGCAGACAACATTTTATTACAGGAGGTATCCTATGCAAAACACTTTATCAATTTCTCTTTATCGTTCCGACACTGTCGGAAACCCGAAGAACTGCACTTATCCGCAAAAGATTCTTGTGGAGAATGAAGAGCAGCTTCGTGAAGCGGTCCGCTTTGATCACGTCTTCGTAAAATTCAGAGAGAACCGGAGGAGCAACCAGAATTTTGAATATGCCGATTTCCTGGTTCTGGACTGTGATAATGACCACTCCGATGTGCGGGAAGACTGGATCTGGCCGGAAGATCTGGCTGAGTTTTTACCCGATTTGGCTTTTGCCACCTATTCCAGCCGGAATGACAACGTACCGAAAGAAGGCAAGTCGCCCCGGCCACGCTTCCATGCCATTTTCCCGATCGATCGCGTAACCAATGCAGAGGAGTACGCTGCACTGAAGCGGAAAACCGTTCTGTTTCTTCCCTTCTTTGACCATAACGCGCTGGACGCCGGGCGCTTTTTCTTCGGCAGCAATGCCAATACGGTAGAATTTCACCCGGGAAATCTCAACCTCACCGGCTTCCTCGCTCTTCAGGCGCAGACTTTCCCGGAGGAAGCGGAAGAGGATCTCAGGAAGGATCCGCCGGCTCAGCAAGCCGGGGCAGTCATCCCGGAAGGAGAGCGAAACACCCGCCTCTCCCTCTTTGCAGGGCGGCTCCTGATCCGTCTGGGTGATTCAGAAGAAACCCACCGGAAGTTTCTCTCTGAAGCCGACCGCTGCTCACCTCCCCTGCCACAAGAAGAGCTTGACCAGATATGGCACAGCGCACAGAAATTTTATCGAAAAATCAGCGCCATGCCCTCCTATATTTCGCCTGACGAATACGGACTGACCAGGCAGCCGGAATGGGAGAACCCGATTTCTCTGGAACGGCCTGAACTTCCGGATTTCCCGGTGGATGCGCTTCCTCCCGTCATCGCCGAATTCGTACTGGAGGTGGCAGAGATGCTCCAGGTCTATCCTGACATGCCGGCTTTCTGTGCACTGGGTGTCCTTTCACTCTGCCTGCAGAAGAAGTTCGCTGTCTATGTCAATGCTGACTGGCTGGAGCCGATCAATCTCTATCTGCTGGTCATAGCAGATCCGTCAGAACGAAAATCTCCTTGCCTGAAGCAGATGATAGCCCCCGTCCTTGACTATGAAGAGATGTGGAACCGCGATCATAAGGAAGAAATTGAAACCAGCCAGGAAAAAAAGGACGCCCTGAAGCTCAGACGCGCCGATGTCAAGAAACAAATGTCAAAGGGGAAAGCGACGGACACCGACCTCCAGGAGGCAATCAAGCAGGATCTGGAGTATATCCCAATGGATAACCTCCAGCTTTTTACGGATAACGTAACCCCGGAAAAGCTTTCAGCAGACATCGCAGAACATGGCGGGGCGTTTTCCATTCTGTCGGCAGAAGGGGGCGTCTTCCAAAATTTTGCGGGAGGCTACAGCGGCAATGCGAACTGTGATACTTTGTTAAAGGCTTATTCCGCTGATCCCATCCGTGTGGAGCGCATGACACGAGCCGGTGAAACAATCCCGGCTCCTGCTTTAACAATGCTTGTGATGATGCAGCCGAAGGTGCTCTCTTCTCTCATGACCAATGAAGAACTTATCGGCCGCGGTCTCAACGCCAGAATTCTGTACAGCATTCCGAAATCTCTGATCGGCAGAAGAAAGATCGATCCCAAAACCGTATCACCTGAAGTCCGGAAAGCCTATGCAGCCCTGATTTTCAGCCTTCTTGAAATGGATCTCGGCCAGACGGAAGAGGTCTATCTCTCCGAAGAGGCAGAAGAGGAACGTAAGGCTTTTGCTGTTGAGATAGAAGAAAAACTTCTGGAGGAATTCATTGGTTTCCGTGATTGGGCAGGCAAAATCGTCGGTACAACGATGCGCATTGCAGCGCTCCTTTGTCTGGCGGAGAGCGGACCGAAC
>JAFUGY010000026.1 GCA_017469115.1 Oscillospiraceae bacterium
GAAGTGGAAGAAGTGGAATTCAATGAGCTCCTGGCAGACTATTACCGTGACAACGGTGAGCGCCGGTTCGACATGAACTTCATGGCCACCAACTTTGTCTCCACCTTTGACCCGTATCTGGTTTTCCTCGGTCGTGAAGATATGCAGGGTGCCGTCAACACCAGCGGTCTTGTGGATGAAGAGCTTGTCAATCTTGCTTTTGAAATGCGCTCTACCGAACCCGGTGACATGCTTACCTTTGAGCAGCGCTGGCTGAAGATGCAGGAGCGTTACAATGAGATTCTTCCCACCATGCCGATTTACGGCAACGTGTATTTTGACTTCCATTCCGACTGGCTGCAGAACTACCGCCCCAATGCAGAATACAGCTGGCCTGTGGCAATTCTCTATGCCTTCTACGGCGAACCGGCTGTTGAAGAAGCTCCCGCTGCAGCATCTTCCAATCCTCAGGCTGCCGATTCCCCCGCATCTGCTCCCGATACCCTGACCCCCAACTCCTGCATCTCAATCCCTGATATAACCGTTACGGCCGGCGCCACCATGCCCCCGAAAGACGGTGTTGCCTATCGTCCCGGGGAAGTCATCAACATCCTCATGGAAGCGGTCAACCACAGCAGTGAAAATCTCCGGAACCTCGTCATCACCGAGAGTATTACCGGAAAGGAATCCCGCCACTTTGGCTTCCTGCACGGCGAAAAAATTCCGTTGATGATCGGTTACAGAGTAACGGAAGAAGATGCTGCCCTTGGTGTGCTGAATTGTACGGTCACGGCAGTTTGCGAGAACCGGAACGGCGAATCGCTTGCAGCCATACCTGCTTTCACAGCCTTTCCGGTCGGAAAATAAAAATGGCACACATGAAAAGAACTCCGGTACGATCCCGGAGTTCTTTTTTGAAAAAATTTTTCTCAAGTAACCAAAAATTTTCTCAAGTAACCGTCAAAACACCGTTGCGGACACCGCTGCCTGCTACAATACAGCCATAAAATAAATTTTATGACGGAGGATCCAGAAAATGAAAAAATGTATGAAAAAAGGTACTTCACTGCTTTGTGCTTTGGCGATTGTACTTTCGCTGGTGCCGGCTGCCTTTGCAGAAGGAGAGAATGATCCCGCCCCGGCTGAGACCTACGAAGTCCCGGCTGAGACCTATGTGGCTCCGGTTGAGACCTACGAAGTCCCGGTTGAGACCTATGTGGCTCCGGTTGAGACCTATGAAGCCCCGGCTGAGACCTACGTGGCCCCGGTTGAAACCTATGTGGCTCCGGCTGAGACCTATGTGGCGCCGGTCGAGACCTGTGAAGCCCCGGTCGAGACCTGTGAAGCCCCGGTCGAGACCTACGAAGCCCCGGTCGAGACCTATGTGGCTCCGGCTGAGACCTATGTAACTCCTATGGAAGAATCGATTACTCTCTTTGAAACGGACTCTTCTGATCCTGCTCCAATCGGGGAGTCGGATTCCGTAAATCATTCCGTTACCACCCGGGTGGGCGAGCATGAAGTCACCGTTACAGGTAACATTCACGAAGAAGCCGAACTTCAGGTTGCCAAAATTCCTTCCGATGCAGCAGCCGAGCTTACCGGAAAAGATCCCTTGTTTGCCCCTTCCTATGCCTATGATATCCGCCTTGTGGTTGACGGGGAAGTCTGGCAGCCCGAAGAACACGGGGAAGAGGTGGAAGTTTCCGTCAGCAGTGCTGAGAGCGAAGAGCCGTCCGGGGCTGAAAATTCCTCTGTTCTCCATGTCAAGACGGATCTTATGGAAGAAGACGGCACCATTTCCGAAGAAGCCTTGCAAGAAGCAGTTGCCGCCGTTTCGGACGGTACCGCAGAAACCGAAGTTCTCGAAGCGCAGCAGGCCGCCGACAGTCTCACCTTCCATACCACCGGTTTCTCTGCTTTTGTCGAAAATGTGAAAACCGTGGTGAAGAGCTTTTTCGGCCTTAGCGTGGAATACGATGAAGCGAAGGTTGATGTAACCTCTGACGAATCCAGCCACATAATCACGCTTGCAAACAAAGATGAATCCGGAGAGAAAGCCGGCGTGCTCGTAACAAATGCAGACGGTGTTGAAACCGCTTCCGCCAGCATCCGGGTTGCAAGCTCCAATCTGATCCTGAAGCTGAAGGATGTCGCTATCCGTGCAAAAGAAAAAATGGCAGGCATCCTCGTGGAATCAAACGCTGATCTGGATCTGGTTTTATCCGGCGAAAATACCGTGATCGGCGGTGAAAACCATGCCGGCATTGAAGTGGAATGGGAGAGCGGGAAAGAATATGCTTCCCTGACGATTGACGGCGATGGCACCCTGAATGCCACCGGCGGTTCGGGAAGCGGCGGCGCCGGCATCGGCGGCAGCAAGGGCGAAGCCGGTGTTTATGGCGATATCACCATCAACGGCGGAACCGTCAATGCCACGGGAACCGGCAGATCCGCCGGCATCGGCAGCTCCGACAATCCGATGGACGGGACAAGCCACGGTTCCTACAAGTATACCGAGGAACAGTGGGGAACCATAACCATCAATGATGGCAATGTCACGGCAAAAGGCGTCGGAAACGGCGCCGGCATCGGCGGCGGCAACCACACCTCCAGCGGTAAAATCGTCATCAACGGCGGCACCATCTATGCTGAAGGCGATTCCGGCATCGGCTCAGGTCTCGGCAGCAGCAAAGGCTCGGATAAAGGCCCCGGCTATTACTATGCAGACGTAACCATCAACGGCGGCACCGTCACCGCCTATGCAACCGATAATATGGGTGCCGGCATCGGAGGCGGAATGTACTCGGATGCCTCTGTGAAAATTACCGGCGGTGATGTCACAGCCAGCGTAAGCCTGAACGGCAAGGAATATCAGGGCGGCGCCGGCATCGGCGGCGGTTACCAGGGGGTTGCCCAGGTGGAAATCACAGGCGGCACGGTCAATGCCACCGGCGGAAATGGGGCTCCCGGGATCGGAAACGGCGCACTCGGGGCAGATACCACCACGAGCAGTCTTGATGCGGATGGAAATCCCACCGGGACGAAAAACGTCAGAACCGGCAAGCCGACGATTGCAACCAAAGATTCTTATGTTGCCATTTCCGGCGGTACAGTCACGGCGCAGGGCGGCGTTCACGCAGCCGGTATCGGTTCCGGCAATGCGTCGGAATGGAGCAGCGTTACTATTACCGGCGGCACGGTCAATGCGACCGGCGGCCTTTCAACCGAAAAAGAAATGGCCGGCGGTGCCGGCATCGGCTCCGGCACATTGTCTTCTCCGGATAAAAAAGCCTATGCCAAAGAAACGGAAGTCCATGTTCTTATCACCGGCGGTGATGTCACCGCTACCGGCGGCTGGGGTGCATCCGGCATCGGCTCCGGCGCAGGCAACCTGACGGCGAGCACCATTACCATCGGTTCGGATGCGTACGTCGAAGCCTACTCCGACGGCACCAAATTTGCCATCGACTCCCGCGACGGGCAGGCGGATCTTGACGTAGCGGGCGATGTTTTGCAGGCCACCTTCGTGTACAAATACGAAGAAGCCGACGGCACATCCCAGAATCCCACCGGGCTGAAGAGCATTCTTGTCACCAACGAAAAAACCGGCAAAACCATTGAGTTGACCGGCATGCGGGAAGGTTACCGCTCCTTTGCCACGACGGTTGCAGAACCCGGAAAATATACGGTCTATTCCGAAGAGGAGGGCGTTTCCAACGGCAGCGGCCGCTACTTTGGCGAGAGTGACCTGGAGCAGCGTGGAGAAGAGCAGGGCTACGACAGCAGCAAACAGGCGCAGTATACCGTAGATCACGGCACGCTGTCTGATAACCACTTCCTGTTCCCGGTGAAAAGCGTTGTCGTTTCCAAGATTGTCGTCGCGGAAGACGGCCTCAACCCGTCAGACATCAACACCACCTGCTATTTTGCCCTGTGGGATCCCAGTCAAAATCAGTATGTCCTCAAAGACGGTGAAATCTGGATGGAGTCTGTTGACATTGTAAACGGCATTCCTCAGGGAAGAGCGATCTTTGCAGATGTAAACGATTCCCCTGCCGGCGGATACGGCGTCTGGGAGATTGACAGGGAGAATCCCTATAACAGCAACATCATCGGCATGGGCTTTGGCAGCTATGAGCTTCGTCTGGTGACAACCAATCACGGCGAAACCGACGGCAATGATGCCACCATTGATCACCGCACCTGGACCGATTATGTCTCCGTCATCAACACGTATGTTCCGATTCCGGAACCCGAATCTGATCCGGCTGAGACCCCCGATCCGGCTGAGACCCCCGACCCGGCTTCCGATCCTCTTGTTCCTTCTTCACCCACACCTTTCACTCCCGTTAACCCGGGCACGCCGGAAGTCCCCGTCGAAGCTGCCGATGTCATCAACAACCTCAATGACGGCCTTACCATCGAAGACTACATGACGCCCCTTGCCGGCGGCATCAACATGAACGAGGGCGACTGCTTCAACTGATTGCCTATTCCCTACTCCCTATTCCCTATTCCCTACACCCTACATCCTACTCCCTACGCCCTGTTCCCCCGTCTCTCCTCTCTTCCCTACTCCCTATTCCCTACACCCTATTCCCTACCCCCTACCCCCTAAATCA
Source organism: Oscillospiraceae bacterium (assembly GCA_017469115.1). Classification (GTDB taxonomy): domain Bacteria; phylum Bacillota; class Clostridia; order Oscillospirales; family Oscillospiraceae; genus Limivicinus. The sequence goes on from JAFUGY010000026.1 coordinate 4,605, forward strand.
GGGATAGAGATCTTCACAATGGTTCCGCCTTCATCGCGCGGTATGATTTCCAGCGAGCCGTTGCAGAACCGTTTCAGCCGCTCTCTTGTGCTTTCAAGCCCGATGCCGTTATTTCCCGGTTCCGTCGAAAATCCCGGGCCGGTGTCTTCCACGGCAATCTCAATCTTATGATCCGTTTTGTGTGTTCTCACCGTGATTTGAAGCGGCTTCTGTTCCGGATCGACACCGTGCTTTACGGCGTTTTCCACGATTGGCTGCAGGGTTAACGGCGGAAGGCGAAATGTTTCATACCCAATCTCATAGTTCACACGCAGACGATCGGAAAACCGCATTTTCTCAACTTCCAGATACGTCTGCGTGTGTTCCAGTTCTTCCGAAAAAGGGACAAGATCCTGCTGAACGATGGAGTTAAAGTTTTTCTGCAGATAAATGGTGAAATTGTGCACGGCCTGTTTCGCCTTCTCCGGATCGGCATCGATCAGATAATAAATGCTGATCAATACATTATAAATGAAATGCGGACGCATCTGGAGCACTTTGATGTTAAGTTCCTGCCGTGCATTCTCCTCTACCTGTCTGGCTGCCTGGTTCGCCTGTTCCATGAGAAAGAAAACAAACATTCCGAGAGCGGAGAGCGAAGTGGCAAATCCGACGAGATAAAGCCCGTAAAACTGCATTTGGATCAACATGGCAATAATCGGAAGAATCAGGATTCCCAGAAATGCAAGCCGGTGCTTTGGGTTTAGCCGGTTCCATCTGCGCAACAAACCCAGCAGATTGAAAACCATAAGAAGCACAGGCGGCACTAAAAGCAGCGGATACAAGGGGCCTCGCGAATAGTGCCCGTCCGCACTGATGACGTAAATTGCCGTCGTAAATTGGGTAACAACAAGCAGCAGAACATAAACAATCCACAGGATCCCCGTCAGAAGAAAAAGCCGGCTTCTCCGCCAGTTTTCCCCGGATGCGTACAGCAGAAACAGGGTCAGCAGCGGCATCAGAAAGGACGGAAAGAAGGATTCCAGAAACATGGCCGCGCGCAATAATCCCGGCAACCCGCCGTGAGTATCTGCAACCATTTCCACCAGAGTGGAAGCGGCACCGGCAGCCAGAATGCCAAAGAAAGCAAAAAAGAACCTCTTCATTGTCCGATGGATCGAATAACTGATGGCAGCCGAAAATAGACCGAGAATCATCAGCACAAAGCTGGAGATTCCGAAAGAGTAGTTCAGAATAAGAGTCCAATTTTCCATGATCGACCTCCTGCCTAAAACGGATGCCGGAGCCTGGAAAGCTGTTTTTTCACGGCTTCCGGTGTAAGCGGCTTAATGAGAAAGCCGCTGGCTCCGGTGTTCCATGCCTTCAGAGAATAATCGGGGAAGGCCGTAAGAAAAACAACATTTGTAGTAGGATTTATTTCCAGCAGCTTTTCACACAAAGTGAGCCCGCTCTGCGTTCCGAGCTCAATATCCACAAAAGCAAGCCTGACGTTGTTGCTGCGTGCAAACTCCAGCGCTTCCGAAGGTCTGGAAAATCCAACGATTTCTGCCTCGGGCAGAGCCTCAAACAGCACCTTCAGCCCACCGGCAAGAACAATGTCTTCATCATCTATCATCAGGACTACAGGAGAGGTTTCCGAACCCGGATCATTCGGCAGAAGATCTGTGATCTTCACGTTCAGGCAGTCGGCTAACCGGCGGAGCAGCATCAGATCCGGGACTCTTGACCCGTTTTCCCATCGTGCTATGGTTGAACGGTTTACAAATAACTTCATCGCCAATTGCTGCTGCGAAAGCCCCTGTTCGGTGCGCAGCTTCACAAGTTGTTCCGAAAATTTTTTTGCCATACTTTCCTGCTCCTTTGATGGTTAAACTTCTACTTTTGTATCATACCTGAACAATCGTGTGATTACAAGATTTTCAATCTACAAAAATGCGTGACATTCTGGAACAGTTCCTTGTCAAATGAAATCTGTTCCTTTAAAATAAATACAGAGTTATGCCCTTATGCTGTCGTCCGCTTTCCGGGTGGTGCCGATCGTCCGGCGCTTCGCGCCGGCACTATATCTTGTGATTTTGACTTTACCCCCCCCTAAATGTACTGAAAAAGGAAATAATATGTGATTTACATAACTTTTTATTGACTTTGAGGGAAAAAAGTATATAATAATGGTTACATAATTTGACTGTTAATGTGGGTTAATGTAGTCTTACTTCTTTTTTGCTTGGAAAGGGTACAAAATGACACATCATACAGGTACAAATCCTTTGGTTTTTATCCGCATGATGGATCTCTTTACCATTGAGGCTGATGGTGTCAATCATGAGGAACTGATGGCAAAATCCCGCAAAGGTGTCAGCCTGATTCAGTATCTGGTCTTAGAGCGCGGCAGGCCTGTTTCCAGTCAGCGCCTGATTCGTGAGCTTTGGTCTGACCGGCGCAGCGACAATCCGGAAAATGCCCTGAAAACCATGGTCAGCCGGACGCGCGCTGCATTGAATGCCATTTCCCCCAATCTCGGCAGTTGCATTGTCTCCGGCCAGGGCAATTACCGGTGGCAGAACCGGCCGAACGTCCGGGTAGATGTGCTGGAGATTATTGATCTCATCAATTCCCTCCGGCATGAACCTCCTTCTCCCAGTCACCGCAAGACCACGGAAAAGCTGATGGAGCTTTACACCGGCGATCTTTATCTCACGGGGGATCTTCTCAACGGTCATTCCACCTCAAACTGGCTGCACAATGAATATCTCAGTGCAGTTTATCGCTATATTGAGTTGCTGAAGGGCACTGAGGAATATACCAAAATCTGCGATGTCTGCCGCCGTGCCATGCAGATTGATGATCTGGATGAGCAGCTCCATATCGAGCTGATGCAGGCGATGGTCAACCTGAACCTGCCGAATGAAGCGGCAGCGGAATATCGTGCTCTCGCCAAACAGAGCCGGGAAGTTCTCGATGCCGAACCCAGCGAAGAGCTGCAGGAAGTATACGAGAGTCTCGCCGAGGCGGGGAAGACGATCCGATTCAATCTGGATATCATCCGCAACGAGCTCATCGAGAAAGAGGGCGGTGCCCGAGGCCCCTTTTTCTGCGACTATGAGGTTTTCAAAGAGGTTTATAACATCTACATGCGCAATCTCGAGCGTCTCGGCTCCAGCATGTTTCTGGGTGTGATTATGCTTGGTGAGGCGGGAGACAAGGGCAACCCCATCCGCCGGGAAAGCTGTATGGCCGGCCTGCAGGAAATTCTCAAAACCAACATGCGCAAAGGCGATATCATCACACGCTTTTCCAATCATATTTTTGCCATGCTTTTGCCCACGGTAAACTATTCCACCGGCAGCATGGTAATGGATCGTATTGAGCACCTGTATTATCAGGAGTATTCCGCCCTTGCCATTCCGTTCTTTTCCCGCATCAGCCCCCTCGGCACGGCCGATCCGTGAGAAGTTCTGCCATTTTAGTGAAACAGATCAATGTAACCGCTCACGTAACTTCCGTATGATATACTTTATACCGATAAGGAAACATGGTGAGAGTGACAAGTCGGTTTTTCCTGTTCTCAGCCGATAAAAACAAAAAACATCTTCTGTCTGCCGCCGGTTTTCAGGCAAAAGAAACAGCAAATGATGTTCTTTAAAATAACCCATGTAACCAATCATTAACCTCAGGGGAGGAAGAAAACATGAAACATCTATTCAACTGGAAGAAAACCCTTGCAGCCGTCTGCGTGCTGGCACTTTTTGTCGGCATGTTTTCAGCCTCGGTATTGGCCGAGGGGGTGGTTGAAATTCCGGAATCTGACTATATCTATGTCAACGGTGACATCAAAATCATTACGGTGGAGAGTGAAAATCCATCCGTCATGCTGTTGACGGTGGAAACTGCAGGCAGGTTTCATATTCTGTCCAGCGGGGTAGATATCAAGGTGGCTCTTTATAGTGAAGAGTCCGGAGAAAACCTCGGTGTGTTTTCCTCTGAGAACGGGTTAATGGATGTGCCGTTCTATGCTGCACCGGGCCTGTATCTGATTGCAGCTGTCGGGTCCGGCGAAGTGGCGATCCGTGTTGCGGATGAAACCAAAACCAACGAGATCTACTCTTCGGAAGCAGTTGTTGAAGCCCCCGCCGCAACGGACGATTCCCGGACTACGGAAGAATCTTCTGCCGCAGCGGACAATTCCCGGACCACGGAAGAATCTTCCGCCGCAGCGGACAACACCCTGACCCCTGACCCCTTAACCCTGAATCCTGAAGAAGCTTCTGCATCTTCCGTTCCTGCGTATGATGCAACTGTGCCGATCTACTATCAGGCAGGAAGCAACGAAACGGTTTCGCTTCTCGCCATCATGCAGGAAGCCGGAGCACCGGTAGAGGCCATTACCTACGTGTCCGGAAATATAGAGGGCAAGATGGTTTCGTCTGCCAACAGTGTTGACATCGGTGACTGGCTGCTGACGCCCTTTGCCAATTTTGACAGCCTTGAGCTTACAGTAAAAACGGTAGAAGACGTCAACTATACCGTAATCTTCTCCTACCCTGCACCTGCAGAACCGGAATCGGAAGAAAACCTTCCCCTCATGGGGAAGGAGGACCAAGAAGCGGCGGATGAAGTGTCTCCCGCCGCAGCGGACAGCACCCTGACCCCTGACCCCTTAACCCTGAATCCTGAAGAAGCTTCCGCATCTTCCCCTGCGGACGACTCCCGGACCTCTGACGATACCGCCGGTCTTTCCTCTGCGGCAGAACCGGAATCGGAAGAAAACCTTCCCCCCGTGGTGAAGGAGGACCGAGAAGCGGTGGATGAGGTGTCTCCCGCCGCAGCGGACAGCACCCTGACCCCTGACCCCTTAACCCTGAATCCTGAAAATCCGATACCCTATCAGGTTTCTAATAACGAACAGTTCACGCTCCTGCCCATCCTGACGGAAGCCGGCGCTCCGGTGAATACCATTACTGCCGTTTCCGGCGATGTAGTCGGCAAAATGATCGTTGTTGATCAGGGCAACGGCGACTGGGTTGTCACTCCGTTTGTTGCCTTTGACAGCTTAGAGCTCACCGTCACCGCGACGGATTACCTGGCCGCAGATCCTGCAGCGGCAGAAGCTGTCTATACGATAATCCTTACCAACCCCGACCCGAATGCTGCGGTTGATGAGGAGCCTGCTGAAGAAGACGAGAAAGAAACAGAAGAAGAGCTCACGGAAGAGGCTGAGAAAGCAGAAGAAGCTCCCGCAGAAGAGGTTGATTCTTCTGATTCCGCCGCAGCGGAACTGTCCCCTGCCCCCTTACCCCTGACCCCTGATTCCGTCACCATCGCCGTCGACCGTGGGGAAGGCAATGAAATCCGCCTGTTCACCGTGGACCTTGACGAGGAAGAATCTGACACCTACGCCTGCCAGTGGCAGTATTCCCTGGATGGGGAATCGTGGTCTGATGTGGAAGGTGCAACCGAAAAAGAATATACCTTCCGGTTGGACGAAACAAACGGCAAATATTACTGGCGCCTGGTCGTCTCCTATACCTGATTGCGCATAGTGCGGCTTTCTCAAATAGAAGTTTACTTTCAAACCGGCGTTGAAAGAGAGGTACGAAAATGAAAAACTTTTACAGAATCGCAGCCATGATTCTGGTACTGGGGCAGCTGTTTGCAGTCTGTGCGTTTGCGGATTATAGGAGCTCTATCACAGTTCATGATATAAATGCAGACCTGACCGGCGAAGCCAGGACTTCCGGCGCGGCGAAAGGCAGCGCTGCAGCCGTGAATGCGGAAAACGAGAAAAAGGCAAAAGAGGCCGAAGCAGCGAAGGAAGCCAAAGACGCCGCAAAAAAGGCTGCCGAAGCTGTGGATTATGAGATCGCTCCGGTTACGCAGCCCGGCACCTATGAAGATGTGATGATCGGCGGTCTGGCAATCCGGGCGGGTGTCTGGTACACGGTGGACAGTGAAGGGGTCCTCACCTCTTCCAAGCCCTGGCCCGACAGTTACCTCTACTACAGCGCCAGCCAGTCCAAGATTACCCTGCACGAGTTCCATTACAGAGTTTCCGGGGATACCAAAGGCAAGGAAGACACCTTTGCCGCTCTCTATCTGCCGAAGGATATGCACGTTGTTCTCGAGGGAGAGAACGAGCTGGTCAACGGCAGCTATACCACGGCCGGCGGAGGCATGAGCAACGGCGTTTATGCCCCGAACCACAACATCACGTTTGAGGGCAACGGAACACTTGCTGTCAACACGCTGGCAGATGCAAGCCTGAAGGGTTACGGGATCGGTGCCGGCAGCATCCGCATTGACAGTGAGTTTACAGGCCTTGCTGTTTTCGGAATGACATCCGGTTTCAGCTGCGCGCCTTCCGTTCCGGAATCCCGAAAGATGCTGGCCAATGTGGCGGATCTGCATCCGAGTTATTACGGCGACGTCAGAGTGCGCGAAGCAAGCCCCTACGACAGGAGCATCTTTACACGCTTCCGCTATGTCCTCCTCGCGGTGGGAAAAAAGATATCTCAGCAGGAGGAAATGAGAGAGAAAATCGAAGCGGAATACTACCGCAGCAAGATGGAATACAACGTGGCAGTGGACGCGGGTTATGCCGAAGCTGTTGACGGCTTTATGACGGAAGTGGGCATCGGCCTGGTCGATTTCGGCATGGCAGTGGATCAGGAAATCAATGCCATGAATGAAATGGGTGCAAATATTACCTGGGAAGAAGACAGTGCCGGATCTCAGCTGGCACAAATGCTGATGGGCGGTGGAGCCTGATCAGCCGGATCTCGATAATAAGAGGAAAAGGAACATGAGAGAAACTTCAAAAAGGTGGATAGGATTACTGCTTGCTGTCATCATGATTGTCAGCATGGTGCCGACGGCTGTGACAGCCCTTGCTGATACATACACCAGCAATGTCATAGGGCCTATCCAGCTGGAGAAGACTCTCGTCGCCTCCGACGGCAACACCTATCGCATCACCCTCACGTATGACAGGGATAAAGCCGGTATTCCGGAAAATGCCGAGTTACAGGTAACCGAGATTCTGCAGGAAGTCACCGAGGATCCGGAGGCAACCTCCGCATATGACGAATATCTTTCAGCAGCGGAAAGCGCACTGGAGAAGAATCAGCGCGTCACCTTTGCCCGCTTTTTCGACATTACCATCGTTTCCGATGGACAGGAGATCCAGCCTGCCGTTCCCGTCGAAGTAAAAATAGAGCTAGCTGATGAAGAGTTGGATGCAGAAAAGACCGAAGAGGTCAAAGCTGTTCACTTTTCTGATAACGGCGAAGTCACATCTCTCGATACCACTCTCGAAGACCAGACCGTCACCTTCCATGCGGAAGGATTTTCGGTGTATGGCATTGTCGGAATGGAGGTCATCACAGCTAAGTACATTACGGCAGATGGAGAGACATATACCATCACGGTGACATATGGGCCGGAAGCAAAAATACCAGAGGGTGTGGAGCTGAAAGCCAAAGAGATTCTTGAGGGCAGTGAAGAATACGAATACTATTTCGAACAGACTCTGCAAACATTGAATGAAAAAGTAAATGATGAAGAGTATTTGACCGGGATTGATTTCGCCAGATTCTTTGATGTCACAATTTATAATTTAGAAGGGGAAAAAATAGAGCCTCAGGCCCCGGTGGAAGTAAGAATTACATATGACGATCCTGTCTCACTGGCAGAAGATACAAGCCTGAAAGTGGTTCACTTCGCTGAGGACAAAACAGAGATTATAGATATCGAAACGGAAGAAGATTCTGTTAAGGAAATTATATATGAGCAGAACGGGTTTTCTGTCATTGGCACGGTTGCAGAGACGAATGCGTATGGCTGGCCTACTGTCGCAAATACTCCGTATGTCATGCTGCTGCAGGATGGCGAAGATTATTATGCGGTTGCGCACGATGGTACTCTTAGGAAAGTTTATTACCTGAACGGAACAGTTGCTTTCATGGGTCAGGGAACAACAGAATTGGACTATCTGGACGATTATCTGTGGAATTATTCGGTTGTTAGCAGCACAAGGCATACAGCACGATTGTCAACCTATGGGACCGATCCGGTCAATTACATTGATCCGTACTATGGGGTGCTGAATCCAGAAGCGCCGGATTCTGTGATTGGTTCTGCACAGAGAACCCTATATATCTCAAACGGTAAAATCTATGCTACTTATTATGGTACGCAATACTCACTTTCTGCGGAAGACGGCACTCTGCACCGTACGACACTTAACAGCGAAGACGCGTCGCCGATTTACTTTGCAAATTATGAGTCGTTCACGGCCGATTCCTCTGAGTCGGAGATATATGATTTTATCAACATTAATGTGCTGATCGACAAGTGGAAAAATGAGATGACACAGGATCTGGTCGTAGACAAGACCGCTGAGGTTTATGACTATGAAAACAGAATTTATCAGGTGGATCTCATGGCTTCGTCGGGCTATCATATCATTTCTCCTGCCCTTGCGCTGGAATTTGTTGTCGATGCATCCAGATCCATGTTCTTCCCGGAAAACCTTCACAGAGTTCAAGTCAATGGGAGTGATTATACTTATTCTAACATGCAGGGCCTCCGCTACTTCTTCACAAGATTGGACGCCAGTCAAAGAGATACTGTGTTCTATGTGATCACCGATAAAAACAATGCAGCGACGAACTGGGCTGTTTTCTACCATGATGCGGATAAACTCACAGTTTATAAAGATGGCGGGCCGATGGCGTCGGGATGGTATTACATTGACGCGTCCTATTTCTACCCACCTGACGACTATGAAAGAAGGTACCCGTATACCGGTGGGTGGTGCTATCCGTTAGACACCAGTACTCTCAACAGCCTTAATGACGGCTATATCTATACAGCAGATGAAAAGGTTGAGGGACAGCCGTGGTCACGTCTGGAATACATGCAAATTTCTGTGGAGGCGGCAGCCAGAGTTCTTTACGCAGTAGATCCTGATGCACAGATCGGGCTGGTAACGTTTAATAAGAATACATTTTCTTATGGCCCATTCACTGCCAATCAAGAAAATAATTTGATTCATGCTCTGTATAATGTTTCCCTTGATGGAGGAACCAGGCATGCCGATGGCCTGAAAAAGGCAATTTCGGAATTTAACAGTAGTTTTCAAAATGTGAACAATTGTCAAACTGCTGTTGTGCTGATTACAGACGGCGCCCCAAACGGGAATACGTGGGAAGAAATCCAGACCGCAGCGACAAACGTAAAAGCGATGGAAAACGCATACGGGCAAAACACTCGCCTCTTTACGCTGGGCCTCAGTTTGGAAAACGTCGGTACGAGCAAAGCAGAACTTGCCAATATTTCTACGGAACCGCATTCTGATTTCGCTTTCAGCGCCGAGAAAAGCACAGAGGTCGTTCATTTTATTACGAAGATCATTGAAGGGCTCACGATTGATGCAAATTTGATCGGGAATGTTACAGATGTGATCGATGCAGGCTTTTATCCGGTAAACCCGGAAACCGGCATGCCGCTCGTGTCCGGAACATGGATTACCGAAGACGGAGCAGTTACAACACCCGGAGCAGAGGATGCCGCCGGCCAGGTCAACAATGTGGATGGTGTCTGGAAAGTCGAATGGAAGAATTGTGGAATTGACTGGCCGACATATACAGACTCGACAAAAACAGAGATTCGTGACCACGGCTGGAATGGGCGCGTCTACGTAAAGGCGCAGGAAGATTTTCTGGGAGGTAACGACATCCCAACCAACGGTACTGGGAGCCGGGTAGAAGCAATTCAGTATATTAATCCCAGAACCCATGAAAGCGTAAACATTTCTGGCGACGAAGCGGAGAAAACGAAAGCCTTTGATACGCCGTATGTCAATGTGGATGAATTGCTGTTTGATGAGAACAGCACAGAATGGACGGTATATCTCGGAGAAAGTGTTGATCCGAAAAAACAGATACAAAGCCTGTTAGACGCTGTCAAGGTATATGAAGTTGTGAAGGATAATGGCAGCCTGGTGTATACGCTTTCACCGGCATCCGTGGAAAATTTATCGGGTGATAATAAGAACAAGACAGGAAAAACTTTTTCGCTGTCCACATTGATTGGCGAACTGACGGAAGCAGATTGGAATAAGCTGATTAACGGAGAGTCGATTGAGATCGATTATGAGGCATACGGTCATACACCGGGCGTTATTACTCTTTCGTTGACACAGCAGACTGCACCGGGAGAGGATGATCTAACACCCAGCCCACACGCCACAGCAGTTACGGGGAATGATGTTGAAAAATATGAATTTACAATCAGCTATGAGCCTTTCGATCCCTCCGTTGTCGACTATCATACCGGAAACAAAGGCACTGGCAGCCATGGCGAAAACACCGATGATATAGTCAGCGATAACGTCCACGAGATTAATGTCTTCGCCAAAGGCCTACATATTACAAAGACCAATGAAGGTTTTGAAAAGGTACTGACCGGGGCAAAATTTGTGCTCTACAGAACAGCCCGAAGCACAGATGATACTACCAAAGTGAAAGTGCTGACAGGCCTGGAGGGATCCTGGTATCCGGTCGCAACCTTGGACTGCAGCAGCGGAGGTACTGCATCTCTCAGTACAGTGGAGAAGCTGAAGGATGGAGAGAATTACTATCTGATAGAGACAGAGGTACCGGCAGGATATTACGGGATCGGCCCGATTCCTGTAGAAATCAGTACAACAGATTATTATATCCAGCCGGCAGGGTCTGACAATCCGGCCGACAAGTCAACAACGAAACCTTCATCCGGGCTCTATGATTGGGAACAAACGGCAACGTTATTGTTAAATTCAGACAGCGGCATTAAGCGTACATCTGATCCGACAAATACAACGGATCTAACGCATATTGAGATTATAGCAAGCTCGGATAATGAGACGATGTATTATCGTATTGCCAATACCACAGGCGTAGTTCTTCCAAACACCGGCGGGTC
>JAFUGY010000004.1 GCA_017469115.1 Oscillospiraceae bacterium
AAATACGCTTCAGATTCTGACGAGAGTATTAATTCCTGTGCTGCTTCCGGGGATTGGCTCCACCGCAATTCTGGGATTCATCACCAGCTGGAATGAGTATCTTTTCAGTGGTATTCTGGCTTTCAAAAAATCGATTACCGCGACTGTCGGCACATCTTTCTTTATTACCAGTTATGCCGTAGAATGGGGGAACATGGCAGCTGCTATCACGCTTTCCACAATCCCGACTGCGCTGTTCATTTTCATTGCCCAGAAATCTTTGGTAAAGGGCATGACTGCCGGTTCCGTCAAGGGCTGAGAGTATCCCGGAAGGAAAATAGCATTGACATTAAAAGAGAAAGTGGTAAAATAAACACAGACCTCGCAGGAGGCACATCATTAATAAAGTAAGGAGAAAAAACATGAAAAAGATTCTTGCAATCGCACTCACGCTGTGCATGGTGTTTTCCATCGGCGCAGCTTCCGCATTTGCAGACGATGAGATCATCCTCGATGTCATCATCTGCCAGTACGGCCCCAACACCCAGGAATGGTTCCTTGGCAAGGGCATGAACGGCACAAACTTTGTCGATAAGTTTGAAGCCGAGAACCCGGGCATCAAGCTCAACCTCGAAGTTGTTTCCTGGAATGACGTCTACACCGTGGTCGACACACGTATCGCCGCCGGCCAGGCACCGGACATCCTCAATATCGACGTTTTTGCAAACTATGCCAATGAAGGCCTGCTGGAGCCTGTCTCCCAGTGGTGCCCGGAAGAGCTCTTTAACGATTTCTTCCCCTCCTTCATCGATCAGTCTGTGATTGACGATACCGTCTGGGCAGTTCCCGACCTCGCATCCGCACGTGCTCTCTTCTACAATGTCGATATGTTTGAAGAAGTCGGCATTGAAGTCCCGACGACCTGGGCAGAGCTCGAAGATGCCTGCCAGGCAATTGTTGATTTCTACGACGGCGAAGTATACCCCTGGGGCATTGATATGACCACCGACGAAGGCCAGGCTGCATTTGCTTACTACACCTGGGGCAATGGCGGCGGCTTCGTGGATGCTGACGGCAACTGGGCTGTCAACTCTGCAGAGAACGTGGAAGCAATTGAATACGCAATCGGCCTGATCAACAACGGCTTCACCAACCCGAGCCCTGCAACACAGACTCGTTATGATCTGCAGGATATGTTTGCAGCCGGCAAGCTCGCAATGGTTATTGCTCCCAACCAGCTCCCGACCTATGTTGCAGACAAGGGCGGCAACATCAATCTCGCAACAGCCAACATTCCGGCAAATGAAGGCAAGAGCTCTTCCTCCGTTGGTGTTATGGACCGTGTCATGGCCTTCAAAGATGAGTCCGCTCCGGATCAGGCAAAGCGTGATGAAGCAATCGGCAAGTTCGCTCAGTTCTTCTACAATCCTGAAAACTATGTCGGCTGGGTCTCCATGGAAGGCTTCCTCCCGGCTGTCAACTCTGCTGTCGGCGCATTGGTCGAGGCAGACCCGTCCTTCGGTGCATGGCTTGATGTTCTCGGCGGCTGCCAGTTCTACCCGACTGCTAAAGCTGAGTGGGATCAGGTAAAGCAGGGCGTTATCGCAGCTGAGCAGAATGCACTTACCGGTGCATCCGTACAGGCTGAGCTCGATGCTCTCCAGGCTGCACTCGTCGGCTAATTAAAATCTGCTGTTTGCAGCAGTACTCTTAAGGCTTTTCAGGGCCCGGTCACACGGCCGGGTCCGTTTTATTCTTTGCTCCTCTACTCTTTTGAATAAGGAGGATATCGATGAATACACGGCTCAACAAACGCAGATGGGAGCCATATCTCTGGCTGCTGCCGAGCATTGTGCTGATGGCAGTTTTTGTGGTTTTCCCCATCGCCATCGTATTCAAACTGTCTTTCAGTGAAATTTCCAAATCAGGCATTGTCGGCGGCTTTATTGGATTCCGGAATTTCAAGGATGCAATCGGGCTTCCTGCCTTCAAAACGGTTATGATCAACACGTTCTGGTGGGTTATTTCGGTTGTGGGCCTTTCCACGGTGATTGGCTTTGCGCTTGCCATGGTGCTCAATCAGAAATTTCACGGCAGGAAGATTGCGCGCGCCATTGTTGTTTTCCCATGGGCTACGTCTCTTGTCATTCAGGCATCTGTATGGAATTACATCATCAAATATGAGTATGGCAATCTGAACAATGTGCTTCTGAATCTTGGCATCATCAAACAGGCGATTAACTGGCGCTCTTCCTATCAGATTGAATTCATCTGGGAGTGTTGGGTTGGTATCTTTGTCACGATTCCGTTTGTTACATTCTGTGTGCTCTCCGGCCTCCAGTCGATTGACGGCTCCCTTTATGAGGCGGCAACGGTGGATGGAGCAGGCGGTTGGGATAAGCTTTGGAAGATCACCGTGCCGTTGGTAAAGCCGTCCCTCACGGTCAGCACGGTGCTGAATATCATCTATGTTTTCAACTCTTTCCCGATCATCTATACGATGACGAAGGGCGCTCCTGCCAACAAAACCGACACGCTCATTACCTATCTTTATATGTTGAATTTCTATGACAGAAAGAAAGGCCCCGCAACGGCTCTTTCCGTCATTGGGTTTATCATTCTCTGCATCTGTGCCGGAATCTATATGATGACCGTCATGCGGAAGGAGGATGAAGAATGAATCCAGAAGCATTGAAAAAACAAAACAGAATAGCCTTCTCTCTTCTGGTGATTGCTGCGTTGCTGGCAGCGATTCTTCTCTCCCTCCCGGCATATGGGTTTCGCGCCGGAATTTATACCAAAAAATCCTCCAACACAGAGGTTGGAGGGGAGAAATACCTTGCAGCACTGGAAGAAGTGAATCAGGTTGCTGAGGAATACCGGGAAAAGGGCTTTGATGTCACCGTGGGAGAGACGGTGACCGAGCGTACCAATTCCAAAGGAGAAACCACCTCTCTCGTAACTTTCAGCATCAGCCAGGAATTTACCAAAAACGGCTGGTCGTTTCTCGGGGCAGGGCTTCCGTCCTCCGTGCTGCTCACGGTTCTGCTCTCCTGTGTGCTTTTGTCGGTTGCATGCGCTGTGGCGGGCTCTCTCGGCACAATGGATGAGCTCCCGCGAACGCTGGATCGTCGCACGTCTGTTTTCAGAACGGCTGCCGGGCTTTTTGCTCTGGTTGCGCTGCTCCTGATCCCGGTGATTGTGATGAGCAACACGGTGACGTTTTCCCGAAAGCTCACGCTCTACAGCAGCGGGACGATTACGGAAGGCGCAGAAGAGTATTACCGGAAGGTCGGATCCTTCCTCTTTGGCGATGCGGCCGGAGAGGATCCTTCCGGAGCGCTGAAAGGGCTGACTTTCCACAGCACTGCTGCGATCTGGCTTACCATGCTGCCCTTGTTCGGGATGGTCCTTGCTGCCATTCAGCTTCGTCATGGCAGCATCAGCAGAACTCTGATGCGCGCTTTGCTGTATGTATTTGTGCTCATCGTCTGTGTTGTTACGCTTTATCCTTATTATGTGATGTTCGTCTCGGCTTTCCGCTCCAATGCCGAAACCAACGATATGTACTTCCTCCATCTTCTGCCGACGAAATGGATCTGGAGTAACCTGAGCGATATCATCAACCGTGGTGTGCTGCGGTATCTCCTGAACTCCGGGATGATTGCCGGCGGAGCGACGCTCATTGCCATGCTCTGCGGGATCCCGGCGGCTTATGCCATGGCTCGTATGAACTTTAAAGGCAAAAAGGCTTTTCTCGGGTTTGTTATCATGAGCCAGATGTTTTCCCCTGTTGTGCTTTTGATCGGTATTGCACAGCTCATGAGTACTTTAAAACTGAACGACACCATTCTTGGCTTAATGTTCATCAATGCGGCCTTTAACCAGGCGTTTGCCATCTGGCTGCTGAGAGGTACTTTCGTTTCTATTTCTCCCGAAATGGAGCAGGCCGCGAAGATTGACGGCTGCAACACCATGCAGAGCCTTCTGCGGGTGCTCCTCCCGATGGCGGCTCCCGGCATTGTCACCACGCTGATTTTCATTTTCATCAATGCCTGGAATGAATATACCATCTCAACCGTGCTGATCTCCACGGCTTCCAACCGGCCGATCACCGTCGGCATCACCCAGTTCTCTTCCTTCAACATGATTGAGTGGCAGTATCTGTTCGCCGCTTCTCTCCTGGCAACAATCCCGGTGGTCATCCTCTTTATGTGCATTGAAAAGCACCTTGTTTCCGGCCTGACCTCCGGCGGTGTGAAAGGATAATAGAAATCATTGAAGTAAAAAGATATTTTTAGGCATCCCGGATTGGGGTGCCTTTTTTGCATCTTTCAATCGGACAAATTGAAT
>JAFUGY010000027.1 GCA_017469115.1 Oscillospiraceae bacterium
AGTCGGCAAGAAGTATTTCGAAAAGCTCATCGACGAGATGAAGGCCGCAAAGGGCGTCACCTATGACGTTGAGCTCACAGCAGAAGACCTCAAGACGCTTGCTCAGCAGTTCAAGGCCGAGTACAAAGCCCAGATCGGGGATGACTTCCCGACCGATCCGATTATCCAGCTCAAGGAAGCCATCAAGGCTGTTTTCCGTTCCTGGGATAATCCGCGTGCCAATGTTTACCGCCGCGATAACGACATTCCGTATTCCTGGGGCACGGCTGTTTCCGTCATGCCGATGGTTTTCGGTAACCTGAATGACAATTCCGGTACCGGCGTTGCCTTCACGCGTGACCCTGCAACCGGTGAAAAGAAGCTGATGGGTGAGTTCCTCACCAATGCCCAGGGCGAAGATGTCGTTGCGGGTATCCGCACCCCGATGCCCATCTCCCAGATGGAGCAGAAGTTCCCCGAAGCATTCCGTCAGTTCACTCAGGTCTGCCGCATTCTGGAAAACCACTATCACGACATGCAGGACATGGAGTTCACCGTCGAAAACGGCAAGCTCTACATGCTCCAGTGCCGTAACGGCAAGCGTACCGCACAGGCCGCTCTCAAGATTGCATGCGACCTCGTTGATGAGGGCATGATTGATGAAAAGCAGGCCGTTCTGATGATCGACCCGCGTAACCTCGACACGCTGCTTCACCCGCAGTTTGATGCGGCAGCTCTCAAGCGTGCAAAGCCTCTGGGCAAGGGCCTCGGCGCATCTCCCGGTGCTGCATGCGGCAAGATCGTCTTCTCCGCTGAAGATGCCAAGGAATGGGCAGCCCGCAAGGAAAAGGTCGTCCTTGTCCGTCTGGAGACTTCTCCGGAAGACATCGAAGGCATGAAGGCCGCTCAGGGCATTCTGACGGTTCGCGGCGGTATGACCTCTCACGCAGCAGTTGTTGCGCGTGGCATGGGCTCCTGCTGTGTCTCCGGCTGCGGCGACATCAAGATGGATGAAGAGAACAAGAAGTTCGAACTCGGCGGAAAGGTCTTCCACGAGGGCGATTACCTCTCGATTGACGGTTCCACCGGTAACATTTATGACGGCGTGATCCCCACAGTCGATGCCACCATCGCCGGCGAATTCGGCCGGATCATGGGTTGGGCTGACAAGTATCGTCGTCTCCGCGTCCGCACCAATGCCGACACGCCGCGTGATGCCCGCAAGGCTGTTGAACTCGGCGCAGAGGGCATTGGCCTGACGCGTACCGAGCATATGTTCTTCAATGAAGACCGTATCCCTGTCTTCCGTGAGATAATCTGCTCCGACACGGTGGAAGAGCGCGTTGCAGCTCTTGCAAAGCTCGAGCCGATGCAGCAGGCTGACTTTGAAGGCATTTACGAAGCCATGCACGGCATGCCTGTTACCATCCGCTTCCTCGATCCTCCTCTCCATGAGTTCGTTCCCACCGAAGAGGAAGACATCAAGGCTCTTGCCAAAGCACAGGGCAAGTCCGTTGAACGCATTAAGGAAATCATTGCTTCCCTGCATGAGTTCAACCCGATGATGGGTCATCGTGGCTGCCGTCTCGCCGTTACCTATCCTGAAATTGCCGAGATGCAGACTCGTGCCGTCATCAAGGCTGCCATGGCTGTCAATGCTCGTCATCCCGAATGGGATATCGTCCCCGAGATCATGATTCCGCTCACTGGTGAAGTCAAAGAGCTCAAGTATGTCAAGGACGTTGTTGTCAGAACTGCTGACAGGCTCATCAGCCGCAACAACTCCAGCCTCCGCTACCTCGTCGGCACCATGATTGAAATCCCGCGTGCCGCCCTCACAGCGGATGAGATGGCATCCGAGGCCGAGTTCTTCTCCTTCGGTACCAACGACCTGACTCAGATGACCTTCGGCTTCTCCCGTGATGATGCCGGCAAGTTCCTCAACTCCTACTACGATACGAAGATCTACGAGAACGATCCGTTTGCCCGTGTCGACCAGAAGGGTGTCGGCAAGCTCGTTGCCATGGCCTGCAAGCTCGGCCGTGAGACGCGCCCGAACATCCACCTCGGTGTCTGCGGTGAGCACGGCGGCGATCCTTCCTCCGTCGAGTTCTTCCACAAGGTCGGTCTGGACTATGTTTCCTGCAGCCCGTTCCGCGTTCCTATTGCCCGTCTTGCTGCAGCTCAGGCTGCCATTAAAGATGAGTCCCGCAAGGCAGAGCTGATCGAGGCTCTGAAGGACAGCGGAAAATCCTACGAAGAAATCATCGCATTTCTCCACGGCTGATTCTGGCTGATTGATTTGATCACTGTGCCCCCGGCTTTTGCCGGGGGCATTCATTTAAAAGGAAAATGAACATCATTGAAATAACCGATTTCCACGCTCCCGAGCTCGATGCCTATGCCCGCCTGACCGAAAGGGAGCTCCGGCATCCCCAGCACGGCACCGGTATTTTTATTGCAGAAAGCCCCACTGTAATCGAAAGGGCACTTGATGCCGGCTATCGTCCGGTTTCCCTCCTGATGGAGCGCAAACACGTCGAAGGGCAGGCAAAGCACGTCATCCAACGCTGCGGGGAAGTGCCTGTATTTACCTCGGATTTGTCTGTGTTGACGCAATTGACGGGGTTTGCGCTTACCCGCGGCGTTCTCTGTGCCATGGAGCGCCGTCCACTCCCGACGGTTGAGGAAATCTGCAAGCAAGCCCGGCGCATCGCCGTGCTGGAAAACGTCGTCAATCCCACCAACATCGGGGCGATCTTCCGCTCTGCCGCAGCCCTCGGCATGGATGCCGTTCTTCTCACTCCCGCCTGTTGCGATCCGCTCTATCGCCGCTCGGTTCGTGTGAGCATGGGCACGGTTTTCCAGATTCCCTGGACGTATCTCGGCGATTCCGTTTCCGACTGGCCGGAACCCGGCATGAGCATCCTGCAGCGTCTCGGCTTTGCAACTGCAGCCATGGCTCTTCGAGATGATTCTGTTTCCGTTACCGATCCGCACCTTGCTTCTGAGCCGAAGCTTGCAATTGTTCTCGGCACCGAAGGGGAAGGCCTTGCCGACGGAACCATCGCTTCCTGCGACTATACTGTGCGCATCCCCATGTCACACGGGGTCGATTCTCTCAACGTGGCAGCTGCCAGCGCCGTCGCTTTCTGGCAGCTGGCGCAGTAACCTACTGTGTTGATATGAATTTTTTCCGTTTTCTGATTGTGCCTCTTGCAAAATCAGAGAATTGTGATACAATGTTTCCAATTTATCTTTGATACAAGGAAAAGAGGGCCACCGCATGGGAGATGCAATGCTGCAGCTCAATTCAATCAGAAAACGTTTTGGAGATCATGAAGTCCTTTGCGGCATTGACCTTTCCGTCGAACGCGGCGAGTTTATTACACTTTTGGGGTCATCGGGATGCGGGAAAACCAGCCTCTTGCGCATCATTGCGGGGCTGGAATTCTGTGACAGCGGGGAAGTCATTCTCGAAGGCCGCAACGTCACCAATGATCCCCCTGAAAAGCGCAATGTGAATATGGTTTTTCAGAACTACGCGCTTTTCCCGCATATGAATGTTACGGAAAACGTGGGTTACTCTCTGCGTCTGAAGCACAAATCGCGCCGGGAGATCGAAAAAGCGGTTTCCGACGCGCTTTCTCTTGTGCAGCTTCCCGGTTTTGAAACCCGAAAGCCTTCCGAGCTCTCAGGCGGGCAGCGCCAGAGGGTGGCAATCGCGCGTGCACTGGTGAATGAGCCGGGCGTCCTGCTGCTCGATGAGCCCTTGGGTGCGCTGGATCTTCAGCTACGCCGCCAGATGCAGATTGAGCTGAAGCGTCTGCAAAAGAGCCTCGGCATTACTTTTATCTATATCACCCACGATCAGGAAGAAGCTCTCAACATGTCCGATCGGATTGCCGTCATGAAAAACGGTATCTTCCAGCAGATCGGTACGCCTACCGAGATATACGACAGGCCGAAAAATGCCTACGTGGCGCATTTTGTCGGTTCTGCCAATATCCTTTCCGGCACGGCGGCTGTTGAAAACGGCTCTCTGTTTCTCTGCTACGGCGGAGGGCGTGTTTCTCTCGGTGTTCAGCATCCGGCAACGGAAAACGGTGCACCGCTCACGGTTGCCGTTCGCAGTGAGTCTATTGATCTTCTCCCGCCGGAAGCTGCAGGCGTACCTGCCGTTGTAAAAGAAAAGAGCTTTTCCGCCGGCATGCTTCGCATTGCTCTGCAGGTTGAAGATGGGGCAGAGATTGTTGCAAGCCGCCATGGCATTGACTATTCCGTCTCGCCCGGCGATTCTCTGAGCATCTCCTTCTCCCCGGAGCATGCTGTCATTGTGGAGGCTGAAGATGAAAAACCGTAAGCGCTCCGGAGGGAATGCGGCCTTTCTTGCACCGCTCTATCTGTTTACGGTCGTTTTTCTCATCGGCCCCTTTGTCTATATGATTGTCCTCAGTTTCCTCACACGGGCCGAAAGCTGGGGCGTCGTCAACGAGTTTACCTTCAGCAACTATACCAAAATCCTAAAGCCGCTTTATCTCAGCACGTTCAGCCGCTCCCTGAAGCTGGCCCTGCTCGTCACTTTTCTCATTGCGCTGACGGGTTATCCCTTCGGTTACTATATGGCCAAACTCCCGCCCAAAAGGCGTGCCCGGCTTCTCATGCTGGTGATGATTCCTTTTTACACCAGCTCCCTCATGCGGATGTACGGCTGGATTATCATTTTCCGTGCCAACGGCGTTTTGGATAAGCTGTTGCTTGCCCTGCATGTGATTGAGCGGCCTCTCAAGCTGCTCTATACGTATCCTGCGGTGGTCGTCGGCATGGTGTATGCGCTCCTGCCGTTTATGATGCTCTCCGTCTATTCCAGTGTGGAAAAGATGGACTGGAGCCTTGTCGAAGCCGCCCGTGATATGGGCGCCTCGCCGACGAAAGCGTTTTTCACCGTCACCTTCCCGCTGACGATGCCGGGGCTGATGACCGGCGTGATCCTGAGTTTTATTCCGTCCATGGGTCTTTTCTTTGTGGCGGATATTCTGGGCGGCAATAAGATTGTGCTGGTCGGCAACGTGATTCAGGAACAGCTCATGAAAGTGCACGACTGGCCCTTTGCCGCAGCTCTCTCCGTGGTCCTCATGCTGATGATGACGGTTATGATCTGGCTTTACCGCAAAATCACCGGCAGCAGTGAGATGGAGGGCATGATATGAAAAAACGCTCCTTCTTTTCGGAATTCTATCTCATCCTCCTCACGGTGCTCATGTATCTCCCGATCATCATCGTCATGATCTATTCCTTCAATGAGAACAAGCTCAGCTCTGTCTGGTCCGGCCTTTCTCTCCGTTGGTATGAAGACCTGTTTCGTGACCGTGATATCGCGGCCGCCCTTCTCAACAGCCTGATTTTAGGGGTGCTTTCGTCCCTTGCAGCAGCTGTGATCGGAACTCTCGGTGCCATCGGCACGCTGCGCACCGGCTTTCGCGGCAAAGGTGTGATGGAATATATCGCCACCCTCCCGATGATGACGCCCGAAATCATTCTCGGTATGCTCTTTCTGGCTTTCTTTTCTCTCCTGGGCCTGCCATTCGGCATGATGACGCTGGTCATCAGCCACACGGCTTTCTGCATCCCGTATGTGTTCATGCAGGTCAAGGCGCGTCTGGCCGGGATGGATAAAAGCTATGAAGAAGCCGCCCGCGATCTCGGGGCTCGCCCCTTCCGGGTTTTCTTTGATATTACCTTCCCCTTGATTTTTCCCGGTATTCTCTCGGGCATTCTGCTCTCCTTTGCCATGAGTTTTGACGATGTGATCATCAGTGTCTTCGTCACGGGCGCCAACGTCAACACGCTCCCGATTCTCATCTATACCCGCCTGAAAACCGGCCTGACGCCGAAAATCAACGCGCTTTGCACGCTGATGTTTCTGGCAACACTGTTTCTTGTCCTTCTCTCTTCCGTCATCGGTAGGGTTGGAAATCATAAAAAAAGAAAGGAACCGACACCATGAAAAAATCCCTTACCCTGATCCTTGTGTTTGTCCTCTGCCTCTCTCTGCCCGGCATTTCCGTTGCTGCGCATGCCGACAACGAGACGGTCACGCTCTACACCTGGGCTGAAATGTTCCCGCCTGAAGTGCTGAATGCTTTTGAGGAAGAAACCGGATATAAGGTTAATTATGTAAACTTTGATTTTGACGAGACCATGCTCGCCAAGCTCGAAGCTGCCGGCGGCGGCGATTACGATGTCATCATCGCGGATGACTATATCATCGAGCGCGCCGTGGAACTCGGCCTTCTGCAGAAGCTGGATAAAGACAAAATCTCCAACTACTCCAACATCAATCCCATCTACCAGGGTCAGTTTTACGATCCGCAGGATGAATACACCGTGCCCTACGGCGCCGGCGTCCAGACCATCACCTATAATCCTGCGCTGGTTTCTGAACCGGTCAACGGTTATGCCGATCTCTGGAAGGAAGAGTTCAAAGACAATATTGCTCTCACTGCCAATTACCGCGTCATGATCGGCATGGCGCTGAAGATTCTCGGATACAGCTATAACACCGACAACCTCGATGAAATCCGGGAAGCCGGCAATCTCCTCTATGAGCTTGCCCCCAACATCCGCCTCATCAAGGATGACTTCATTCAGGACGATCTGATCTCCGGTGAAGTCTCTGCTGCCGTCATGTATACCTCTCAGGTTACCATGGCAAAGCTGGAAGATCCTTCCATCGAAATCGTTTATCCGCAGGAAGGCATCGGCTTTGGCATCATGGGCATGTTCGTTCCTTCCAAGGCTCCCAATGCTGACGGCGCACATGCTTTTATTGACTATATTCTCCGTCCCGAAGTCAGCGCACAGTGCTTTGAGTGGCTCGGCTACTACTGCACCAACAAGGCCGCTGACGATCTGATTGCCGATGAGTTTAAGGAATTTCTGGTTCTTCCCGAAGAGTTCAAGATGGAAGATATGGAAATGATCGGCAACATCAGCAACGACGCAGCCTCTCTTCAGGATGAAATCTGGACGGAGTTCAAAACCCTCTGCGGCCAGGCCTGATCCTTCAAGCAGTATCAATCAATCCACCCGCATATCACGACGTAGGGTACCGAAACCCTACGTCGTTTCCAAGAGGTTTTCAATTGAACATCATCAAAGCAAAGTGGAAAGAAGCACGTATTTTTTCCCGTACATTTCTCAAATGGCTCTGGATCTCTGCTTTAATCGGTCTTGTCGGCGGTGTGATCGGCTGTGTGTTTTATAAGAGCATTGCCTTTGTCACCGATCTCCGTGCCGCATCCCCTTGGCTGATCTGGCTTCTCCCTGTCGGCGGCCTTGTCATTGCTGCCCTGTATCAGTTTACCCATACAAAAGGGGAGAGCACCAACGACATTATCGATTCCATTCTCCTTGGCAACAAGGTTGACATCCTGCTTCTCCCGGTTATTTTCCTGAGCACGGTGCTTACCCATCTTCTCGGCGGCAGTGCCGGGCGGGAAGGAGCGGCCCTGCAAATCGGCGGCAGCCTCGGCTATAATACCGGCCGCCTCCTGAAGCTGGATGAAAAGGAAGAGCGCATTGCTATCCTCAGCGGAATGAGCGCCGTGTTCTCCGCCCTCTTCGGCACGCCCGTTACGGCAACGGTCTTCGCGCTGGAAGTCTGCAGTGTCGGCATTCTCCATTATTCCGGCCTCGTGCCGTGCGGCGTTGCTGCTCTGTCCGCCTATTATGTCACAACGCTTTTCCGCATCGCACCCACGCATTTTGTCATCAGCCCTCTTGCCGTCGAGCCTCTGATGGTCATTCGTGTTGCCCTCCTGGCGATCCTCTGTGCAGTTTTAAGTGTTGTTTTTTGTGAAGTCATGCATGCCTCCAATCATCTTGCCGAAAAAGCCGTGAAAAATGACTATCTCCGTGCTTTCCTCGGGGGTTGTGTGATTATCGGGCTCACATTTCTGGTGGGGTCCCGCGAGTATAACGGCGGCGGAACCGACATCATTGCCCGTGCCATTTATGAAGGCCGTGCCCATCCTGCCGCCTTCCTGCTGAAAATGCTCTTTACAGCCGTCACACTCTCAGCCGGTTTCAAGGGCGGCGAGATTGTGCCCACCTTTTTCATCGGCTCCACCTTCGGCTGTGTGCTCGGGCCGTTTCTCGGCATACCGCCGGAGTTTGCAGCCTGCGTCGGCCTTGTGGGCACGTTCTGCGGTGCGGTCAACTGCCCGTTGGCTTCCGTCATTCTCTCGGTTGAGCTGTTCGGCTCCGATTGCATCATTTATTTTTCCATTGTATGTTTTATCTGCTATATGCTTTCCGGTTATTCCGGCTTGTATTCCGAGCAGAAAATCATCTATTCCAAACTCAAAGCAGAATATATCAATATTAAAACGGACTGAATCAATAGGAGGTATTTTTTTGATGAAACGCTTTTTCTCCCTGCTGCTTGCCTGTATGCTGATTTTCGGTGTCGCTTCCCATGCCTTTGCCGAAGAAGTTGAAAATACGCTCGATCTCTCACCTGCCGGGATGACGCTGCAGATTCCCGAGGAATTCCTGCATACCGAAGGGGTTCTCATGCCTGATGGGGGATATGAGATCGATGAAGGCATCTATTTTACCGAGTATCTTTACTTTGCCACAACATGGGAGGAGTATGTTGCAATCGCCAATAACGCGGATCTCACCGATGAAGAGTATGATGCCTTCCTTCAGAAAATCAATGTGCCCTTCATGCTCCTCGGCATTGACGGTTCCCGTCCTTTTTCCGCCATCAATGATCTTTTCGGCGGTCAGCTGAAGGAAGACTGCGCCGAGGTAATTGCCGAGGAAGACGGTTTTACTCATTATCTCTATCTCGATCCCGCTGAGAATGACGCCTTTGCCGCCACACTCGCAGCTCCCTTCGCCGAAGACTATCAGGCAGTGCTCGACGCTGTCCCCAAGTTTGTAGAGGCATCGAAGTTCTACACTCCCGTGAGCCTCTATGCCGGTTTGGTCGGCAACGAAGTCTCTTTCCACACAACCGATATGGCCGGCAACTCTGTCGATAGCAAGGATCTTTTTGCAGCCAACGCCGTCACCATGGTGAATATCTGGACGAGCTGGTGCCCTCCCTGCATCGGGGAACTGCCGGAGCTGGAAAAGATCAATTCCCGCCTCAACGAAATCGGCTGCGGTGTCGTTGGTCTCCTCTATGACGGAGATGACAGCGAAGCCCTCAAAACCGCTGAAAAGCTGATTGCCGATAACGGCGTCACCTATCCGGTGATCCTGCCCTTCGATACCGTGGATCAACTCTTCCAGCTGGAAGCTTTCCCGACCACCTATTTTGTCGACAGCAACGGTAAAATCCTTTGCGAGCCTCTGGTCGGAGCCTATGTCGATCAGTATGAAGCCACGGTGCAATCTCTTCTTGCCGCAGAATAAAACGCAATCCTGAAAAAGCATAAGAATTAGGGACGGTTCTTTTTTCTTGTTTCTTTTCCAGAATCTCCTCATCGTGTGACAGTTCTGTGAGATATGTTGTGCTATACTTACGCCAACAAATCAAAAAGAGGAGTGATCAAAATGAAAAAAGCAATCATTGCATATCTCATCGGAAAAGAGATCGTCGGTTTCATCGTCCTGGCAGCCATGATGATTGGCCTTCTGGCAGCATGCCTCGTTGCTTACATCTTCACACCCGAGTCAACTGTAGAAACGGATGATTCCTACACCTACACGTTCGCAGCTGATAATCATCATCTGCATGGCTTCACGCCAAACTCCGAATATTTGCTCACGGTTCCTACCCAGGCTTGATGCGCATCCCTGTTCACTGAAAAATACGAAGGTGGAGCCCGAACATGAAAAAACACAGATAGCAGCCCGAGGCGAGAGGAATCCTTTGCTTTGGGCTGTTTTCTTTTATGCGTAAAACCTTTTCGCAAAGCAATTCCTGCTAACCAGAGAATTGACAAAACAGCCGGATTCTTTTATACTGTTTCTATACTGTTTCCTTAAAAAAGAGCAAGCTCTTCCGGAGCTAAAAATCCCGTGACCACCCAAACGGTCACGGGATTTTTCAGTAGTATTGATTTCAGTTCCTTATGCTTCGTTAACAATCTTGCCCGTCATATGCTCCGGCACCAGCGCAAACATCAGCGTGCGGGGGCCGGCGGTTTGAATCTCGTGTTCGATATACGCCTCGTCCTTCGTAAACTTATAACTGAGCATCCGTGCAATCTCGTAAATCTTCTCCTGATCTTCGATGAACTCAACATGGCCGAACACGATAACGGATTTGATGTTCAGCGCCCATTCTCCCTCTCTGCGGAAGCCCTTGTCATACACACAGAACGATGCCTTGTTATGGCGCGTCAACGCGTCAATCTTGTAGCCTTTTTTCCCGCAGTGGAAGTAGATCTTCCCATCCGCTTCGCAGTAAAAGTGATTCAACGGCATGCCGTAGGGATAATCATCATCTCCGAGCACCGAGAGCACGCCTCGCGGCTCATTCTGCAGAATTTCGATGCACTCTTCCTGCGTGAGTGCCTGTTTCTTTCTGAGCATTTCTCTGAACATCAATCTTCCTCCTGGTTTCAATCTCTTATCATAGGTCTGATCATTCAGGTATTCTCTTTTGTTGTAGGAATTATAATCCAAATACCGAATCCTGTAAAGAAGATTTCCTGCGAGTGACTCCTCTTCGCCCTGTATCCTGCCCCCTGTTCCTTATATAACCTTCCCCTTTGGAGAAGGTGGCAGCCCATTAGGGCTGACGGATGAGGTCTCTACCCCCTACATCCTAACCCCTGTGAAGCTCCGCTTCACTCTGTATCCTCTCCCCTGTATCCTGTATCCTGCGAAGCTTCGCTTCGCTCTCTCGCCGCAG
>JAFUGY010000028.1 GCA_017469115.1 Oscillospiraceae bacterium
AAATCACAAACCTCAGCAGAGGAAAATCCTTATCGGCCATTTCCCACAATCTGGATACGGTGAAAAACGTCTTCCATGCAACCGCGGAAGCACGGAGAATGATCAAAGAATTTGCGCCCGATGTTGTCATCGGCACGGGCGGCTATGTCTGTTTTCCGGTGCTTACGGCCGCACACGAGCTCCATATTCCCACCGTCATTCATGAGAGCAATGCAACGCCCGGCCTTACGACGAAGCTCCTCTCCCGTTTTGTGGATCTGATTCTGGTGGGAGTAGAAGGATGCAGCCACGAATATGCCGATCCTTCCAAAGTGGTTGTGACTGGCACTCCGGTCCGCAGTGCTTTTTCTGCCTGCACAAAGGAAGAAGCGCGTCAGGCCCTTGGGATTAGGGAGGAGGAAAAGCTTGTTCTCTCGGTGTGGGGGTCTCTCGGTGCCGGGCATATGAATGCAATCATGCTGGAGATGCTGCCCCTTCTGCAGCAGAACGATTTTCGCCTGATCCATGTGACGGGGAAGGGGTATTATCAGGAGTTTATGGAGAAGCTTTCCTCCGTGATGCCCGATTATGCCGATTACAGGGTTGAAATCACTCCCTATCTCCACGATATGCCCCGTGTCATGACGGCGTCCGATCTGATTCTCTGCCGTGCGGGTGCTTCAACACTCTCAGAGCTTACCTATATGGGGAAGCCTGCATTGCTGGTTCCTTCTCCGAATGTCACGGCCAACCATCAGGAGAAAAACGCCCGCGTCGTGGAAGCTACAGGCGGAGCGAAGGTTTTTCTGGAAGGGGACTTTACCGCGCAGAGCCTTCTGGAGGAAATTAAAGCGCTTCTCTCCGACAGCGAAGCGCTTCAAACAATGGCAGAAGAGTCATTGTCCCTTGCCTATCCGGATGCTCGTGAAAGAATCTGTGATGCTGTTCTCAAGCTGATTTCTCATCCGTAAGGAGATTACCATGAGTAGCTATCAGCCCGGTGAGGGCGAAAAAGTGGAATTTATGGAGGCCAAACGACGGCACGGTGCATTGAGCGGCCCGTTGACGTTTGTGATTATCGTTGTTGCAGTCATCTTCGTGATGTCTGTTTCCTTCCGTGTGGAAAATATCCAGGTGGTAGGAAACAACCATTATACCGCCAATGAAATCATCAACGCCATTGACATCGAGGAAGGGGACAATCTCTTCTTCTTCGACCGTTTTGCTGCCATCACCCGTGTTTTCGCCAAGCTGCCGTATATTCAGGAAGTTTCGCTGGAGCGCGCTCTGCCGAATCGGGTCACTATTCGCGTTACCGAGAGCAATGCTGTGGCCTATGTGAAAATCGGTCTGGAATACTGGACGTTTGACGAAAAGTGCAAAGTGCTCGGCAAAGCGGCGGAAGGGGAGGAACAGGGTCTGATCCCGGTGGTAGGGCTCAACCCCGGCACGATTTTTATCAACGAGCCCCTGGCAACGGCAGATCACGACGAGAGAACCATCAATTATCTCCGAGCCATTCTTGATCAGATTGTCGAGCGCGGAATCTCCTATCAGGTTTCAAAGATTGACTTTTCCAACACCAACAGCGTCATTCTCTATTACGGAGATAAATATATCATTCGCCTGGGTGACCCTTATGCAACCGAGCATAAATTCTCCATGGTTCTCGATGCCATCAGCAAGCTGAAAGACGGGGACATCGGCATTATCGATGTTACGGATGCCTCCACGGTGCATTTTACGCCGTACTGAAACTGAATTACAAATTATTTACAAAAAAGATAAAAAATATATTGACCTTTTTGCAAATTTGTAATAATATAGATTCCACGTGAAAGAGTTGTTTCAGATTTCACATCAATTTAGGTAGATACGAATTTGTATTGTATGATAAGGCAGGAGGCTAAGAATATGGATTTTAAAGATGCAGGACCGGAAAATGTTGTCACCATTAAAGTGATCGGTGTCGGTGGTGCAGGAAACAACGTTGTCAACCGCATGGTAAAAGCGGGGACGCAGGGAGTTGAGTTTATTGCCATCAATACGGATAAACAGGCACTCTCCGTTTCCAATGCGGATCAGAAAATTCAGATCGGTGAAAAAATTACCCGCGGCCAGGGTGCAGGCTCCGATCCGGAAGTCGGCAAACGTGCTGCCGAAGAGAGCAGAAACAGCATTGCAACCTCCATTGAAAACGCCGATATGGTGTTTATTACGGCCGGTATGGGCGGCGGCACCGGGACAGGTGCAGGCCCGACGGTTGCTGAAATTGCGCGTGATGCAGGTTGCCTCACCGTCGGCGTTGTGACGAAGCCCTTCAAATTTGAAGGCAAGCGCCGTATGGATCAGGCCAATCAGGGCATTCAGGAGCTCCTTTCAAAGGTTGACTCCCTTCTCATCATCCCCAATGATCGCCTGAAATTTGCGACCGACCAGAAGATTACTCTAGCCAATGCCTTTGAAATTGCCGACGATGTGCTGCAGCAGGCGGTTTCCAGCATTTCTGACCTTATCAAGAATACCGGCTTTATCAACCTTGACTTTGCAGATGTCACCTGCATTATGAAGGATGCAGGCTTTGCCCATATGGGCGTCGGTCTTGCAGGCGGAAAAGGCAAAGCCGAAGATGCTGCCCGTATGGCAGTGTCGAGCCCGCTGATGGAGACGTCCATCAACGGTGCCCGCGGCGTGCTGATCAACATCTCCGGTTCGGAAGATATGACCCTGGAAGACGTCGAAGCCGCTGCAAACCTGGTGCAGGAGGCAGCTCATCCCGAAGCCAATATTATCTTCGGTGCAAGCTTCGATCCCGAGCTGCAGGATGAGATGCGTGTTACCGTCATCGCAACGGGCTTTTCCGAGATGGCGCCGACGGCAGGCGGAACGGCAAAATCGTCCTATCGCTCTTCCCGCCCGGCATCTGCAATGCCTGTTTTCACACCGAAAGCGGATGAAGAGCCTGTTACACCCATTATGCCGGTTATGTCCGAGCAGGCAATTGCCGAAGCGGATGAGGCAAAGGCAGACAAAGAGACACAGCAGGCCGGAGAAGATCCTTTCGACAGTATCTTTAAAATCTTTAACAACAAATAATCCTGTTCTTGCTTCCCGGAACAATGCGTGCTATAATACAAAAACCATTTTGGCTCCCAATGGCCTCGCCTATGGGAGCTTTTTTCGTTGGGCTTTAATAATCAGCTTTTCTGCCAAGGGAGGTGAGCATCCATCGTCAGGTTTCTCAAGCGTTTTTTCGACCTGTTTGCAAAACACCGTGTTACAACATCGGCAGCAGGCCTTTCCTATTATATCACGATGACGTTTTTCCCCCTGATCATCTGTGTCTATACGCTCCTCGGCAACAATTATGAGCTTGCCGTTCGGGTGCTTACGTTTTTGCAGCCTTTCCTGCCGGAGAAAAGCTTCGGGGTGATTACGTCCTTTATGGAATACGTGTCGGATAATTACAGCATTACCATGATGGTGCTGGCGCTTTCCGTGATTTTGCTTACGGCATCGGCCGGAATCCGATCTCTGGAGACAGCCATCGGGCAAATGCAGGGCAGGCGCCGGTACGAAGGATTCTTTTTTCTCTTTTTCAGCGTGATCCTCTCTCTGGCTTTTCTTTTTACGATTTATTTTGGGATTGTCGTCATGTTTATGGGAGAGTCCGTTCTCTCCAGCGTAAGCGTTTATCTGCCGTTTCTCCAAAGCGATAACATCTGGGCAGATCTTCGTTATCCGCTGCTGTTTGTGCTGGCGTTTCTCATGCTTACGCTGTTGTTTCAGGTCTGCAAAAGCAGGGAAGACCATTATTCCGTTATTCCCGGTGCCCTTCTTGCGACGCTGATGCTGGTCGGGGTAAGCGCAATCTTTTCCCTTTTCATCAATGCATCAGTCAAATATCCGGTGGTTTATTCTTCCCTTGCTTCTCTCATTCTCATTATGTTCTGGCTCTATTGTTGCAGCCTGTCGGTTTATTGCGGGGCTGTGATGAATATCGCCCTGCGGGACGGAAAAGCAGAAAAACAGGCGATGAAAGAAAAAATCACCTTGGAAGAAGCCGGAACGGCTTCCAAAAATTGAATAAAAAACACGCGGGGCTGATCTTTTGGATCAGCCCCGTGCAGTTTGTTCTGTTGTCAGGAAAAAGAACTCAGACAAGTGCTGCCGTGATGATGGACATCTGGTAGACTTCTTCGGCATCGCAGCCGCGGCTGAGGTCGTTGATCGGAGCGTTCAGACCCTGCAGAATCGGGCCGTAAGCGGCAAATCCGCCGAGGCGCTGTGCGATCTTGTATCCGATGTTGCCGGACTGGATTTCCGGGAAGATGAAGGTGTTGGCATAGCCCGCAACCTTGCTGCCGGGGAACTTGAGCTGGCCGACAACCGGAGAAACAGCTGCATCAAACTGCATCTCGCCGTCGATTGCCATGTCGGGAGCCATTTCCTTGGCAATAGCCGTGGCATTGCGAACGAGGTCGACATTGGCACCTTTGCCGGAGCCTTTGGTGGAATAGGAGAGCATAGCAACTTTCGGATCCATGCCGAAAACTTCAGCCGTCTTGGCCGTTGCAAGAGCTACCTCGGCGAGCTGAGCTGCAGCCGTCAGAGTGACGTTGCCTTCTTTGTCCTTTTTGTCTTCATAGGAGATGTTGATGGCGCAGTCGCCCATGCAGATCATTTCATCCCCGCGTACCAGAATAAAGCAGGAGGACACCAGGTTGGCACCCTTCTTGGTCTTGACGATCTGAAGAGCCGGACGTACGGTGTCAGCCGTGGAATAGGTTGCGCCGCCGAGCAGTGCATCGGCAACACCCATCTTTACCAGCATGGTGCCGAAATAGTTGCCCTTCTGCAGATTGGCACGGCACTCTTCTTCCGTCATCTTGCCCTTGCGCAGCTCAAACATTGTTTTTACCATCTCATCCATAGCGGGATAGGTTGCCGGATCGAGAATTTCAAGGCCGTCAATGTCGAATCCACCCTTATCGGCAGCAGCTTTCACAGCTTCCACATTACCGACGAGAACAGGCGTGAGAAAACCGCCTTTTTTCAGGCGTGCGGCGGATTCCAGAATACGTGCATCCGTGCCTTCGGTATATACGATCTTGCGAGGATTTGCTTTGAGAACTTCAATCAGATTTTCAAACATTTGCTGAAACCTCCGTCATATTTGTTTGGAACGAATATACTCTATCACTTACCGCCTGATTTTTCAAGGGTCTTTCGGTGGATTCTCCTCTCGGAATACGAAAAGTTGCAGGATCAGAACCTTTTTCGGCAGGATTTTTCTCTTTACAAGGCCGGAGTGTTTATATTATAATTTCCTTACTTTTGAGGAAACGGAAGGATTGTATTGTGAAGAAGGAACGCCTTGACGGAGTCAGAATAACCGGTCTTGACGGATTTCATGCTGTTGTGCCGTATGTCATGCCGAAACGCACCGAAGCGGAAGTTTCCAGCACAGAGACGTTTGACGTTACCGATCTCTGCGCCTATCTTTCCCGCCGCAATGCGGAAGAAGGCACGAATCTCAAGCTTTTCCACGCCTTCTGCACCGCAGTTGCCAGAACGATCTATCTGCGCCCGAAGATGAATATCTTTATCTCCGGAAAGCGTTTCTGGCAGCGCAAGGATATTACGCTGTCTTTCGTTGCAAAGAGAAAGTTTGAAGATACGGCAGAAGAAGTGCTCATTTTTATGAAAGTGGATCCCTCCATGACGCTGGATGATGTTTCCCACCTGATCCTCGGTGATGTGAAAGAAGCCAGAAGCAATCAAACAAACGATGTCGGCGCCACCATGAACTTTCTGGCAAAGATGCCCCGATTTGCCATGGAGATCCTCTTCTTCTTTATCCGGAAGTTTGAATATTTCGGCGTGATGCCCGCCTTTCTCATGAAAGGAGACCCGAACTATTCCACAGCGCTCCTCTCTAATCTCGGGTCCATTGGAGCAGGGGCACCCTACCATCATTTGAGCAATTACGGCACTTGTTCCATCATGATCACCATCGGCACCATGCACAAGGAATTCCGCCGGATGGAAGACGGCACAGAGCAGGAAAGAACCTTATTGGATGCGACCTTTACCATAGATGAGCGGATTGCCGACGGGTTTTATTTTGCCAAGTCCCTGCGCATTGTGCGTTATCTGCTGGAGCATCCGGAGCATCTTTCAGAGTCGGTTGAAGCCTCTGTTCCGGTGGATCTCTCCTGAGAACAGCGCTATGAACAGACGTTTCTTTCGTCTGCCGGCAATATTGCTGGCATGTGTTTTCCTGTTTTCTGCCGTGCTCCTCGGAGAAGCGGTCAATGCCGAGCCCCGGCCTTCGCTTTCCCTCCATGTTTTTTCTTTCGGCAAGGCAGACGCCTTTCTTCTCTCCACAAGAGAAGGAAGTGTCCTGATCGATTGCGGCTTGAACGGACAGGGGAAGGAAATCCTCTCCTATCTGGAAGATAACAATATCAGCGAAATCCATACTCTGATCATAACCCATTTTGACAAGGATCATGTGGGTGGCGCTGCCAAAGTGCTCAAAGGCATTCCGGTGAAACAGGTGCTGCAGTCTAACTCCCCGAAAGACAGCAAGGAATATGAAAAGTATCTCAAGGCACTGACGCAGAGCAGCCTGGATCCCGTCACCGTGCGTGAGGTTTTCTCGTTCTCTCTCGGCGGCGTGGAATTTACCGTCTTCCCTCCGGAGCAGAATTCTTATCCGAAGGACCCGAGCAACAACTCTTCCCTGGCAACTCTTGTAACGTGCGGGGATACATCTTTCCTCTTTACCGGAGATGCAGAGAGCGCCCGCCTGCAGGAGCTTTTGAAAACCGGGTTTGGAACCGTCGATTTCCTCCAGATTCCGCATCACGGCTCCTGGCAAACGCAACTCGGCGCTTTGCTGAATCATGTCTCCCCGGACTATGCACTTATTACAAGCTCTGAAGAAGAGCCGGAAGACTTTGTCACCCTTCAGCTTTTGCAGAAGTTCGGTGCAGAAATCCTGCTCACAAGAGAAGGGGAGCTGGACGTCACATCCGACGGCTCCGCCCTTTCCGTTTCTCAAAAGAGAGAGTCGCTCACTATGGCCTTATCTCCCGCTGCATAGCACCGGATGAAAGAAAATTTCTTATCCAGAATAAACAGAAATACGCTGTAAATTCCTCTTTTGAAAGCTTAAATTGTTGAAACTGCACAAAAACGGACTTTGATTTTTGTGAGAATTGTCAATTGCATTCTGCAGGCAATTCTGCTATCATACACTCACAAGGAAGATTTCCTTTGAATAAATGCACCAGGTTAAATGCTCCGGGTGCGATAAATAAGAGAAAGAGAGGTAACCAGGATGTTAGATATTAAAATTTCAGAGAGATAGACCTTGGCCGGTGCGGGTGAAAGACGTTCTGGTCAGGGGCTGTTTCTTTTTTGTGTGTCATTTCCTTAATCGGAAGGCTTCTGCAGCACCCGGGGAGGGTGCTTTTTTGCGGACTTTGCAAAAATATGCATAAAAAACCTGAATAAATTCACCAGTATTCCTATTAATTTCAATAAAAAATTACATTATCGTATTTTTATTCAAAAAATAAGTTGACAAGCGGAACTCTTTGTGGTAAGATCGCTCTCGTCCGTAAGGGATAATCTTTCACACACAGGAGTAAATATGATGAAAAAGATTCTTTGCATTGCTTTGGCGCTTGTTATGGTTGCCTCTCTTGGCGTAGTTGCCTTTGCTGATGAAGTAGATGCCATTAAGGAAGCCGGTGTTCTGACGGTCGCCCTCTCGCCTGACTTCAGCCCGATGGAATTTGTCGATTCCACAAAAGAAGGGCAGGATCAGTATGTCGGTTTTGATGTCACGCTTGCAAAGTATATTGCCGAAAAGCTCGGCGTCGCCCTTGAAATCCAGGCGATGAGCTTTGACGCCTGCCAGACGGCAGTTGCAATGGATGCTGTTGACATGTCGATTTCCGGCTATTCCTGGACGGAAGCGCGTGCCGAAAACTTCGAGCTTTCTGACTATTACTATGCCGGCGATAATGAAACAGAGCAGGTTCTTCTTGTTCGCGCAGCTGATGCGGATAAATATAAATCCGCAGAAGATTTCAGCGGCAAGGATGTCGGTGCCCAGAATGCTTCTCTCCAGCAGATGCTCGTTGAGTCCCAGCTGCCCGATGCAAATCTCAAGATCATTGGTGAGATTGGCGTTGGCGTCATGGAACTTCAGAGCGGCAACATCGAAGCTCTTGCAGTTGCAATGGGCAACGGTAAACAGATTATTGCCAATAACACCGATCTCGTCATCTGTGACTGGCAGTTTGAAGTCGCTGCAGAGTATGAAGCAAACGTGATTATGATGCACAAGGGTGATACGGCCCTGCTTGCAGCCGTTAACGAAGCGCTTGCTGAAGCTTATGAAAATGGCTACTACGGCCCGTGGTATGAAGAAGCTCTGGAAATTGCAGCTTCCGAAGGCGCTATCGAAGTCTCGGTTGAAGACGCTGCCTGATTCTCAGCTAAGAATCATCCGACCTGTTTCAATAAAATAAAAACTTGAGCCTGGGGCGCTCTCTGATGGAGCGCCCCATGGTTTGCGCAAGGGGTAAATTATGAATTTTGCTACGATAGGACAAAACATCGTCAAACTGACGATCAAATACTGGGACAAGTTTCTGATCACCGGCATGCAGTATACGATTTCCCTCGCAGCCCTCACGGTAGGTGTCGGTGCGGTGATCGGTGCGCTGATTGCACTGCTTCGCATGTCAAGAATTGCACCGTTTCGTTGGATTGCGGCTGTCTATACCGAGATCATTCGCGGTACGCCGATGCTGCTGCAGCTCTATCTTTTCTATTTTGCACTGCCGCAACTGATTCCGTTCCTGAATAAAAAACAATACCTGTGTGTCGCAATTGCTCTGATCTGCAACAGTGCTGCTTATGTCTCCGAAATCATCCGTTCCGGAATTCAGGCGGTTGATATTGGGCAAACGGAAGCAGCCCGAAGCCTTGGGATGAATCAAAGCCTGACGATGACGCAGATCATCCTGCCCCAGGCAATCAAAAATATTCTTCCGGCACTCGGCAATGAGTTTATTATGATCATCAAAGACACCTCCCTTGCTTCCACCTTCTTTATCGGTGATTTGATGACCCAGTGCCTGTTGATTAAAGGTGCTACCTATCTTACCATGGAGCCGTTGATCATGGTAGCAGTCATCTATTTTGTGTTGACATTTGTTCTTACCAAGCTTCTGGGTGTATTTGAAAGGAGGCTTCGCCGTGGAGACGTACGATAAACTGATACAGGTAAAGAATCTGAAAAAACATTACAACAAAGGTGTCATAAAAGCACTTGACGGAGTCACACTTGACATCAACAAAGGCGATGTTATTGTAATAATCGGGCCGTCGGGCTCGGGGAAAAGCAGCTTGTTGCGTTCTCTGAATCTTTTGGAGGAACCGACGGAAGGCACCATCCTGTTTGAAGGGGTAGACATTACAAAGAAAAAGGACAGCAACGGGAAAAAGCTTGATATTGACAAGCACCGGCAGAAGATGGGGATGGTTTTCCAGCATTTTAATCTGTTCCCGCATAAGACGATTCTTCAGAATATGACGGTAGCACCCATCAAGGTGAAGGGCGTTCCTCAGGCAGAAGCAGAGAAGAAAGCACTGGAACTGCTTGGGCGCGTCGGTCTTGCAGACAGGGCGGGAGCATACCCCATTCAGCTTTCGGGCGGCCAGAAGCAGCGTGTGGCGATTGTGCGTGCGCTGGCGATGGAACCGGATGTGATGCTTTTTGATGAGCCGACTTCAGCTCTTGATCCCGAAATGGTCGGCGAAGTGCTGGATGTTATGAAAAAGCTTGCCAAAACCGGAATGACGATGGTGGTTGTGACGCATGAAATGGGCTTTGCCAAAGAAGTCGGCAACCGCGTCATCTTTATGGATGAAGGGAAAATCCTGGAAGAGGGCAGCCCGGATGCTATTTTCAACCATCCGCAAAATCCACGCTTGAAGGACTTCCTTTCCAAGGTTCTCTATTGATTTTCCGGGAGGATTCCATTGATGTTGAGCACGGAAAAAAAGGAACTGTGTTCCTATATTGATCAAAATGCCGCCTTTTATGAAGCAATTGCAGATGAGATCTGGGACAACCCGGAACTCAGCCTGAAAGAATTTCATTCTGCTGCTCTTTACTGTGACAAATTGAGAGAGCTCGGTTTTGCGGTGGAGGAAAACCTTTGCGGCATCAAAACCGCTTTCTCCGGATCCTACGGCAGCGGTCGGCCGATCATCGGCATTCTGGGAGAATTTGATGCGCTCAGCGGCCTCAGCCAGAAGGCCGGAGCAGCATCCCCGGACCCGATCCTGTCCGGCGGCAGCGGCCATGGCTGCGGGCACAATCTCCTTGGGGCAGGCTCCCTTGCAGCAGCTGCGGCAATCAAAAACTATATGGAGAAAACAGGATTGCCTGGCACGGTGATCTATTTCGGATGCCCCGGAGAAGAAGGCGGCGCCGGCAAAGCCTACATGGCGAGAGAAGGGCTTTGGAAGCACCTTGATGCGGCTCTTTGCTGGCATCCGGGCGATGTGAACCAGACAATGACGGGAACCAATAATTCCTGTATCCAGGTTCTCTACAAGTTTTCCGGGAAAGCGGCTCATGCCGCGGGGGATCCGTACAATGGCCGCAGCGCACTCGATGCAGTGGAGCTGATGAATGTAGGGGCCCAGTTTCTCCGGGAGCATACAACGCCGGATTGCCGGATTCACTATGCCATCACAGATGCAGGCGGTATTTCACCGAACGTTGTGCAGG
>JAFUGY010000029.1 GCA_017469115.1 Oscillospiraceae bacterium
ACCGTCTCGCGCCGGAGGATCCTTTCCCTGCCGCGGTGGAGGACTGCTTTGCGGTGTATCAGGAGATCATCAGAGAATTTGAGGGCAAGCCCATCTACCTCATCGGTGAAAGCGGCGGCGCTTATCTCTGCATTGTCACCGCTATGATGTGCCGGGATCACGGCGTGCAGCTTCCCACCGCCATCGTGCCCTATTCCCCGCCCATCGAGCTCTGCGGCGAGCTGGACCGGCATTTCGAGGGCAACGAGGATTTCACCGTCACGCCGGAGGGTCTCGGCGCGCTGGGCGAGCTGTATGTCGGCAGCGCGCACAAGGGCAACATCTACGCCGAGCCGTACTACGACGATTTTCACGGTCTCTGCCCCATGTTCCTGGCCTGGGACGAGAATGAATCTCTCTCCGTGGATTCCAGGATCATCGTGGAAAAGCTGATCGCGCAGAGCATCGAGGTCGAGCACTACAGCTATCCCCACTGCTTCCACGCCTTCGCCACCACGGGCCGCGGCACGCCGGAGAGCTACGAAATCATGAAGAACACTATCGCGTTCTTTGAAAAGCACGCCGGGTGAGCGCCATGAGCAAACGGATCACCACCGTATGCGGCGACATTGCGCCGGAGCAGCTTGGCGTCACCTCCCTGCATGAGCACACATTTCTCGACCTGCGCATCGCGGGCGGTTTTCTGAAAAACTATTTTCGGAACATCCCGGAGTCCCGGTTGGCCTTCAAGCCGGAAAACTTCGCGTTTCTGAAAACCGGCGTTTATCTTGTCAGCGACGAGTGCGCGGTCGTGGACGACATGGACTTTCTCGAAAAGGAATACGGCTTTTTCAAGGCCGACGGCGGTCAGTCTGTGGTGGACTGCTCGCCCATCGGCGTGCGCGGCGACGTGCAAAAGATCCGGGAGCTTTCAGAAAAAACCGGGCTGAACATCATCTGCGCCACGGGCGTTTATACCATGACTTCCCGCCCGCCTGAGCTGCTGGGCAAGGACGCGGCGTTTTATTACGAGACCTTCAAGCGCGAGGTGGAAGAGGGCATCGACGGCACGGATATCCGCCCCGGCCTTCTGAAAGCGGCCATCGCCACCTACGGTCCGGACGGCCGCCTCATGCAGGGCGAGCTGGATGGCGTGATCGCCTGCGCCAGACTTTCAGCCGAGACCGGCCTCTCGGTCCATATCCACACCGACCCCAATGTCCGCGGGGAGGACGTGATCGCTGCGGCAAAGCTCGCGATCGAAAGCGGGGCCGCGCCGGACAAGGTGCACATCTGCCACATGGACAACCGCCTTGCGGCGCATATCCCCGTGGGCGACTACCTGCGCAAGGCAGAAGTCGGACGCAACATCTGCCTGGACACCCACAAGGCGCTGCTGGATCTGGGCGTGACCATCGGCCTTGACACCTGGGGCATGCCCATCACCAACAACAACTTCTTTGTTACCGACGATTTTGAACGGCTCAAGGCGCTGATGCAGCTGATCGACCTCGGGTACGCGGATCAGATCACCCTGGGCGACGACTTCTCCAGCAAGCTCTTGGGCCGGAGCTTCGGCAACTACGGCTGCACCCGCTTTCTGGAGTTTTCCCTGCCGATGCTCAAGCAGTATGGCTATGGCTCTGCCATTGACAAGCTTGTCGTTGACAATCCGGCGAGGATTCTGGCGCATTGATCAGTACAAATATCCGGCATCGCATCGGAGAAACCTCCCATTACAGCTTTACGCTAAAGTGGGAGGTTTTCGCGTGCTTACCGACGCGCTCAAGGCCGCCAATCAGATGGAGTGGGCGCGCCGTATGGCACCTGCCGGAAGGCAAAATGAAAGAAATCTGAAGTGGACGAGGAGGGCCTGCAAAGCTGCAGGCCCTCCTTAGTCACTGATCCTTGTTTGCCTTTACAGATCAGCCGCAACCAGCTCTTCGTTCATCTTCTCCAGAGCCTCGGCATTGACGCCGGTGGCGGGGAAGGTGGCGAGCTTTCTTGCGCTGATACCGAAAGCCATCTTGATGCGCTTGTCGGTCAGATCCATGCCGTACTTCTTGCAGATCTCCACAGCCTTGGGATTGGCGGCCAGATCCTTGATTTTGCTGTCAACGGTAAGTGCCATAATTCTTATCTCCTTTTCAAATCTGTTTCAGCAGCTCGTCCAGAACCGCGCCGCAGTCCGAGACGACCTTGTAGTTGGAAATCCTGAAGCTGTCCGCTTCTTCGTCGCTGTTGATGTTAATGATCATGCCGCTGTCCTTCATCCCGCAGACATGCTGGGCCGCACCCGACACGCCAAAGCCGATGTACAGCTTGGGCTTCACCGTCTTGCCGCTGGTGCCGACCATGGCGTGCTCATTGGGCATATAGCCCAGATCCGCGATCGGCCGCGTATAGCAGAAGGACGCACCCAGCTTTTTAGCAAAGGTTTTGACCTTTTCAAAGTTACCGGTCACGGCCGAGCCGAGACCTGCGCAGACCAGCACCTCAGCCTTTTCAATTGGAAGCTCCGTCTCAACGACCTCTTCGCTGCTGACAAGTTCGATGCCGGCTTCTGCGGCGACGATGTCCGAAGCATCGAAGCAGACCAGCTCCGCATCTTTTGCAGTCTGGGGAACACTCTCAAACACACCGGGCTTGATAGACGCCA
Organism: Oscillospiraceae bacterium; assembly: GCA_017469115.1. Lineage (GTDB taxonomy): Bacteria > Bacillota > Clostridia > Oscillospirales > Oscillospiraceae > Limivicinus. Next base: position 2,639 of record JAFUGY010000029.1, read on the forward strand.
TTACGGGGCGGCAGGTGGGAATGATATACTCACCCATGAGTTTCCCGCCAAAAGCGGGCGCGATCATATGCAGCTGTTCCTGCTCGTCCAGCTTCAGTTCCGTGCAGTGGGCGGCCAGGCCCGTTTTTAGGCGGGCGGACACGCCGGGGGCAACTTCCGAGCCCTGGGCAGAGGCCGCCACCAGCAGGATCTCCGGTCGGTACGTTTCTGCCATAGCGGTCAGGACGGCCGTGTACAGAGCGGGGTTATAGTCGGCAAGCATGGGCTCAGAAGCGAGGTAGATCTTATCCACACCGCTGCTTTTCAGCTCTGCAGCCGGCATTTCATCCCCGGCCAGTACGACGGCTGCGAAGCATGGCTGCTCCTGGGCGCTGGCGTAGACCGCTTTTGCCTTGGAGAGGATCTCATAGAAGGAAGCCGCGATGACGCCGCGATTCTGTTCGGCAACAATCCAGAGTTCTTTCATCCGTTCCGCCCCCTCACTTTTTCGCGGTCAGAACCACGCGCAGCAGTTCTGCCGCCTTTTCAGCGTCATCCTTGCCAGTGATCTCCACGCAGTCGCGATGGAAGTCCGCGTCCAGGTAGCCGACCGCCTGGGTGGGCGACCCGGCCAGACCGATGCGGCTCTCGTCCAGATTCTCCAGATCCGCCGCTGTCAGCTTAATGAAGGGCTTTTTCTTTGCCGCAAAGATTGCCATGACGTTGGGATGGCGCACGGTGTTGAGCCGCTTGGTGACGCCGATCACGGCGGGAAGGCTAAGCCTGTAGGTGTTGACCGCGCCTTCCACTTCCTTTTTTGCCAGGCAGAAGCTCTCTTCCGACATCTCAAAGCCAATCACGTCGGTCAGGTGCGGCAGACCCAGCCATTCGCCCAGCTGAGAGGGAACATGGGCTGTGGAGCCGTCATCGCTGGCGTTGCCCAGCAGTACCAGATCATAGCCGCCCATCTTCTCGATGCCCTTGTAAAGCGTGTAAGAGGTGGCAAGCGCATCCGCGCCGCCCAGCTTGCGATCACTGAGAAGAACAGCCTCGTCACAGCCGTATCCTAGGGCCTCGCGCAACTGCTTTTCGTTGCTGTCGGGCCCCATGGAGATCAGGGTGACCTTCCCGCCGAATTTACTTTTCAGCTGTAAAGCCAGTTCGATCGCATGGAGGTCTGTGCCGCTGATGACGGAGTCGATGCCGCTGCGCACCAGGGTCTTGGTTACCGGATCCAGGGAGATCTGGTTATACTTGTCCGGATCCGGGGCGACCTTCATGCATACTGCAATATTCAATGCCATGCTGTATCCCGCCTTACTCCAAGTGGTTTGCGATCATCTCCGTGATGTGCGGCAGGGCAAAGCAGCCGATGGAGCAGAGCTTTGCATCACGCAGGTAGCGCTCAATGCCGTTTTCGCGGATGACGCCGTTGCCGCCGTTGAGGACAATGCATTCGCTGGCCACATGCTCGAATATCCGGGCCCCCTTGACCTTGACCGCCTAGGCCTGCTCGATGACGTCGGCATCGCCGTTGTCCAAGCCCTCCAGCACGCCGTAGACCAGACCGCGCAGCAGTTCGATATCCATCTTGAGTTCGGCAAAGCTGTGGCGCATGGCCTGGTACGCATGTACGGATGTACGGAAGATTTGAAATTTCATCTATATTTTTATGAAAGGATTATTACCATGAATACAACAAGAAACGAGATCAAAGCAAGGATCGTCGGCGCAGGCCTCACCATGCAGGAGACCCTGGATCGGCTCCACCGGCAGTACGGCTGGAGCGATTCTGCCTCCAACTTCTCCAACAAGCTGCAGCGAAATTCGCTGCGATACCGGGAAGTCGTGGAGCTGGCCGACGTGATCGGGTACGAGCTGAAATGGGTACCCAGAAAGCGAGGGGATGCCGATGACGAATGCTGACATTGAGCGCATGCCCTATACGCTGAACGCCCAGCAGGTGGCGGAGATCCTCGGCATCGCCAAGAACTCCGCCTATACGCTGATGCACAGCGAGGGCTTTCCCACCCTGCACATTGGACGGCGTCTCGTCGTGCCGAAGGAAAAGCTGCTCCAGTGGATGGACGATCAGCTTGAATAAGAGAAATTCCAGCCGGGTTTTATGCCCGACTGGAATTTTTTCGACAAAACACTTGAAAAATCGAGAAAGTTATGTAAACAATAGAAGCAGCGAAACACAATGTGCTGAGGAAAGGAGTTATTTTGTCTAAACGACGCGGCAACGGTGAAGGGAACGTCACCAAGCGAAAAGATGGACGCTGGGAATGCTCCATCATGATCGGCTTTCAGAAGGATGGCCGGCGCAAGCGAAAATCCTTCTACGGAAAAACAAAACAAGAGGCTCTGCAGAAAATGCGGGACTATCAGCGAGACATGGAGAACGGCTTGCAGCTTGATCCCAACCTGCTCTTTGCCGAGTGGGCCGATACCTGGTTTGAGAGCCATAAGGAGAACATTTCGGCGGTGACCTGTGAGAGCTACAGCTATATGCTCGGAGCATTGAAAGCGGTTCTGGGGAAACGGCGGCTTATGGATATCAAGGCTATGGACATCGAAAATGTGCTGCTGGACTTTCGCCGGGACGGCAAGTCCGACAGCTATGTATCCAAGGCACGCGGCATGCTGTATCAGATCATGAAGAAGGCCGAAGCCAACGAACTGATCCGCCGAAATCCGGTGGCCTGCGCGGAGAAGATGAAGGCCAACAAGCCCATGGAAGCCAAGGAGGCATTCACAGCCGAGGAAGTCAAAGCTCTGATGCTCTCCCTGCCTCACGACAAGATCGGCGACAGCATCCGGCTGATGCTGGGCACCGGGATCCGGATGCAGGAGCTTTTGGCACTGGAGCCTTATCTCATTGAACCGGACGGCTCTGCCATCCATATCCGGCAAGCCGTGAAGACGGTAGCCGGAAAAGTTGAGGACGGCCCGCCGAAATCCCGTGACAGCATTCGGGACGTACCGGTGCCGGAGGGCTTGCGGTCTATGGTTGTGAAGCTGCGGGACACGGAGGAAAAGTACATCTTCAAGTCGCCCAGCAAGGAACAGCCCTTCGACCCCAAGCACTACCGCGACAAGTTCAAGCAGTACGTGAGTGCTATTGACGGCGTGCGGGAACTGACGCCCCATTCCTGCCGCCACACCTATGTCTCGCAGATGCAAGCTCTTGGCGTTGACCTGGCTACCATTCAAAGCATGGTGGGTCACGCGGATCTGGACATGACACAGCACTACCTGCATGTGCAGGCCCCGATCAAGCAGAAAGCCATCCAGGTATTTGACCAGGCCTTTTGTGTCGCATGAGCGCAGAAAAGGAGGCCAAAAAACTCCAGTCAAAGAAAAAAGACCGGAATTTTTCAACTCCAGTCAAACTCCAGTCAAAGCCGTTTTTCGGGCCGATTTCGATTTTGAAATTTGCTTTCAAAGTGACGAAAAAGGCTTGATTTCTTTCAAAATCAAGCCTTTTTCTTGGTCCGAGTGACTGGATTTGAACCAGCGGCCTCTTGAATCCCATTCCGTTCTTTCAGATGGGACCTAGACAAAAACTACCTACTCACTGGTTTTTTCTTATTCCTCTTTCAGGCGGATACGCCACTGCGGCACGCCGCCGGTGCTGACACAAAAGCGTTCGATCTTTCCTTCCTTCACGAGCTCAGGCTTTGCCAGATCGATTGCTTTTCTGGCATACCCTTCGTCTTTCAGAATCTTATTGATCTCATTGGACGAGAGTTCTCCGGTCTTCTGCAACGTCTCCAGAATGGTCTGCTTGCAGTAATCCGTCTGCGTCATCCGTGAAGGATCCTTCTGTTGGAAGGGTACATCACGGGCATAGTCCGCAAACTTCTTTTCAGAAAATCCGTAGTAGACCAGCTTCCCATTTTCAAAGCGATAAAGCAACGTCTGCTGCGGTTCGTGGTAGGAGTTCTTTTCATTGCTGATAAACCGAACTTCCTGATTTGCCTTCATCTGCGTATAATCCGTAAAGATGACACTTCTTGCAATGTCCGGCAAGTCTGCAGAACCGGAAATCCGCTGCCGCCAGTCATCTGTCTTTTTCTTGTTGGTATGGCAGACCAACAGAAATGCCGTGCCATACTCATCCCCGAGCCTCACCAGATGGTTAAGCGCCTCTCGCGCCTGCTGTCGGGACGTCATGGAAGCTCCCCTCGGCATGAAGGCCTGAATCGGATCAAACACACAGATTGCAGGGCGATATTCTTTGATCAGGTCTTTCAGATCTCCGGAAGAAAACGTCATTCCGCCGAGATCCCTGTAATCCAGCGTTATGATATTGTCCGTCTCAGCGCCGTATGCCTTAAATTTTTCTTTCAAAATTTCCGGGGGATCTTCTGCTGAAAAATACATGCAGGTGGTATTGATGGGATCCCCTTCCAGTAACTTCTGATCCATCTTCGGTGAGGTTGGTTTTTCCTGACGGCGGAGATACTCAAAATAGCCCACCACGTCCGAAAGTTCCAGCCTGCCGCCGGATGCCTCCACAACGGCTTTCATGGTTGCCTGTTCTTCCTCGGAAAACGGTTCCTTTTCCTCTTCCAATTTGTTAGGATCGAACCCAATTTCCGTGTCATACAGCATAGAGGGGCGCACGCAACTGATACAGGACAGAATATAGCACCATAGATTCGTCTTTCCAATGCCGCCGCTGCCTGCCAGGAGCGTAATCGCTCCCTTTGGGATCCAGTAAGGGATCACCCACCGGGCTTCTCTGCTCTCAAATTCTGAAACACTTTTTGCTCGTTCTACAATATTTGACATGTCATGCCTCCTGTGTCATTTTATTAGACACAGTATAGCAGAAACTTTGTTTCTTGTCAAGGTGAAATTGGTGATTTTGGTGATAATGGGTGAAAATGGAGTATTTTCTATGCTTTTATTTAATTGTTTTTGCTCTTAAAAGTTCATTAAATCATGTAAAATCAATAAATTCTCTCCATTTTCACCAAAACATCCATTTTCACCTTGTGTCAGAAAGAGAGTGAATTTCCGCAGATAGAGGGTAATTATAAATGAAACAGTAAGTGCTTCGGCGATCCGGAAATCCACCGGACATTGCCTGTCACTCAGATAGACGATCTCCGGCGGTTTCGTCCTTTAAGCGCAGCAGCAGCGCCGCGTTGACCACCACGAATACCGAACCAAAGTTGTGCCACAACGCGCCTGTGACCGGGTTGAGAATGCCGAACGCGCTCAGCAGCACCGCCGAGAGATTGATCAGCAGAGAAGCAATGATGTTCGTATGGATCTTCTTCATGACTTTCTGCGTCAGCTCGAACAGATAGGGAAGACGCTTGATATCGTCGCTCACCAACACCGCATCAGCAGACTCGATGGCAATATCTGAGCCGATGCCACCCATGGCGATTCCCGCGTTGGCGCTCCGCAGTGCCAAAGCGTCGTTCACTCCGTCGCCGATCATGCAGATCTGCCGGGACCGGCTTTTCCATTCTTTCACGATGTTCATTTTATCTTCCGGCAGCAGGTCGGCGCGTACTTCATTGATTCCAACGGATTCGGCGATCGCCCTTGCTGCACCTTCATGGTCACCGGTCAGCAACAGGGGCGTGATGCCAACCGCTTTCAGCTTTTCAATGGTCTCTTTCGCGTCCTCCCGCAGGGAGTCAGCCAGAGCAATAAAACCGATCACGCATGCATCCGCGGCCACATAAACGACTGTGGCGCCTTTTTCGCGCTGCGCCCGGCTCTTATTTGCTGCTACGTCCGTGTCAATCCCCTGAGAGTGCATGAAGTCCTCTTTCCCTACCAGGATCTGTCTGCCGTCCACCAAGGCGGAAACGCCCTGCCCGGCCAGCACTTTGAAATCTTCAGCTTCTCCGGTCTTGCCGCCCTGGGCCTCGTACGTCCGGCAGATCGCCTTACCCAAGGGGTGTTCGGACTTTTGTTCGGATAGTGCGGCCAGCCGCAGCAGTTCGCTCTCGGTGCAACTCTCGTCCAAGGGAACCACCGCGGTGACGCCGGGTTTGCCGGTGGTGAGCGTTCCGGTCTTATCCAGCGCCACGCTGCGGATTCTGGACAGCTTCTCCAGCGCCTCGCCGGAGCGGACAATGATGCCCACCTTGGCAGCGTTCCCGATCCCGGCCAGCACCGCCGTGGGCGTAGCCAGAATGAAGGCGCAGGGGCAGAAGACCACAAGCGTCGTGACGGCGCGCATAAACTCGCCGGTGAGGAGCCAGGTCAGACCCGCACAGGCCAGTGCGATGACCACCAGATACGTAGCCCATTTGTCCGCCGCGGTGACGATAGGAGCTTTGTTTTCCTCGGCTTCCTTCGCCAGACGCACCATACGCTGCAGAGAACTGTCACCGCTCACAGCGTCGGCCCGCATGGTGAAGGTGCCGAACTGGTTGACAGTGCCGCTGGAGACCGTGTCGCCGGGGCGCTTATCCACGGGGATACTCTCGCCGGTCATCACGGACTGGTCGACGGCGGTTTCCCCCTCCAGGATGGTGCCGTCCACGGGGATCGTTACGCCGGCGATCACGCTCAGCATGTCGCCGACTTTGACCTCCTCCACGGGGACGATGAGCTCCTCACCGTTTCGGATGACCCGCGCGGTCTGTGGCGTCATGCCGATCAGCTTCTCAATGCCCTCCTGAGCCTTGCCGGAGGTGTAGTCCTCCAACAGGGAGCCGATCTGCATGATCAGCGAAACTTCGCCCGCGGCAAAGTATTCCTTCGTCGCAACGGAGGCGATCAGCGCCAGGGACACCAGCATATCCGCCTTGATATCATGCTCAAATACCACCGCCCTGAAGGCCCCGATCACGATGGGCACGCCGCACAGAACAACGGCAATCCATGCAATGTCTATGGGCAAAATGCCCTTCAGCACGCCTGTGATGCTCAAAACCAGAGAGATCGCAGAAGTGATCGCACAAAACAGCGTCACCTTCGGTTCGTTTTCCAGCCACTTGTTGATCATAACGGCCTCCTTGACATATCTGAAAAATACGGTATAATCGCTAATGAATATTCTGTTCGTTTCCGATTATACTGTTTCAGATTGAAAAATGGCAGAAACAGATATGTGCAAAAGTACGTTACCGAACAAATCTGAAAAAATGTCCGGAGGAATGCTGAATGGATCGCAGACAAAAGAAGACCCGGCAGGCGGTGTACGATGCATTTACCCGCTTGCTCGAAAAGAAAAGCTATTCCAACATCACGGTGCAGGAGATCATCGACGAGGCGGATATTGGGCGCAGCACCTTTTACACCCATTTTGAGACCAAGGACGAGCTGCTCCGCGCGCTGTGCACGGAGATCTTCGAACATGTCTTTTCCGAGGATCTGGAGAAGGAGCAGACCCACGATTTTTCCCACAGCGGCGGTGCGTTGGACAGTGAGATCACACACATCCTCTACCATCTGCAGGACAGCCGCCGCTATATCAAGGGCATCCTCTCCAGCGAGAGCGGAGAGCTTTTCATGCGCTTCTTCAAGGAGTATCTGGAGCGTCTCTTTGAAGGCGCCTTATCTGAGAAAACCTCGGAGATCCCGCGGGAGTATCTTCTCAACCACATGGTATGCGACTTTGCGGAGACGGTGCGCTGGTGGATGCGCAACGACAGCTACAGCCCCGAGGAAGTCAGCCACTTTTTCCTGGCAACGACCCTTTCACGCTAACTGCTCACAAAAGTTCAAAATCAATGAAACAGGAGATCGATATTTTGGTATCGATCTCCTGTTTCGGATCTGAATGTGCCGATTGAGCGGTACAATATGGGGAATACGCATGCGAATCAGATGTTCAGCTCTGTTTCGGAAAGATCTTGTGGAACCAGAAGGCGGATTTTTCATAACCGAGCTTATCGCAGAATATATGGGCGCCCGTGCGTTTCAGGCTTGAGGCGCACCCGATGGAGGACGACCCGCGCGCAAGCCCTTCTTCTTCTGCCCGACGCACAAGCTGCTCACCGATACCGCGACGCTGATACTCCGGCAAAATGGCAATTCCGTTCATTTTGATGTAACCGTCCGGATCGTCAAAGGACAGGACTTCGACCAGCGTGAGAAACCCCACCACTTTCCCGTCTTCTTCTGCAACAAAGGTCCGATAGCGGTCGTCACCGCTCATTTTCTCAAAGGTACGGCGAAAGCTCTCATCGGTAGCTGCGGGGACGTCCAGCAGCTCACGCCAGAATTTCGCAACTACCGGGCAGTCTTCATAGCGCATGTCTCTGATCATGGCTTGTTTTCTTTCCGTAGAGATTTATCGGTGAGACTTGTATCAGTCGCTTTTTAATGGTTCGCCAGAATGGGAATTCTGACGTTCGCTTCATGAATTCCGTCAGTTGCGGTGAAGTGGATTTCTTTTCCCTCTCCTGCCCGAATTATGGCAAGGGCTTCCCCGTAATAGGTATCGCAGCGGTGATCCAGATAACTCAACTCATAGAAGGGGCAAGCAGAGCCGAGACCCACCAGAGTGCCGCCTTCTACCTCTACATCAATCAAGTTCCGTGCCATCGGCTTCAGAATGCCGTTTTCATCCGTATATTGCAGACGAACAAAGGCGAGATGCCCCGGCGCAGCTGTTGTTTCCTCCGGCACAGCCTGAAGCACGGTTTCCTGCCCGGCTGTTGTCAACACATTTCTACCGATCTCCCGGCCGGAGGCATCGTAGGAAACCGCTTCTATGGTCCCGTTTTCATAAGGCACTTTAAAGGTGAATACACAGTCATTTCTGAAGGCCTGTTTTCCTTTGCATACGCCGTTGACAAACAGCTCTACCGATGCGGCGCGCGCATAAACCTCGACATGGGCAACACGTTTTTCACAGCCCTGCCAGCTCCAGCTTGGCATGGCGTTGGTCATCTTCCAGGCACTCGGGCTGTGCCGCCCTTCGTGACAGAGGGGTCGCACGGCAAGATACGGACCGTTTTCCCGCTCAAAAGCGACTCTGGTATACAGGGCTTCCCCGAGAGGCTTGCCGGTTAAATCAATGCGACCGCTGCCTGCGCTGATCCAACCGCACTCCGGACCGAAGTTTTTCGCATAATCGGCATATTCCCAGCTGCCGATCATCACTTCGCCGAGATAATCGGTACCAGCCCAGACAAAATCACCGACCAGACGGGGATTCTGTTTTGCCAGTTCCCAGAATTTATAGGCGTCAAAGCAGAACGTCTCTGAGCCGAGAATCAGGCGATTGGGATAGTTCTTCAAATCTTTTTTATAGCGTTTTTCGCCGTAATTATACCCGGCAATATCCATATTGGCAAAAGCTTCGCGGGTGGTAACATCAGACCCGTGGAGCGTCGCGCCGGTCTTCATAAACCCGGCCCCCATAATACCGGCCAGATCGTTGAAGAACTTGGAGCCTGTGGCACGTTCCTTTGTCTTTTTTCCTTCCGATTTTGCTTTTGCATTCCGCTCGGCTTCCTTTGCTGCCTTTTCATCAGAATACTGGCCGAATCCGATATGGTTGAGGAAGTTGAAGAAGATATTGATGCCGCAGGTAACCGGGCGCGTCTCATCCAGATCATGCAAAAGATCCGTCATTTCCTTTGCAAGAGCAATCCCGCGCGGCTGCGCAGTTTCGGCAACTTCGTTGCCGGTGGAGTAGAGAATTACGCAGGGATGATTATAGTCCTTCTCGACCATATCCCGAAGATCCTGACGCCACCACTCATCAAAATACTCCACATAGTCGTGCAGCGTCTTGTGAATATACCAGTGGTCGATGTATTCATCCATCACCAGCATGCCAAGCCTGTCGCAGATTTCCAGCGCGGTTTTGGAACACGGATTATGCGCGGAACGCAGCGCATTATATCCGTTTTCCTGCAGGATGCGGATCCGGCGCTCCAGCGCATCTGGATCGCAGACTGCTCCGAGAAGACCGTTATCGTGATGCACACACGCACCGCGCAGAATGACACGCTCGCCGTTGATGAGAATACCGTCTTTTCCCCAGGAAAGCGTGCGGATGCCGAAACGCTCCTCTGCCTCGTCCTCTCCAAAATAGACTTTGCAGGTATAGAGAACAGGACTGTCCGGGCTCCAGGGTCTTGCCTCCGGGAGCCCCAATTCAAAGCGGCGATCGGTGCCCTCTGCCGAGGCAAGAAGAGTCTCTGCGCCGCGGATCTCCACACGGACAGGACCTTCGGCATTTGTTTTGACGGTAACCTCGATTTTTGCAGGATTGAGGGAAAGTGTTTTGATCTTGACGCCGTTGATCTCTATATGGTCTTTTCCGCTCGTCCAGAGGCGCACCGGGCGGTAAATCCCTGCGCCGGAATACCAGCGGGAATTGGGCTGGTCGGCATTACGGGCAATTACTTCAACAGTATTTTCTCCCTCGTGCACATATGCATCACAATCCACATAGAAATTGGTATATCCGTAAGGCCGGAATCCGGCCTTTTGCCCGTTGATGATTACTTCTGCTTTGCGGTAGACTCCTTCGAATTCAAGGACATTGTGCTTTGCCGCTTCCTCAGCGCTGAGCGAAAAGGTCTTGCTGTAAAGATAGTCTCTCCCCTCAAACCAGCTGACATTTAAGCCTCCCATGGCTTCCGCCGTACGCGGTTCACGCAGCATGGCATCATCAGGCAAGGTTACCTCCAGCCAGTCCTCCTCTTCCAGATGTTTTACCCGCCAGTTTGTATTAAAAGTTTGTGCTCTCATCGCGTCTCTCCTCGTTTTATTTCCTGTTTTCACACCTGCTTTCAAGCAGCTGCACCATTCGTCTGTTTTACAACTAACAGCCATTATAATGGAGACAATCTGTTTTTGTCAATGAATCTTGAAGAGAAATTACCCTCTTGCATGCTTCCATTTCCTGTGTTATAGTCCCTATATAGAGATAAAAAAGGAGGAATTGCCAATGGAAAAATTCGTTCCGTATCAGAAACTCTCCAAAAAGAAAAGAAGAGAGTTGAATGCAAAGCGCCGTGAGATCTGGCCCATCAGCCCGATCACGCGGAAGCCGGAAAACCCGAAAGCCTATAACCGGAAAAAAGCACAGAGGAGGGAAAACGATGATTCCCGCTCTGTGCGTTTTTGATGATTATTCAGAAGGCTGCCAGTCGACAAGAATTCTTTCCAAAATTGATAAGAACTGCTGCTTTTCCTCTTCTGTGAGGTCTTTCAACAGCTCCGGCTTCTCCTGTTTTTCTGCTGCCGCCTCTTTTCCGGCGTCAGTCAGAATGATGTTTGCGGTGCGGCGATCTTCTTCATGCGATTTTCTTTCGACAAGCCCCGCTTTTTCCAGTTTTCCGATCACTTCACTTGCCGAACCCGGTTGAATACCGAGTCGCTCCGTAAGATCACGCTGGGTCATTGTTCCTTCCTCTGACAGCAGTTGAAGGATACGACCCTGTCCTCCTCTGCTGCCCAACTTTGACCGCCCCAGATGCCCGAGTTCCCGGAGCCCTGCAAGAATCTTACCGTCGGTGTCCAGAGAAGCATATTGATCTGTCCCGAATATTTTTCGATGCATTTCATGCCCGCCATGCTTTCCCCGCAGTGCCTCTTCCCGATGGTGATGTTCTCCGCGTTTTTCCCGGTCGTGATGCTCCGGGCGGTTCTGCATTCTGTCTCTTTCCGGTCTTTCTTCCCCACGGTGCCTTTTTTCACCTCTTGCGGCGGATTCCTCCCCGTGATGATTACCGCCTGCCCGCGGGGCTGGCTCTTCTCCTCTCGCGTAGGCTTCTCCGCGTGGACAGTGAGGGTTGCTTAAATCACAGTGACGGCCACAGCCTGGGCACGTTCTTTCCATATCAGACATTTTCTATGCTATTCCTTTCTATTTTAATTAAGGTACCTTGATAATATCACATTTCATTGATATTGTCAAGGTACCTTTTAAAATTTTATCTGCTTTTCAGGAAAAGGCAATGCACTGCGGCGTCTGCTCTTCCGGTGATCTCTGATCAGAGGAACCGACCGGGATAGGAAAGCCACCCGGCAATATAATCATGATGAAGCTTCATGGTATCTCCGAACTGACCTGGGAACGCCTCCAAATGCGCAGCAGGACAGAAGAGGTGATCTGCACCTTCTATATATACCAGATCTTTGTCTTTACTCGCCGTATGGTTATAAATGATTTCTATCTGGACAGGATTCACTCCTGCTGTCATTCCGGTTATCAGGACCGGACAGGAGACATGCTCCATATTGGGAACAGGAGAATTATACGTCGAGCTCCAGTCGATTCCCCAGATCGACGTTTCATTGCTTCCATAATTTGTAAATGTTCGTACTGCATAGGATGTCAAATAGGTCTTCACCGTTGTAATCCGTGCTCCGTCTTTGTGGGAAGCCGTATAGGAGCGTGAAAAATGAGAATGCTGAAGCGCCTGAACAGGTTCCAGGGTGATTGAGCCGTCCGCATGAAGGAGCTTCTGAGGAGCTGCCGTATGAGAGAGGTGCCTCCGGGTAACAAACTCCTTATTGTTGAAGAATCCCTGCGCTCCGCCCGGAATGGTAATCGTCTCGTCATCGTCATACGCCCCCGCCCCCTGTTGAATTGCAGAAAAGCGTTCCAGCGCATGATTCAGGACGCGCATATTTCTCGCACTTTGCGCAGCCATAAAACGGTTGATAAATTCCTCCGAATAAGAACAACCGTTTTCCCGGAATCCATTCTCTTCGGCATACAGATCCAGCGTCACATCCATGTTTTTTCCGCTTTGCTCATCGACAATCGCAGGGTCCAGGCTGCACAGCTGACAATAGGCGTTTCCGAAATTGGGATCCAGAAGCATTACGCCGTCTGCCGGAAGAAGCAGCTCCGTATCCGGATGAGGAAGTATTTTTTCCTTTCCCTGGAAAACAGATACGCCATTTTCTGCTATCGCCTGATAAGCAGACATCGTGGTCGCACCGCCGCTATGCCCCATGAGGATCACTTTCTCAACTCCCTGCAGGTTTCGCAGAAAACGAACACACCCATCAATCACGGGCATTTTTTCCGGCTGCGTCCAGAAAAATCCCTCTTTACAGGGCATATTGGCACACAGACAGCAAAATCCTCGTTTTGCCAGTTCCCGCCCGGTACAGAAAGTAAGATAATCTTCATCGGAATGCATCACCAGAACTGCTATTCTGTTTCTAGCTGCAGTTTCCTCCGGCTCATAGAGAACACCCGGAACTCTTTGCATCGGATGGACAAATATCTCTTTTATTGCCTCTCGCATCAGGACCCCCCTATCCTGCCGTCACTGTGGTTTGCCCGGATATATTTGATGAAAATGTCTGCCGCCTGAGAAAGATTTCTGTTTCTGCTGCTCACAACATTGATATCAAACGTAATGGCAGGGACGATCGGCACAACCACCAGATCCGCATCTGCATTTTCCATAGCACAGCCTCGGCTCATGATGCTGACTCCGATTCCTTCCCGAATCATTTTCATAATTGTGGAGGCATGGTAAATACTCGTTACGTAATTCAGTGTCACATGTGCTTCCCGACATGCTTCCGACAAAAGCCGCATTTCCAGAAATGTTTTGTGCTCAATCAGTTCTTCCCCTGCCAGATCCTGCAGGGAAACGGCATCAGCATTGGCAAGAGGATGCGCGACAGACAACACCGCTACCAGGCGGTCTGTCGTGAAATGTGTGATTCGGAATTCTTTTTCATTCATCTTTTCCGCATAAAAGATCACATCTGCTTTCCCAGATACGAGAAGGTCCTTCAAGGCATCCCCATTGCGTTCTATGATATTGACTTTTATTTCGGGATGCTTTCTGCCAAAATCGGAAATGGCCTCCACAAGGCCATACATGCCGTGTTTTTCCATAAAACCGATATTCAGTTTTGAACGTTTACCGCGTTTCAGGCTGTCCAGTGCAGCAAGCCCCTGATCACTGATTTCACAGATTTGCCGGGCATAATTCAAGTATTGAATACCAAAGGTATTGAGCGTAACACTTCTCGTGGTACGATCAAACAGGGGGATTCCAAGCTCTTCTTCCAACTTATGAATGTGTTTGGAAAGGGTTGATTGCGTCATGGCCAGTTCATCCGCTGTTGTTTGAAAGTTGCACGTTTCTGCTAAATGGACAAATTCATGAAGGACAGAAATATCCATATCGACGACCCTCCTTTTTTCGTATTCCAGTATGGAATATATCGATTTCCTTTCTGAATTGATTATGAGAAACGCTTAATGTTATAATATTATAACAAAAAAATTCACAAAAAGAAAGGAAAAGCATCATGAAAGTTTTACTGGCCGGAGAATCCTGGATTACAGAAGAAGGACATACCAAAGGCTTTACCCATGTTACACTTTGCCGGTATGAGGAGCCGGGCATTCCTTTTGTGAAAACATTGGAAGGCCTCGGTATGGAGGTAACGCACATTCCCAACCACCTCGCGCAGAAATATTTTCCGGAAACGGTGGAAGAATTGAAGCAGTATGATGTTGTAATTCTGAGCGATATCACCAGCGATACCCTGCTTCTGGACCCGGATATGATGTTCAACTGCCACATCCACGGCAACCGTCTGCAGGCGATCAAAGAATACGTGCGGCAGGGCGGCGGCTTTGTCATGATTGGCGGGTATATGAGCTTTGCCGGAATCAGCTGCTGTGCCCGATACAACATGACTCCTTTGCGTGATGTCATTCCTGTTACAATTATGAATTATGATGATCGACAGGATACTCCTGAAGGTGTTTCCCCGACAATTGTTCAACCGGATCATCCTATTATGAAGGGGATTCACGAACCCTGGCCAAGATATCTCGGATATAACTATGTGGAAGAGAAGCCGGGAACAGAAGTTCTTGTCACGATAAGAGATTCTGTCGGTCTTGCGTGCGCTCCCTACGGAGATGGCAGAGCCGTAGCTACTGCTTTTGACGCCCTGCCGCACTGGGCTCTCCCCGAAGTTCTTGCCTGGGAATGCTATGATCAGCTCTGGAAAAACATCATTGAATGGGCTGCAAAAAAAATCGGATAAAAAGGCAGGAGGAAAAACCATGTATCTTCAAAAACGGCCCTTGACTGAAAACGAGAAAAAACTTCCTCTGGCAAAATACTATGATTTACCCATTGAGTTGCCGGATCCCTCGACGATGCAAATTATTCAGGCGGGACCTATGGATCCAAAAGATGTCCCTCCCCCGGAGAGTTTTCCGGATATCATGCTTCCTCCGGGGCAGTACGGAAAAATTGAAACCGGGTACTGCGTTCTCCCGGACGGTACCGGTTATCTGGCGGTATACAAACGCTTTGATCCCCGCATTTCCGTTAAAATGCGCAGATGGTTTGGATCCTGGATGAATGTATATTCAAAAAGCACCATTCCGGAGGAAGGGAATCTCCGCTATAAAATCTGGATGCCGATTGAGCACATTGACCATCATTTCGTAAACGGAAAGGACGGAACAGATGGTGTTGCTACGCTGGAAACCCTTGACCTCGGTGCTGGAGAAGAACCCATTGGCAGTGTCCACCATACGATTCCGGAAGAAGAATATCCGCTCTACGGAGTCTCAAAAGAAAAGCTGCAGGCTTATAAAGACATGGGCTGCAGCCTGCGAATTGCCTGGGAGAGCTTTGATATTCCCGGTTCCCATTTCTGCGTAGGTGTAACACGGCCGCATCCTCTCGGCGGTTTTGAACAGCTGACCCGGGAGTGGATGGGCTACAAACCCGTAAACGGAAAACTGGTGCGGGATGATTATCCGGTGACGGAGGAATACCTGAAAAACATCATCATGCATAACATCATGGAACTTCAGCACATGGTCAAGTTTCTCCCTGCTGTTTATGAGGAATACAAAGACAAACCGCTTGACGCCGATTAAATCAAAAATCTCCGGGAATAACCCCGGAGATTTTTGATTGAATTTGAATGGCGTCAGAGCGTCAGACCGCCGTTTACAGGCACAACCGCGCCAGTAATAAAGGAGGCCTCATCACTTGCCAGAAAATTAATGATTCCAGCAATATCGTCTCTCGTACAAAGCCGTTTTAACGGTGTTGCCGAAACGATTTTTTCACGTTCTTCCTCTGTCAGCCAGATTGCAGTTGCATCCGGCCCATCTCCATCGATATAGCTGTGCATCACACAGTTCACGCGGATTCCCTTCGGCGCCAGTTCTTTTGCCATTTCCTTTGTCAGTGTTAAAACACTGCCGCGGGCAGACGCGCAAGCCGGATTATTAAACCAGCCGCCATGATAACCATCATCCGAAACCACATTAATGACAACGGGGCTTTTGCTCTTTTCCAAATAAGGCAGCGCATACATGGTATTAAAAAACAGATTTTCCGAAATTTTAGCCGTCATTTCCCAGTATGGTTTGTCGGTATTTTCCATTGTATAGCGGGAGAACCCGCCGCCGGAAGCATGCACGACAATATCAATGCTGCCAAAATAATCATAAATCCACTTTAATACATCCTGCGAAGTAGAATCTTCCTGATAGATTTCAGGAGCGAGCCGCCTGTTCAGTTCCAGTTTAAACTGAGGATTCTGAGCAAAACCTATAATATGATCCCGGTAGCGGGGATCAATGTATTTCATGGCCTGAATGACGCGCTCATGGTTTCCGCTCAAAAAGCAGACATTTGCTCCGCATTCCAGCGCCATATTCACGGTTGGATCCGGTCTGTCGCCGGAAGCGCCGGAGATGATCATGGTTTTTCCTTTTAAAGAGAACGGCACGTAACACACCTCAACTTTCTTCTTCAGGGGAAAAGCAGGGAGGGTTTTCCTCTGCATATTCAAATTCTGTATTTTTTTCCTTTCGGTACTGTAGTGTTCTGAACAGATACCAGGTCAGGAAAGAACATCCGGATCCCGTCAAATATCCTGCCATGGGAACCAAACCGGATCCGGTGACTTTTCCCGTGAGAGCAAGGACAATTGCTGCAAGAAACGCGCACAGCAACAGCAAAGCCTCTATGATCGGAGCCGATCGAAGGATCCGATCCATCCGCTCATATTCCGGCCTTTTCACCTTCCTGCCGGAAACAAGAAACAAAACAGAACCCATCGCAGTAAAAACAAGCGCTGCCAGAGCCAGCCCATACGGGATGCAGGTAACCCCGACTCTGTTCAAAACAGAATCAACCAGCCCCGAGCCTATGACAGACAGGAGATTGATTGCAAGGGCAGCTCCAATAATCCATTTTTCTTTCAGCAGCGCTGCCACGGTTCCCCTGTGCACGAACCAGGGTCCGTAATATTCATACCTGAGCCTTGTTTTACCGCTGTCTGCATCCAGCGTTTCAACGGCAACATAGTTCTTTTCAAAAGAATCCCATGGCTTTTTCATATCAGAGATGATTGATTTCCTTTACAAGATGACAGGCAACAAAATGTCCGGGCTCCACTTCTGTCAAAGGAACAGGGTTTTTGCAGCAATGCCTTGCATAGACACATCGCTTTGCAAACCGGCAACCAGGTTCCGGATCAATGGGAGAATTGATTTCTCCTTTAAGCTGTATTCTTTCCGGCTGGGCATAAATATCCGTTGTTGGGATGGCTGAAAGAAGTGCTTTCGTATATGGATGCAGTGGTTTATCAAAGAGACTCTTCTTATCCGTCTTCTCTATCATCTGTCCGAGATACATGACACAAATATAATCGGAAATATGCCGCACAACAGACATATCATGCGTGATAAAAAGATAAGTCAGACCATACTGCTTCTGCAGATCCATCAAAAGATTCAGAATCTGTGCCTGAATGGAAACATCAAGTGATGAAACCGGTTCATCACATACAACGAATTTCGGATTCAGCGCAAGTGCCCGGGCAATACCGACGCGCTGCCTGCGGCCGCCGTCCAGCTCATGCGGATAAGAAAGCCGCAGTCTTTTCTCGATGCCGACAATATCCATAAGCTCATCACTTTTCTTCTCTATCTCCGCTTTGGAGTCCTTCGTGAGAAGTTTCATCGGCTCACGGATAATATCCTGCACAGTCTGGCGGGGATCAAGGGAAGAATAGGGATCCTGAAAAATAATCTGTGCATTTTTCCGGAATTCCAACATCTCCTTTTTGTTGAGGTGCGTCACATCTTTTCCGGCAAAACGAATAATACCGTCGGTACTTTCCTGAAGATGAACAATCGTCCGCCCAAGGGTAGATTTCCCGCAGCCCGATTCCCCGACGAGACCGACTGTTTTCCCTTCTTCTATATTGAGCGTTACATCATCAACTGCATGCACGGTACCTTTGGCACTTTTAAAATATTTTTTCAGATGTTCTATTTCAAGAAGATTTCCCATTTTCAAGCTCCTTCTTTCATCGGATTGCAGCAGAGAATGGAATGTGTATCGGAGAGTGCTGTCGGTTCATACTGATAGCTGAGGCACTTATCGCAGCGATGCGCACAGCGCGGATAGAATGCACAGCCTTCGGGAAGTGCTGTCGGATCAGGCGGAAGACCCTCTATTGGGGAAAGCCTTTCCACATCCTTTTTCAGATCGGGAAGCGCCCCAAAGAGCCCGATGGTATACGGATGAGACGGTTTCGTGAAAACATCCACTTTTGTGCCCATCTCAATGATCCTTCCTGCGTAGATGACTGCAACCCGGTCACAAATCCCGGCAACAACCCCAAGATCATGGGTAATCAGAATCATGGAGGTGCCGAGCTCATCGCGAAGCCGTTTGATCAGATCAAGCACTTGTGCCTGAATGGTAACATCCAGCGCTGTGGTAGGTTCATCCGCAATCAAAAGCTTCGGAGAGCAAGCCAGAGCCATTGCAATCACGACCCTCTGCTTCATGCCACCGGAAAACTGATGGGGATACTCTCCTGCCCGGTCGGCGCTGATCCCGACAAGCTCCAGCATTTCTTCTGCGCGGCGTTCTGCTTCTGCTTTTGTGCAGTTATGGTGCTGGATATACCCTTCTGCAATCTGGTCGTTTACTCTTTTTACCGGATTCAGCGCTGTCATCGGATCCTGGAAGATCATGGAAATCTGATGCCCGCGAATCCTGCGAAGCTCCGTATCATTCATTTGAAAGATGTCCTGTCCCTCATAGAGGACTTCTCCGTCCATCCTTTTTACAGCATGCTCCGGCAGAATACGAAGAATCGATTTTGCGATCGTAGTTTTGCCCGCTCCGGTTTCCCCCACAAGGCCGAGCGTCTCGCCGGGTTTCAGATCAAAAGAGACTCCATTGACCGCATAAACAGTTTGCTCATTGGATTTGTATTGTACGATAAGATTCCGGATGGAAAAGAATTCCGGTTTTTTGATTTCTTCACTCATGACAGATACCTCATTCTTTCAAAGTCGGATCCAGAATATCACGGACAGCATCCCCGATCAGGTTAAAGCTGAGAACCGTAATCAGAATGAAAAGACCGGGAATAATCACCATGTGGGGATAATAACGGATGTAACTGCGTGCAGAAGAGAGCATTGCACCCCATTCCGGTGTAGGCTGCTGGACACCGAGGCCAAGAAAACTCAGCGATGACGAAGCAAGGCCGTTACGGCTGATTCCCATTGCGATCTCGACAATGATGGGAGAAATCGCATTTGGAATCACGTGTGATGTAATAATCCTACCCGTCGGGCACCCAATTGAGGTTGCAGCTTCCACATATTCCATGTTGCGGATACGCAGAATATTGGCACGCATCAATCGGGCAAAACCGGAAATGTTGGAAATCCCCAGAGCAAGAATACATTTATCAATACCGGTTCCAAACACGGCACAGAAAGCCATAGCCAGAATCAGCATTGGGAAAGACTGGAAAATATCCAGAAAACGCATCAGAATGCTGTCAACCACGCCCCCGAAATAACCTGCAGCCGCTCCCATTGCAATTCCCAGAACCGCTGCAATTGCTGTTGAAAGAATGCCAATAATAAACGTATACCGGGCGCCGTACAGGACTCGGGAAAGAATATCTCTTCCAAGCTCATCACAGCCCAACAGGTGCTGCGCTGTGGGAACGCTGTATGCGTTAAGCGCATCCATGCTTTTGTAATCGTATCTGCAGATATAGGGGGAAAGGAGGGAGAGGACCATTAAGGTAACCACCACTGTCAGCCCGAATACTGCCGATTTATTTTTCAGTAACCTTCGCCATACATATTTCAAAGAACCCGGTTTCAGATTGCTTGTATCGGTTTTTTTAGTTTTCATGACTATCTTTATGCTCACCATGGTGATGACCGCCGTGATGATGCCTTTCCTCCTCTCCAGATTTCTTTTTACGGGAAGTGTACTGCGCTTTAATGCGCGGATCAACAACCGCATACGCCAAGTCGGTTACCAGCATAATCAAAGAGAACGTCAAAGCAATAAAAACAATGCCACCTGTGACAACAGTGGAATCGCGGTTGTTGATGCCATTTACCAGAAGCTGGCCGATGCCAGGAATGGAAAAGATCACTTCGATAACCGTCGCTCCGCCAAGCATACCGCCGAATCGCATGCCAACCAGTGTCAGAATCGGAATCAGAGCGTTGGGAAGCGCATGCCCATAAATTACTTTCCGTTCAGAAATGCCTTTGGAACGGGCTGTTGTAACAAAGTCAGACCGTGTCACCTCAAGCATACTGGCCCGAACCTGACGGGTAAAGCCGGCGAGACCGCCCAGAGAGTTCGCAAGAGTCGGAAGGATGAAATACTTAAAGGATCCGCTGCCGGTTGACGGCAGCCAGTGCAGTTTCAGCGCAAAGAGAATCATCAACAGCAGTGCCAGCCAGAAACTCGGCATGGAGTCGAGAATCAGCGTGATAATCAGTGCAAACCGGTCACCTACAGAATTTGCATGCTGGGCACAGAAGACGCCCAGCGGAATTCCGATTACCACCGTAAAAATAATACTGTATACTGCAATTTTGAGTGTATTGGGAAATCTGGTAACCAGCTGATATTTGATACTTGTACCGTCAATCAGGCTGGTACCAAAATTGAAATGCAGGAATACTCCTTTCAGATACTCCATCAGGCGAACCATAAACGGACGGTCAAGCCCCATTGCGATTCGTTTGGCTTCCACTTCTGCAGGAGTATGAGTGCCTGAACCAAGTGCAATCATGACCGGATCTCCCGGCACAAAATTCATCAAAGTAAAAACGATAATGGTAACCGCAATGAGAGTAGGTATGAGTATCAGAAGTCTTTTCAGAACATAGCGCCCCATATCTGTAGCCCTTTCTTTAAACAAACTGCTGCCGCAGGGGATGCGACAGCAGTATTTTTTCTTTTCTACAAGATCTACTTTTTCTTACTTCTGGAGAGGAACCGGCTTGTAATCGGAAGTGAACGTCATTGCCTGAAGCGTTGCGTTATCCGGGCCCTTGGCAATATCAACAATACCTTTTCTTGCTACGAAATAGTTGACTTCGTTGTACATACCGATTGCATAGCACTGATCGTATGTGTAGTACTGGTGGAAGGCATCCATATCTTCCTCAGAGCGAGTTGCCACAGCAGCTTTCAGGAGCTCCTGAAGTTTTGCATCATGGATGTTGTTCTCAGAACCCTTTTCTCCGTAAACTTCTTCGCTGAACATACGGCTCCAGAAGTTTGCCGTGAAGTCTGTTACCTCAGAACCACTCTCAGTGAAGTCCCATGCGGTGTTGTCGGCATAATAGGTATTGAACACAGCACGATCATAGGTGGTGATATTCATCACGATGCCTGCCTCGGCAAGCTGCTGCTGCATAACCACATAAGGCTGCTGCGGAGCCTGCGCGCGAACGATGAAGTTGAGCACGAGCTCATTTTCGCCGTATCCAGCTGCTTCACGGTATTCTACTGCTTTAGCAAGGTCTCTGCTATAGTAATCTTCCTCATTCCAGGAGGATACATAGTCCGGAGTAACATCGGGGCAAATATCGTGGTGGAGCTGATAGGAATCATTGCCGTAACCAAGAAGGAAGACTTGGTCCATATCAACCGCATAGGAAACCGCCTTGCGGACATTCGGATCAGAGCAGACAGAACTCGGATCACAGTTGAAAATGAGAATTGCATTCATGAACTTCGGAATCTGGTAAACAACATAGTTTTTGTCATTCCGGAAGATTCTGTCATAGGCAATGTAGCTTACCTGTGCATAATCAACTTCTCCGTTTTCAAGAGCAATGGATCTGGCATCGTCTTCCGACATGCAAAGAATCTGAATTGTTTTTACATTTTGTTTTTCGGTTGTGGTGACATCACCGGTTTTCCAGTAATCCTCACGTGCCGTAACGGTAACAGAATGGCCATTCTGCACATTAGTCACATAATAGGCACCTGTACAGGCTGGATTGTTCAGAACTTCATCTTCAGAAGCGCTCTCATACCATGCCTGGCTGCAGATTGCCGTGTTGATAACAGCGGACTCAAAGCCACCTTCGTCAGCTGTTTTGGTTTTAAAGAGCAGTTCGGTATCACTGACAACTTCGATGCTGTCATAATAGTTATTGACATAAGCATAGTAACCAAGTTCATAGTTTTTGTCAAAGCTGAATTTAACATCGGAAGCCGTAATGACATTGCCTTTGGAGTCCGTGATATTGTCGTTGAGAATCACTTTCCAAGTAAGATCATCTACTTTTGTGATTTCCTTCGCGGCAACAAGCTCCATTCCGGAGCCGATCATTGCACCAGTGAACGGGCGAATGGCCAGGTGTGTCCAGATGATGTTCTGGAGGTAGTTGGAAACTTCACCCTGAGAGTTACTCCAGGGAGAAACGTTAAAGGAGTCATCGTCTGCAGCAAGCACAAGCGATTCGGCCTGGAACGCGTCATCGGCAAAAGACTGGATGCCGATGCAGGATACTGCCATGATCATAACAAGAAGCAGTGCTATGAATTTCCGGGTTTTCATGTTTGTTCTCCGTTTCTTAAAAATATATTATTGAAAGCCTTTTCATCAGTTGTTCCGAATCGGCTGTCAATTCGATAGATAATTATTTTTTGTGCAAGTTTCCTATAACTGCCTCAGAATAAAACTCTTTCAGCTGAAACTATAATACAATATTGCCAATCTATCTTCAATTCCTTTTAAATCAGGATTCTTTCCTATCTGGAATGAAACAATCAGTCGGCATCGATTGGCTGATCTTTGTACTCTGCATACAGATCCGGCAGGAAGGTGTAAAGATGTTCCCATTCCACGAGGGTATGAATGACCACTTTTTTCAGATATTCTTCATCGCATTTCGTAGAATAGTCTCTGACCAGCTTCCCATTTACCGGCCGCCAGCCAATCCATTCCCTGGAACGTGTCTCGATCCCACCGAGCGGGCAGGGGCGGGAGTAGGCGAGGCACAGATGGGTGCCAGGCTCATCAAACGTCTCATAAGAGCCTTTTCCGGTAAACTGGCAGCCGGCATCTTTTAGCTCTTGCAGATATTCGTCCGTAATTCCGAAATCTCTCACATCAAACTGATGGCGGATCGTATCATACATCCGTTCTCCGGCGCCGAGATTCAAGCTTTCCGTCGTGTGGATTCCGTCTGTACCATTTTCCCAGTTCACATAGTAATGATCATAATGATCTGCATAATTCCAGATTTTATACCGCAGATTACCATGTCCTCCAACCATTCCTTTTGACTTCAGATTTCTCCAGTTTCGGTACCACCGCTCCATTTCTGCAGTAATGTGCGGCGGGCGGACACGGTAGGTTGCAACATAGCCGGATCCATCTTCAAACATGCAATAGCCCAATTCCACTTTATCATATCCGTAAGGTTTTAACAGATCCGTAAAGTTCTCCGGACGGATGGCATCTTCCACTGCCATGGGCTTCTGTATCAGCTGCATTTCAACCGGGTTTGGGTAATGGAGAGGATAGTTGTAAAAATATTTTGCCAGGGGCATTTTTTCTTCTTCGGGATAGAGCTTTTGCCGGATTTTTACGACGCTGGGATCATCTGTCTGGATGATCTCTTTTTCTACTTCGCCGAATGACATCTCATTTCCTCCTTTTTGCCGTTAATCTTCGTAGAGATCTTTTTCTTTGTATGCTTCATAGAGATCCGGGAGAACCTCATATAGATGCTGACGCTCGACCGTATTGTGAATCAGAATATTCCGAACAATTTCTTCACTGCAGGGTGTGCTTTCATCCCGTACAATTTTCCCATCCAACGGATAATAGCCAAGCCATTCACAGTTCACGCTTTCGCGGCCGCCAAGGGGACAGGGTCTGCTAAGACGCAGCACCAGATGATGACCGGGATTGCCCGGGAATTCTTCCCAGAACCCCTCGATTCTGACATCTTTTGCAAGCAATTCCGCTTCCTTTTCTTCCGTCAGGCCATACTCTCTCAGGTTGATCCGATAGGATATCTGAGGAATCCCTTTGGAGGGATCACCTGTTTTCCCAACATCAAGTGTTTCCAGAGACCATACACCGTCTTTATCATTTTCTCCGTTGATAAATTTATGATCCCAATGCTCCAGAGGATTCCATATTTTATAGCGGAGATTTCCTTCTGCAGGATCCGTTGATTTTGAATAGCGATTGTACCACTGGCCAAACCAACGCCTCCATTTTCCCTGCCAGGTTACCGGAGAGGTTGAATATTCAATGTAAAAAGCCGATCCATCCGGCATCATGCAATATCCGTACATGACATTGCGATACCCTTTCTCTGCAATATCAATCAGCGAAAGCCACTCCTGTGCGGGAATCGCATCTCCGGGATCCATCGGCCCTTGGTCCAAGGCCTGCTGATAAATTGGATTCGGTTTATGCAGCGGGTAATCGGTAAAAAAACGTGCGCAGGGCATTTTTTTCTCCCTTTCGGAGAGTTCCGCTATCGGATAAGAATATACATCAGGACTGTTCATTGTCTTCTCCTTTTCTTTCTTCATTCGAGATTTTATACGTCACTATCCATTCGGCCATGATGTCATGAAGCGTTTTCATGGTATCTCCGAACTGCCCCGGGAAGTTTTCTTTGGAATGCTCTGTTGTAAATTTGTGGGTTGCACCTTCGATAAAGGCAAGCACTTTTTTTTGTGATGCTGAATGCTCATAGATTGTTTCACTGGCAAGATATTCCCATCCTGCCGTCATGCCAAGAATCAGCGTCGGGACGCGAATAAACTCCACGTTGCCGACCGGACTGTTATAAGTTGAATGCCAGTCTATCCCCTTCACATGATCCTCCCCATACCAGTATTCTTCTGTTGTGCGCACTGCATAGGAAGACAGATAGTTATAAACTGTCATGATTCTGGCGCCTTCCATCAATGAGCCTGTCCAGGAGCGCGGGTTTTCCGGATTTCGGAGAGAAAACACAATTTCCTCGGTTATGGAACCGTCAGCATGGATCAGCTTCCTCGGCTTGGCTGTGTGTGACATCAGCCGGATATCCTGTGCATACAGCTTGTTGTTGAAAAAGCCCTGATTTGCACCCGGAATAATCAGAGGCTCATCATCGGTATACTGCCCTTTTCCCTCCTGTATTCTCTTCCAGCGGATTTTCGCATACTCCAGAACATCATTGTTTCGTTCCCCCTGCCGTTTCAGAAAACGGGAAACAAATTCCTCCGAAAAACGGGAACCGTTTTCTGAAAAACCATTTTCCTTTTCAAAAAGATTATAATAGGGATCCAGTTTCATTCCGGAGGATTCATCCATTACTGCAGGATCCAAACTGAAAAGCTGCATTACCGCATTACCCCAGTTGGCATCTGGAAGAATTACTCCATCGGCAGGTGAAAGCTTTTCATCAAAGGGATACGGGAGAATATAAGAAGGATCTTTGAAAATCTCCGGCCCGTTTTCAGCAATTGCCTGATATGCCGTCATCAGCGTCGCTCCGCCGCTGTGTCCCATCAGGTATATTTTTCCGATATCTTCCCGACCTCTCAGGTAATTCACCGCCACATGAACCGCACTTAGCTTCTCAGGAAGAGAGAAAAACATTCCTTCTTTGCTCATAACATTGGCGCAAAGAACACGAACTCCTCGCTTTGCCATCTCAGGTCCGGTCGGGCAGGAAAGATAGTCTTCATCCGAATGCATCACCAAGATTGCCGGGAGAACATCATTTTCCCTCTCCGCAGGATCATACAGTACCCCAGGAATTCTTTTTCCCAACCGGACAAATGTTTCTTTGGGTGTGTAGTCCATGATACAGTCCTCCTTGCAGCGAATTCAGTCGGATTCTGCAGCTTCCCGGATCATCTTATACGCCTTCAACATCAGAGGAATCGATATGGCAAGCGAAACCAGATCCGCCGTTGCCTGAACGGAAGCCACACCATATGTGCCGAAAAGCGGAGGCAGAATAAATACCAGCGGGATGAACAAATATCCCTGACGGGCTGTGCTCATCAGCAAAGCCCATTTTGCTTTTCCGATTCCGGCATAGAACATATTGATAATGGAATTGATTGCGTGAGCAAACAGCAGCGCAGATTGAAAACGAATGCAATATACTCCGATTGACAGAACCTCTGAATCAGCCTGTTTATTGAAAATATGTACAACCGGATTGGCAAAGATAATCAGAAGCAAACCGATCACAAGCCCGCCAATAACAGAAACTTTCAAGGCAAAATCCAGGCTTTTTTTGACACGGTCCCAACTCTTTGCACCCCAGTTGAACCCGACAACCGGCTGATATCCCTGCCCGAAACCAAGAATAATGGCAAACGGAAATTCCATCACACGATTGGAAATGGAGAGCGCTGCCAAAGCGGATGTGGAATAGCTGCCGCCGATCCGATTGATCAGCGTCGAACAAACCACTGCACCGGCCGAACGGAAAAAGGAGGTTGATCCGATGGATAAAACGCTCTTCACATCTTCCGCAACATAGCGGAATTTCTGAATTGCAATCTGAACGGAACTCTTTTTCCGGATGTACGGCCAGAGAAGGATACAGAAACTGATAAACTTGGAGATTGCTGTCGCCATGGACGCACCGGCTACACCGAGCTGGAACTTATAGATAAAGAGTGGATCCAGAAAACAGTTCAGAATCCCGCCAAAACCAATCCCGATCATGGAAAACGTGGCGCTGCCTTCACTGCGAAGGCACATATTCAGAATAAAGCTGCCAACCATAAACGGTGCTGCATACAAAACATAGTTGGCGTACTGCATGGAATATTCAGCACATTCCGGCGTCGCACCAAGAAAATAGACCATCGGTTCAATGAGCATCTTGCCCAGAACCAGTAAAACAACGCCAAGCCCGATTCCGGTAAAGAAGGAGGTGGAGAGAACTCTGTGTGCATCTTCTTCCCGTTTTGCTCCCAGGAGACGGGATATATAGCTGCATGCACCGGCACCGATCAGGGAGCCGATCAAAGTAATGGCCCGTTCCAGGGAAGCATTGACACCTACAGCCGCTGTTGCATTGGTACCGAGTGTACTGACAAAATAGGTGTCTACCAAGTTGTAGATCGTTGTGATTAACTGTGCAACAATTGTCGGAACCGCCATGGCGGGAATCAATGTACGGATATCTTCATGCAGCATTCGCTGCTTTTTTTCTTCACTCATTGCCCTTGCCATTTTGAATACCTCCTGCAGGTCAAAGATAAAAACCTTTTTTGTTTTCCGGCTTTTTTATATCATTTTATTCCCCCTACCATCAAATCTTTTTTCTGTATGATTATTTCCTGTTTGGAATAAACAAAAAAAGACCTTTTAAGCCCTTTCCTGATATTGTTTTTTGTTCAATCCGGCATTCTGATATTCTCTTCCAGCAAGATATCCGGATGCTCCCGGACCAGCCGATCTGAGACATAGACAGAAATATCACTTGTTCTTTACGAACGGATGCTGTAAAATAGCACTATTATGACCTTTGGAGGACATTATCAGAATGAAACAGGAAAACAACAAACCATCCTTTGCCTCCGACTATCTGGAAGGGGCTCATCCAGCTATCCTTCAGCGGCTGGCAGAGACTAATATGATCCAGTCTGCCGGATACGGCATGGATGAATATTCCGAATCCGCCAGGCAGAAAATCCGGGCTGCCTGTGAGGCGCCTGAAGCAGATGTCTTCTTTCTTGTGGGCGGCACCCAAGCCAATGCCACGATCATTGATGCAATTCTCCGAAATTATCAGGGTGTGATTGCCGCAGAAACCGGGCACATCAGCATTCATGAAGCAGGCGCAATTGAACACAGCGGCCATAAGGTGCTGTCGCTTCCGCAGGAAAACGGCAAACTCTCCGCCCGGGAAATTGCTTCCACCCTTGACCGATTCTATCGGGACGAGACCCATGAGCACATGGTACAGCCGGGGATGGTCTATCTCTCTCAACCGACAGAGTACGGAACCCTTTATTCTTACCGGGAACTCAAAGAAATCAGCGAGATCTGCCACCAGAACGGCATTGCCCTTTACGTCGACGGAGCAAGGCTTGCCTATGCGCTTGCCTGCCCGGAGAATGATGTTTCTCTCCCTGCACTTGCAGAACTCTGTGATGTTTTTTATATCGGGGGCACCAAATGCGGCGCTCTTTTCGGAGAAGCAGTTGTCATCCCAAAACACGGTTTTCTGCCGCATCTGTTTACAACCATCAAACAGCACGGTGCTTTGCTGGCAAAAGGGCGGATTGCCGGAATTCAGTTTGACACCCTTTTTACCGACCATCTGTATGAACAGTTGGGACAAACTGCCATGGAAGCCGCTGCCAGAATTCGGAAAGCGCTTCTGGAAAAAGGATATCAGCTGGCTTTTCCCTCTCCGACAAACCAGATCTTTGTGACGCTGGAAAAAACCCGGGCAGAAGCCTTGGGAAAAACCGTCGAGCTCGGCTTCTGGGAAAACCTTGATGAAAACCATATGATCGTACGGATTGCAACGAGCTGGGCAACACGCCCGGAAGCCGTTGCCCAGCTGATAGAAGCTCTATAACAAAGGAAACAGGAGATCAGACTCTCTCGTCCAGTTCCCGAATAAGCCGATGAAGAATGGCCTGTGCCTCAAAAACCGATACTTCCCGAAAGCGGACCCGGTCTCCGGGCTTGAGCTGCGCTGCGACAGGGAGATCTGCCATAATGACATGGGCGATCTTTGCATAACCGCCTGACGTCTGGCAGCCCGCCATCAAGAGAATCGGCTGGCCGGATGTCGGGACCTGAATATCCCCCATCATGGTGCCTTCGGAGAGAATATTGCCGTCATATCCTTCGGCAAAAGAGATGGCAGGCCCTGAAAAGCGGATGCCCATTCTGTCGCTCTGGGGCGTATAGCAATACTCCTCCCCATAGAACGTTTTCCTACCGTTTTCTGAAAAATGCTCCGCCTGTGTACCGCTGATCACCCGGAGGACAGCTTCCCCGGTCGGTACCGGGATCGGTGCCTTTTTCAATCTGCGGGGAGCAGGAAGCATTCCGGGCAGAAGCACAAGCCTCTCGCCTTCTGCAAGCGGCTGCGGCCGCAACGTACTGAGCTGAATACCGCCGGATACGGCAAGATACGCCCGCATCCCGCCGGAAATCGGGCAGGAGAGCAGTTCGTCACCCGGTTCAACGAACAGCGTCTGATTTGCCGGGAGGGACTGCTTCTGCCCGTGATGCAGCACGGTAAGCGCGTCCACTTCTCCGACAACGGCAAATGCCCGGCAATCAGTAAAACGAAGGCCCGGCAGAAAAAAGGCGGCTTCCAGAGCACAGGCATCACCAGGATTCCCGACCAGCCTGTTTGCGAGGGTATAGCGTATAAAATCCATGGGACCGCCTGTGGAAACCCCAAACTTTTCCAGAAAATGACGTTTTGCGGTAACCGGAAGGGTCATAAAGCCTTTTTTTATGATCTCAATCATCTCTCCCACCTTCTCCTTTTTGCAATTGCCCAAAAAACGTCTTCCGAAACCGCTTCAAAGCGCACCGTATCCCCCGGATGAAGCAAGGAAAGAGATGTTTCATCAAACAGCCTGAGTGGTGTCCGGCCGATGATATTCCAGCCTCCGGGAGAGGCTTCCGGATAGACACCGGTCTGCCCTCCGGCAATACCGACGCTTCCCCCTTCCACGCTTTGCCGCGGCACAGCCCGGCGGGGACAGGCAATCAAAGGATCCAACCCGCCGAGATAAGGGAACCCCGGCCGGAACCCAAGCATATAGACAGGATAATCCGGCGCCGTATGGCGGCGGATGATTTCTTGTTCCGAAAAACCAGCATACTTTGCGACAGCGCCCAGATCAGGCCCAAACTCTCCCCCATAGCAAACGGGGATTCTCACAAGGATTCCGCCCTCCTCCTCTGCCTCCGGGGCAGAAAGGCTGCGCAGGAAAAGGCAAACTTGTCCATACGTCAGACGAAGGGGATCGTATTCCACCGTTAACGTGCGGTACGCAGGAATACAGCCAAGGATTCCATCCGGTTTTGTATGGATTACAGCACGGCAAAAAGCCTGTACCTCGGCATTGACCTCCGGTGAAATTCTGTTTTCAAAGACAAGATCTACCGCCCGATCCCCATGCGGCAGCAGCGTCAAATTACGATTCATTGTCGGCACCGGCAAAAGGCCTTACTATGATTCCGGCTGACCTGAGTGCCCCACTGACAGAAACAGCCAGCTGAACGGCTTTCGGATTATCACCGTGGAGGCAAACTGACTGGAAGGTAATGGGAATCACTTTACCGGTTTCCGTGAGAACCGTACCGTTTTCTACCGCCGACAGGACGCGGGCAACAATCTGCTGCGGATCTGAAAGCACAGCATTTTCCCGGCTTCTCGGTACAAGGCTTCCATCCTCCTGATAGGCACGGTCTGCAAAAAATTCACCTGCTGAGCGGATATTCGCTGCTCTTGCCGCCCTTTCCATGGCACTGCCGACAGGGCAGAGGAGCACAAGATTCGTATCGTACAGAAGAATCGCCCTTACAATCGCTTCAGCAAGCGCCTCCTCTTTTGCTGCTGCATTATACAGTGCTCCGTGCGGCTTGACATAGGAGACGCGAGTCCCTTCCGCACGGCAAAGGCCATCCAGCCCACCGATCTGCATCAAAAGACCGTCCGTCACTTCATTGGGAGCCAACGCCATATAACGCCTGCCGAATCCCATGAGATCGGGATAACCGGGGTGAGCACCGATGGTGACCCTGTTTTTCTTTGCGATTGCTACAGCCCGGCGAATCGTTCCCGGATCACCGCCGTGCCAGCCGCAGGCAATATTGACCGATGACACCAGAGGAATCAGCTCTTCATCAGATCCATACCGATAAACGCCAAAGCCCTCTCCGAGATCGGCGTTGAGATCAATGAAACAGGACATGTTGCACCTCCTACCCGCTTTTTTTCGAGAATATTCCCCTTCTTTTGTTTTGTCAATAGAATTGTCCGGGGAAAAGAAAAGAACACTGCTGCGAATTCACAATTTTTTGCATCTTCGTTCATTATTTGTTCATACGTTTTAGCACTCTCCTCTTGACAGTGCTAAAATTTGTGCTATAATAACAATCGAACAAAGGAAATAGAGATCGAATGAATGACCTCCTTCCCCTTGCTCAGGTAACAGATTGAATTGATTGCATTACAAAAGGAGGTATGACTTATGTTACCGAGTATTTTTGGAGAGAGTTTGTTTGATGACTGGATGGATTTCCCGTTGAGAGGATTTTCCAGCGATGTTGACCACAAGCTGTATGGGAAGCATGCAGCACGTGTCATGAAGACGGACCTGAAGGAACATGACGAAGGCTATGAGCTTTCCATTGATCTGCCCGGCTTTAAGAAAGAACAGATTGATCTTCAGCTCCAGAACGGCTATCTGACCATAACTGCGTCGAAAGGCGTCGAGGAAGAGGAAAAGAACAAAAAAGGAAAACTTGTCCATCAGGAACGTTACTCCGGGTCGATGAGCAGAAGCTTTTATATCGGCGAGAGCCTTACGGAAGAGGACGTCAAAGCAAAGTTTGAAGACGGCGTGCTGACCCTTGAATT
Organism: Oscillospiraceae bacterium; assembly: GCA_017469115.1. Classification (GTDB taxonomy): domain Bacteria; phylum Bacillota; class Clostridia; order Oscillospirales; family Oscillospiraceae; genus Limivicinus. Next base: position 34,491 of record JAFUGY010000029.1, read on the forward strand.
TCCGAAAGAAAAAGCCATCAAACTTCCGGAACGCAAAACCATTCAGATAGAAGGCTGAATTGAACTTTTATCGCCCTGCCAAACGGCAGGGCTTTTTTCTTGTCGTTTTTTGGCGATCTTCTCTTGATAATCATGCCTCTTCTGGTTATAATCATGAAAAAACAAAGGAGAACAACTATGCCCTGCACAACCCTGTTAGTCGGAAAAAACGCCAGCAATGACGGCTCTACTATGATTGCAAGAACGGATGACGGACATTTTGATGTGAAAAAACTGATTGTCGTCAATCCGAAAAAACAGCCGAAAAAATACAAATGCGTCCTCTCTCATCTGCAAATTGAACTTCCAGACAACCCGATGCGCTATACCGCATGCCCGAGTGTTGATCCGAAAGACGGCATTTGGGCTGCCACCGGCATCAACGAGGCAAACGTCGGCATGACGGCAACGGAAACCATCACATCCAACGCACGGGTACTTTCCGCAGATCCGCTGGTAAAATATCAAGAGGCAAAAGGAAGACGCGGAAAGGCGGTTCCCGGCGGCATCGGCGAAGAGGACATTGTGGTGCTTGTGCTGCCGTATATCCGCAGTGCCCGTGAAGGAGTGCTCCGTCTGGCATCTCTGCTGGAAAAGTACGGAACGTATGAATCCAACGGAATTGCTTTTAACGACGAAAAAGAAATCTGGTGGATGGAGACCATCGGCGGACATCACTGGATGGCAAGACGGGTACCGGATGATCGGTGTGTGCTGATGCCGAACCAGTTTGGGATGGATGGGTTTGATCTGGAAGATGCTTTCGGTGACGGAAAGGAAAATCTCTGTTCCAAAGACCTGAAAGAGTTCATCGCGAAAAACTGCCTGGATCTCAATCAGAACGGGCGTTTCAACCCAAGAGATATTTTTGGTTCCCGCCGGGATATGGATCATATTTACAACACCCCGCGCGCCTGGTTTATGGGACGCTACCTTGCACCGGACTCCCACACCTGGGAAGGAGAACATGCAGAATTCACCCCGGAAAGTGATCATTTGCCATGGTCCCTTGTTCCGGATCGGAAAGTCACCGTGGAGGATGTGAAGTATCTGCTCTCTTCCCATTATCAGGGAACTGCATACAATCCCTATTCCAACCGCGATACGGGAAAACGAGGCATGTACCGCTCCATCGGGATCAACCGGACCGGAGTCACCTCTGTCTGTCAGATTCGCACCGGCGTTCCGGAGGAGATCAAAGGGATTGAATGGATCTGCTTCGGATCCACAACCTTTGACGCACTGCTTCCCATATATCCCAACACAGAAAAGATCCCGAATTATCTCAGCAATGTGACGCTGGATGTCTCTACGGAGAACTTCTACTGGAGCAGCCGCCTGCTCGGAGCGCTGGCTGATCACAACTATGCTACCTCCATTCAGAACATAGAGCGTTATCAGGACGCCGTTGCCATACGCGGCCGGCAAATTCTGAGAGAATACGATGAAAAAATGATGCAGAGCGGTGATTTTACGCTGACAAAGGAAGCGAATGAGAAACTCTGCGCAATGGCTCAGGAAGAAACGACAAAGATTCTCAACAAAGTGCTATTGGATGCCAGCACGCATATGAAAAACGGTTTTCATCTGGCAGACAATTGACGACTGACCGGCATTTGTAATTCATAGCGGGGATCGTGTTTCTTCTAAACGCGATTCTCAGCGGAAGGAGATTATTATGCGATATCCGGAGTTTTTGAAAGACGGGGATACCATCGGATTTACCGCCCCTTCTTTCGGCTGCAGTATTGAACCCTACCGGACATGCTTCGATCATGCACAGGAGACTTTCCGGAAAAAAGGTTACTCCATATGCCTTGGAAAGACCGCATATGCGGGAGACGGCATCGGAATCAGTTCTGCCCCAGAAACATGCGGAGCAGAATTTACGGACATGTATTGCGGAACGGACTGTGAGGTACTTCTCTCCTGCGGAGGCGGCGAGTTGATGTGTGAAATCCTCGACTTCGTTGATTTTGACGCCATCCGCAGGGCAAAACCGAAGTGGTTTATGGGATATTCGGACAACACCAACCTCACTTTTCTATTGGCTACTCTATGTGACACCGCCTCTGTTTACGGCCCCTGTGCACCGTCATTCGGGATGGAGCCATGGCACGAAGCGATTGAAGACGCCTATCAGATTCTGCGGGGAGAAAAACGGGAGCTGAACGGGTATCGCTTATACGAAACAAATCCCGAGAAAGGCCCGGAGAATCCCCTGATGCCCTACCATTGCACCGAGCCAAGAGTTCTGACCGCCTATATCCCGGATCGACAGAAAACAGGAAGAATCGTGCAGCAGGGAGATCGCAAAGCCGGCACTGTGAATTTTACCGGTCGGTTAATCGGCGGGTGCCTGGACATTCTTGCCAATCTGTGCGGTACAAAGTATGACAGAGTATCAGAATTTGCGGAACGGTATCGGGAAGACGGGCTGATCTGGTTTCTGGAAGCCTGCGACCTGAGTGTTTTTTCCATCCGCAGAGCCATCTGGGAGCTGCAGCATGCAGGCTGGTTTGAGCATGTGCGGGGCTTTCTGATCGGACGCCCGCTCGCAGGGCAGGAAGAACTCATGAATCTTGATCATATTCATGCTGTGACGGATCTGTTGGAATGTTATCATGTCCCTATTCTGATGGATACGGATATCGGCCACCTGCCGCCTATGATGCCGCTGGTTACAGGGAGCATGGCAACCGTATCTGCCGACTTGTCTGAGGGAACCATGAGCCTCTCCATGGAGCTGCAATAGGGAGAAACCTTTTTATGATGGGATGGGGGTTTTTCGCCAACAGTTTTTTGCTCGGTTTTGGCCTCGCCATGGACGCTTTTTCGGTTTCCATCGCCAACGGTCTGCACGACCCGACTATGAAAAAAACAAGAATGTGCCTGATTGCAGGCACATTCGGGTTTTTTCAGTTTCTCATGCCGATGGTCGGATGGGTGTGCGTCCGTTTTCTGACGGAAGCTTTCAGTGCATTTCAGCCATTTATTCCCTGGATTGCCCTTTTTTTGCTCACCTACATCGGAGGAAAAATGATTCTGGAAGGGCTCGGCGGAGAAGCGGAAACAGACTTTGCAGAGCAGGAAACCGCTTTGAGCTACAGGCTTCTCGCTGTGCAGGGAGTGGCCACTTCGATTGATGCACTCTCGACCGGCTTTGCCATAGCGGATTACCACTGGGCAATGGCGTTTCTTGCTTCCGTGATCATTGCTGCGGTTACGTTTCTGGTATGCATGGCCGGGGTAAGGATCGGGAAGCGTTTCGGCATGAAGCTTGCAAGCCGGGCTTCCGTTCTGGGCGGGTTGATTCTGATTGCGATCGGCATTGAAATCATACTCAGTAAGTAGAGCTATATCATCAGAAATTGAAAAACAACGGTACGGACCATTGGTCTGTACCGCTGTTTCTTTATGCCAGAAAACCGTTGATAATTTCTTCTTCCGCCTGTTTTTCCGTCAGGCCGAGGGTCATCAGCTTGATCAACTGTTCACCCGCAATTTTTCCGATTGCCGCTTCATGCACCAGAGAAGCATCCACATGATGCGCCTCCAGAGAAGGAACGGCCAGAATCGTCCCTTCATCCATGATGATAGAATCACACTCGGTATGCCCTTTGCAAGGCGCATTGCCGACAATGCAGGCATCCAGCTTCTGATAGGATTTGTCCCTTGCAATGGAACGGGAAACAATATCCGCGCTGCTGTTTTCGCCCTGCAGAACAACTTTATAAACGCTCAGCGCACGCTGGGTGCCGTGCGTCATCAGGCGTTCACGGACAACCAGCCGGGCATTCTGATTCAACTCGGCAATGGTGGTGCGTTCGGTAGAGTCAACCCCTTTGATCTGCACCATTTCCATCTCCATGGTGCTGCCTTCTTCCATGTAGACCTCTGTGACAGGATTTAAAATTCTTTTCCCCTGTCCGTCACCGGAGCCGTAGTGCTTTTCGACATACTTGACTTTTGCATTTTTCCCGACATAGAAACGGTGAATCCCGTCATGTTCGGAATCCTGGTTGCCGCAATTGTCAATTCCGCAGCCGGCCACAATAACAACATCACTGTCCTCTCCGACAAAGAAATCGTTATAGACCGTTTCTTTCAGACCGCTTTCCGAGAGCACAACCGGAATATGAACACTTTCATGCACGGTACCCGGCTTGATGTGAATGTCAATCCCGCTCCCGTTCTCTTTGGAGACAATGTCAATATTGGCCGTTGTATTTCTGCCGGCCAGTGCACTGTTAGCCCGGAAATTATAAGCTCCTGCCGGAACTTCGTGGAGATCCGCTATTTCACGGATCAGACGCTTCTGAATCTCATCTAATTTCACCATAGTACCATAACCTCACTTCAACCGGCTGCAGGCATCCTGTGCAGCATCCGTCCCGATCAGCTTCGGAAGCATCTCATCACGGCTGCCAAACTGTTCAATCCGCCCGTCGGTCAAAACAGCAATCTCATCGGCAATATTCAGGATTCTCTCCTGATGGGAGATGATAATCATGGAGCTGTCCCGGATATTGCTGCGCATCGCTTCAAAGATACGGATCAGATTCTGGAAACTCCAGAGATCAATTCCGGCCTCCGGTTCGTCAAACACTGTCAGACGGGACTGGCGAGCCATCACGGTAGCAATTTCGATCCGCTTCAATTCTCCGCCGGACAGGGATGCGTTCACTTCACGATGGATATAATCCCTCGCGCAGAGACCAACCTCCGAAAGGTAGGAACACGCCTCTGAAACGGAGAGCTGCTTTCCCGCGGCAATTCGCAACAGGGTGATCACCTGGATTCCTTTAAAGCGAACCGGCTGCTGAAAAGCAAAAGCAATGCCCATCTGCGCCCGCTCGGTTATGGAGAGATCGGTAATATCCTGCCCATCCAGGAGAATCCTGCCCTCCGACGGCTTTTCAACACCGGCAATCAGCTTTGCCAGGGAAGATTTCCCTCCTCCGTTGGGGCCTGTGATGACAACAAGCTTCCTGTCTTCCACGGTGAGCTTCAGGTCACGTATGATTTCCTTTTCCGCTCCTTCAGAATCTACGGTAAAGGAGATGTTTTTCAGTTCCAGCATAATTGATTTTCCTCACTGTATTGCGTTTGTTTGTTCAGGCGTTCTCCTCATTGGAATTCTTAATCAGCTTTTCCTTTTCCCAATGCTCTTTCATTTTTTCGAACGTCTCTTTGCTGATATCGTGCTCAATTTTGCAGGCATCTTCTTCGGCAATTTCCGGGTCTACACCGATTGCCGTCAGATACTCCGTCAGGATGCGATGCCGTTCATAAATTCTCTCTGCCACTTCCTTGCCGACTTCGGTCAAGTGGATCATTTTGCTCCCGTCCATCGTCAGGAAGCCGCCTTCCCGCAGGAGCTTTGTTGCATTGCTGATGCTGGGTTTGGTAACGCCGACGTATTCTGCCATATCAAGAGAGCGGACATAGCCGTTCTTCTTTTGCAGAACCAGAATTGCTTCCAGGTAGTCTTCCCCTGATTTATGAAGCTTCATATTGATTTTCCTCCAAAAATATTTTGGTTTTCGTTATTATAGCCGTTTTACGGTCTTTCGTCAATCAAAAAGCAAAACCTTCTTCAAAAGCACCAAAAAGGATTTGTTTTTTCTTCTGTTTCGTGTATAATGATTTCACTCTATTTTTAGGGAAACGCTGAATAAATCTCCGCACGCATTCTGGCGGCAGATTTTCCGTCTGATTTTGTCTCAAAATTGATATGAAAAAACAAAAAACATTTTTCGTCAGCCGTAAAAACTGGCTGACCGTGCTTGCACTCCTCGTGCTTCTTTCCTCTGCCGTAATTTTATTGGTTCAGCTCGGACACGCCGGAACGCTTTCCAAAAATGTGGGCCGACTCTGCCTGTTTGTGGGATCACAGCTTTTGCTGGCAGGGATTGTGCTGTTTCACGGGCAGGAATTCTTTTTCCGGTCGGCTATCCCGGTCTGGATCTGGTGCCTGGCTGAGATTTTTACCCTTTATCCGCATTCCTCCACGCGGCAGAAAGCCGGATTTCTGATTCTTTACGCCTGCATTGCCATTGTATACACTGCTCTTACCTCCGGAAAGCTCAGCAAAAAATATGGGTTTGGCGGGCTATTCGTCTGCACTGCCCTGCTCATCATCTTTCGGAGAGTCCCGGCGATGGATCAGATGCTGCCGACACTTCTGATGCTATGTGCCCTGATTCTGCTCTGCCTCTCCATGAAAGAGCACAAAGACGGAAATTATCACCGCATGTGGGGTGACCGTTCCGACGGAAGAAGAGTACGATCGCTGAGTGCCATTACGGACGTTGGGATCTATATCATGCCAAACCGAAACGGCGCCCACACCATGTTTTCCGATACGGTGGATATCACGGAACTTGACCGGTATATTCACAACAAGCGCCGCGACGATATTCCCCATCTCTCGATGGTTCAGATTTTCCTTGCCGCTTACTGCAGAACAATCGCCGAATATCCGGCACTCAACCGGTTTATCTCAGGGCAGAAAATATATACCCGCGACGGCACGATTCTCTTCAACATGACGGTCAAGAAAAAACTGACCATTGAGGCCGAAGAGACCATTATCAAGCTTCATCTCACCCCGGAGGAGACACTCTATACCATCAGTGAAAAGCTGGAGAAGGCTTTCCAGGAGGGAAAAACAGAAGAAGATTCGAGTTTTGACAAAACAGCAGCCCTGATCAAAGCAATTCCCGGTCTGCTGAAAAAACTGACCATCTGGCTTCTGAAAGTTCTGGATTATTTTGGCATTCTGCCTCCGGCCCTGCTGGAAGTCAGCCCCTTCCACGGTTCCATCTTCTTCACCTCTATGGCATCTCTCGGAATTCCCCCGGTTTTCCATCATCTTTATGATTTCGGCAATCTGCCTGTCTTCCTCTGTATGGGAGATAAGTACAAATCCCTCATTCAGCAAAGCGACGGAACCACAGAGACGCGCAAGCGGATGAAATTTACTGTTGTCAGCGATGAACGGATCTGCGACGGTTTTTATTACTCCAGAGGATTCAAGACCTTCAAACGCTACCTGCTGCACCCGGAGCTTCTGGAACAACCTCCAAAAACCGTAAAACATGATATCCCTTAATTTTCAGAAAAAAACGGATCTTCCCTTTCCCGGGAAGGTCCGCTTCTGATATTTACGGGTTGGTGAATCAAACTTATTGAAACAGAAGAGCACTGGCAATCGTAAAATAAACAAGAAGGGAAAGCGCATCGACAATTGTAGTAATAAACGGGCTGGACATCACGGCAGGGTCAAACCCGAGCCGATTGGCAATCATCGGAAGCGTGCATCCGATCACTTTGGCAACCAGAACAGTCAGTGCCATTGTTGCACATACAACAGCGGCAACAAGAATGGTAACTTCGGTATTCCCGAGAAGAAGCCTGTCTATCAGGACAATCTTCAGGAAACAGGCCGAAGCAAGCGTCACTCCGCAGAGCACCGCTGTCTGGATCTCTTTCCAGATGACGGCAGCGAGATCGGTGAATTCCAGTTCTCCCAGAGAGAGGGAACGAATGACCGTAACCGATGCCTGAGAGCCGGAATTACCGCCGGTATCCATCAGCATGGGGATAAAAGAAGTCAGGACAACCTGGGCTGCCAGTGCATTCTCAAACCGGGAAATAATCATACCGGTAAACGTGGCCGAGACCATGAGAAGAAGCAGCCAAGGAATCCTCTTTTTGTAGAGTTCCAGAGCATTGGAGCGGAGATATTCCTTATCGGACGGCAGAATAGCAGCCATCTTTTCGATATCTTCCGTTGTTTCCTCTTCGATAACATCCATGGCATCGTCGAACGTGATAATGCCTACCATACGGTCATCGCTGTCGAGCACCGGAAGCGCGAGGAAATTATACTTGGAGAGCAGCTGGGCAATATCTTCTCTGTCGTCACTGGTGTGAACGGAGATGACATTTTTCTCCATGATATCGGAAATCCGGGCTTCATCACTTTTGACAAGCAGAAGATCCTTCAGGGTCAATACACCCAGAAGCTTCCGGTTTTCTGTCACATAACAGGTATAAATGGTCTCTTTATCTACTGCCGTACGCCGGATGCGGGACAAGGCCTCATCGACCGTCATATTCGGGCGAAGAGAAATATACTCCGTTGTCATGATGGACCCTGCACTGTTTTCCGGATAACGCAGGATTTCGTTGATTTCCCGGCGCATCTGGGGATCCGCCTGGGCCAGAATCCGTTTTACCACGTTGGCCGGCATTTCTTCAACCAGGTCAACTGCATCATCCACATAGAGCTCGTCCACCACTTCCCGCAGTTCACTGTCGGAAAAGCCTTTGATCAGGAGCTCCTGCAAATCCGGATTCATCTCAACAAACGTTTCTGCGGCAAGCTCCTTCGGCAAGAGCCGAAACAGCAGAGGAATCTTCGTCTCCTCAAATTCTTCAAAAACCGCACCAATATCCGCACCGTTCATGGTAACCAGCACATCTTTCAGTGCGGAATATTTTTTTGCTTCAAGCAATGCTCTCAGCGTACCTTCAACGGTAATATTATGTTCTGCCATTGCAAATTCCTCCTTTACAAAATGTCTGTCGGGCAGGAAGCTGCAACACAAAACAGGCCGAAACAATTTATTTTATTCTCTGCAAGGAAACGCACACACAGGAACATAAGTGCACATCCATGCTGTTTCGGCCTTGTCCTGTGCCGCTACTACTACCAGCGTCCATGACGTTTCCTCCTTTTCGCAAGAGATAGAATAAACGACTTTCGTCTTTATCAGGATACTTTCAAAATGGCATTTTGTCAAGAAAAAACCCCGGAAAAACAGGTTTTTTCCGGGAAAAAGATCCTATGAAATCAATGGACAAACTTCTTTACTCTGCCGGAAAGGGTGACGGCAAGAGCCATCTTGGCAAAATCAGGCAGGAGGAAGGGAAACACACACCAGGAAAGCGCCGTCCCCACTGCAATAGCTCCTGAATTACGGGTATATACCAGAAGAAACCAGGCTGTACCAAAAGCATAACATACCAGCAGCCCGACCACCATGGCAAGGATCCGCACAAACAGCCTGTCTCCAAAATGGCTTTCGGCAAACCAGTAAATCAGCCCCATAAATATGAAACCGACGATGTATCCGCCGGTCGTTCCCAAGAGAATCCCAATCCCTCCGGTAAAGCCGGCAAATACCGGAATTCCGATTGCTCCCAGCAGAATATAGATGCAGACGGCAACCGTGCCCCGTTTTCCTCCCAGGATCCCCAGCACGGCAAAGACGGCAAACGTCTGCAGCGTAAACGGTACGGTAGCAGGAATACTGATCCAGGAGCAGACCGCAATCAGTGCTGCGCAAACTGCTATATAAGCCAGATCAACCACTCTGAATTTAGACTTCATTCTTTGTTTTCCTTTCTCCTGTCAAGACGCACGCTCACTTCTCCGGAAGACAAGGCTTCCTTTCGCCCATCTTCATACTGTACAAGGAGCCGGCATTCTTCATCAATATCCATTGCTTTCGCAGGAACGGCATCCTCGCCTCTCAGGACCAGAATCTCCTCCCCGATCAGGAAACTTCTTTTCCGATATTCCTCCGCAAAATCCGCTTTTGAAAGGTCGCTGCAAATGGTATGGAACTCCCTCAGAAAAGATGCTGCAAGCATATTTCGGAGGTTTTTCCTTCTCTTTTCAGCAATGGAGCCGGCAATCTGCCGGATCTCTTCCGGAAATCCGCCTTCCGGCTCATAGACATTCAACCCGATGCCCATGACAGCCCAATCAAGCCCTCCGGTTTCCATATTGAGAGAGCCCTCCGTCAGAATCCCGCAGACCTTTTTTCCTTCTATGAAAACATCGTTTACCCATTTGATTTTGGGATTTGCCTTTGTGCAGCTTTCTATCGCGCGGCAGGCTGCCACTGCTGCCGCTGTTGTAATACGCGTCGCTTCCTGCGCCGGAAGGGACGGCCGCAGCAGAACACTGAGATAGATCCCCGTGTCGGATGGAGAATAAAAACTTCTTCCGATTCTTCCGCGTCCGGCTGTCTGGCAGCCGCTGATGATGGTGTACCATTCCGGAAGGGAATCTGCACGTTCTTTCAACAGCGTGTTGGTAGAGGAGACCGTATCATGCACTTCCAGTGTGAAGACATCTGACAGACTCCCAAGAAAAGCATGAATACCTGCTTCGCTGACGGCATCATGTTCTTTTCCCAGACGATATCCCCGGTTCGTAACGGCTTCAATTTCATAGCCTTCCGCCTCAAGCCGGCGAATATTCTTCCAGATTGCAGCTCGTGTAACTCCGAGTTTTTCTGCCAGCAGGCTTCCGGAGAGATACACATCGCCTGACTGCTCCAGCAGCAGGGCAAGCTTTTCTTTTGTTTTCATCCAGGTCCCCTCCCTTCCTTCGCAGCTGAGTATAACAGATCTCTTTTTAATTGTCAACTTTAAATACAAAAAAGGTTTACAATTTAATGTTGCAGCAGCCAACTATTTTTCCCGTGTTTCTTTCGAAACGGCGCAAAATTCCGGTTGTTTTTCTATACATTTTCCCAGTTTCGTGATACAATTCATAAAAAATACACGCATAGAAAGGAACAGTTATGGATTTCTTTATGCCGGTGGCACTTTTTACCGGGAGCGAATGCATTTCAAAAAATCAAACTCTGTTTCAGACTTACGGCAAACGATGCGCCATCGTAACAAGCCAGCATGCTGCGGAGAAAAGCGGTGCCTTGCGGGATGTGACGGAAGCACTGCATCTTGAAAACATCAATTACTGCATTTTCCATGAAATCTGCCAGAATCCTTCTGTCGAGTCCTGCATCAAAGCGGGCAAAATGGCACGGGAGGAAGGAGCTGACTTTCTCATCGGGATCGGGGGCGGTTCGGCAATGGACGCAACAAAAGCCGCTGCTGTTTTTGCTGCCAACCCCGAACTGGACGAGGACGGATTTTACAGCAGACAATGGCAGAAAAAGCCTTTGCCGGTTTTGCTTGTCGGAACAACTTCCGGCACGGGAAGTGAAGTAACAAAAGTGTCCGTTCTGACAGACAGCAAACATCGGAAACACAGCATCAAAGACGACAGGCTTTTCGCGGCTGTCTCCTTCGGTGACAGCCGCTATACGCAGAATCTTCCGCTGCCGATCACACTGACGACAGGAGTTGACGTGCTTGCCCACTGCACCGAGAGTTACTTTAGCAAAAGGGCGGATGAACTTTCCAGATCGTTTGCCGTGCGCGGCATCCGGCTTTTGGTGGAACCCCTGCTTGCTGCAGCGGAAGGAGCCTCTTTATCCCCGAAGCAGAGAGAGCAACTTTATCAGGCCTCCATTTTCGGCGGGCTTTCCATCAACAGCACAAGCACCTGCTTTCCGCATAACGTCGGATACTTTCTCACGGAGCGATACGGCGTACCTCACGGATTTGCCTGTGCGACATTTCTGCCGGATCTTCTGCAATATGAAGAAGAATTCGACCCGGCTTATGCAGAAGGCTTTTACAGAGAGCTGAATGTCGGAAAAGACGCTCTGCTGCAGCTGACTGCCAAATGCCTCCCGGCACCCTCTATCACCATGACGGAACAGGAAATCAGCCGCTTGCTGCCGCGCTGGGAAAACAACGGTTCCGTCGGGAACACCAGAGGGACTGTAAATTGCACATTTATCCAGAAAATTCTGGAAGAAAAATATGTGAGAAAAGGAGAAAAATCATGATTCGGACAAAGCAGGAACAGACAATAGAATTCAAATGCATCCGCGGCGGTAACGGAGAAGCGGAAATGCGCAAAATCACGGAAGGCGAAGGAGAACTGTACGGCAAGGGAAGAATGTTCAACCATATGATTCTTGCACCGGGCAAGTCCATTGGAGAACATACTCACACCGGCGACAATGAAATCTTTTATTTTCTCTCCGGAACCGGCACTTACAATGACAACGGAACAAAAGTGACCGTACACCCAGGTGACACCACCATCTGCAATGACGGAGAACTGCACGGTCTGGTAAACGACGGAACAGAACCGCTGGAATTCATTGCATTGATTCTTTACTGATGATCGTTTATCATACGGGGTTTCAGGAAATCCGGGAACCGGATCTCCATTACGGCAGGAAAAATGCGGATTTCGGACAGGGATTCTATCTGACTTCCAATCTGGAGTTTGCACAACGCTGGACAAAGGAACGCAAAAACGAAAACGCTGTTTTAAACACGTATGAACTGGATCTCGCCGGTCTTTCTGTTCATCGGTTTGAGCGGGATACCGCCTGGTTTCTGTATCTCTCCGACAATCGGGCCGGAAAACCGGACACCCTACCTGCAGATGTGGTCATCGGGCCGATTGCCAATGATACGCTTTATGATACCCTGGGGATGGTGACAAGCGGGTTTTTAACAAAAGAAGAAGCCCTGCAGTTGCTGAAGATCGGACCGGAATTTCAACAGATTGCTCTTAAAACAGAAAAAGCTAAGGAGCATCTGCAGTGGAAAACATCACGGATCATCGGAAGAGAAGAGATCCGCAAGTTCCGGGATATCATGGAAAAGGAACAGGAGGAATACCTCACCGTTTTTGCAAAAACAATGGAATCTTTTCTTTAAACATGCGGAAAGACACGCCTTTGACGAAGCGTGTCTTTCCTGTTTTTGTTATAGCCATTTATCCCGCTCGGCAACAGCCAGCGCATCACAGCGGTTGTTGTATTTATTATCGGCGTGGCCCTTGACCCAGTGATAATGCATCTCATGCTGGGAAACCAGCAAAAGCAGCCTTTCCCAAAGATCCGGATTGAGAGCGGGCTTTTTATCGCTCTTGATCCAGTTCTTTTTTTTCCAGGAAGTTGCCCAGTTTTTCTCCAGCGCATCAATGACATACTTGGAATCGGAATATAAATCCACCTCACATGGTTCCTTCAGGCATTCCAGTGCGGAAATAACAGCGGTGAGTTCCATGCGGTTGTTGGTCGTCTGCTGTTCTCCGCCGGAGATTTCTTTTTCCTTTCCCTTATAGCATAAAACGGCACCCCAGCCGCCGGGGCCGGGGTTTCCGCTGCATGCGCCGTCTGTATAGATGGTGACCTTTTTTTTACTCAACATCGGGGGAACCTTCCTCCGGATTCAACACTTCCGAATCATCGGTTTCGGCCTCAGCAAAATGTTCTGTTTTTTCAATGCAGATCACTTTCGCGTCTCCGACCGGTTTCATCACGCGAACGCCCTGAGTAGCACGGCCCTTTTCTCCGATGGAGGAGACCGCTACCCGGATAATGGTACCGTCGTCGGTGATCACGAGAAGATCATCCGCTTCATCCACAAGGCAGATGCCGGCAATTTTGCCGGTGCGTTCGGTGACCTGGTAATTTTTGATGCCGATGCCGCCGCGTTTATGCACACTGTAAGCTTCAAATGCAGTGCGTTTTCCATAGCCTTTCTCCGTAACCGTGAGAACGGCATTGCCCTGTGCAGAGCTGCCTGCGCCGATGACATAGTCCCCTTCCCGCAGACGAATTCCGCGCACGCCGACTGCCGTGCGGCCCATGGAACGTGCTTCCGTCTCCGGGAAGCAGACAGCCATTCCGTCGTGTGTGGCAATTAGGACGTTATCTTCTCCCGTTGTTGAAAGAACAGAGATCAGTTCGTCCCCTTCATCGAGTGTAATGGCACGAATTCCGTTGGCACGGATGTTTTTCAGTGCTGCCTGTTCCATGCGTTTTACGGTTCCGTTCTTCGTGACGAAGACAAGATAGTTATCTTCCTGTACACCGCGGGCTGCAATCATAGCACTGACTTTTTCACCGGATTCTCCCGCTTCCACAGGGAGAATATTGACGATGTTGGTACCGCGGGCTGCACGCCCCGCAACAGGGATAGAATAGCCTTTTTTCAGATACACTCTGCCGGAATTCATGAAGAAGAGAATATTATCGTGGGTAGAGGCTGTGAAGACGGTTTCCACAAAGTCCTCTTCTTTGGTTGGCATCGCACGGACTCCCTTTCCGCCGCGGCCCTGTGCCTTGTATTCGGAAAGGGCAAGGCGCTTGATGTATCCGCCGTGGGTCAGAGTAAAGACGGAGAGTTCTTCCTGGATGAGATCTTCATCTTCCAGATCTTCCACCACATCCTGAATTTCTGTTTTCCGCTTGTCTCCGAACTTATCACGGATTGCAATCAGTTCTTCCTTTAATACCGCTTTGATTTTCTCCGGATCGGCAAGCAGCTCGTTATAATACTTGATTTTATCCTCAAGCTCGTGATATTCGTTCTCCAGCTTTTCACGGTTCAGCCCCTGAAGAGAGATCAGCCGCATATCGCAGACATATTGTGCCTGTTCCTCATCCAGCTGGAAGCGTTCCATCAGGCGCTGTTTGGCATCATCATAGCTTGTGCGGATGATGTGAATGACCTCGTCGATATGATCCTGTGCAATCAGCAGACCTTCGAGCAGATGGGCGCGCTCTTCCGCTTTTCGCAGATCATATCTGGTGCGACGGACGATCAGATCTTCCTGGAAGGTAAGATATTCATCGAGAATATGACGGAGAGAAAGAATTTTTGGCTGCGTCTGATTGTTGACCAGAGCCAGCATATTGATGGAAAAGCCGGATTGCAGCTCTGTCTGGGCAAAGAGCCGATTGAGCACCACCTGGGGGTTGGCATCGCGTTTGAGTTCAATGACGATGCGCATACCGTTACGGTCCGTCTCATCGCGAAGATCGGAGATCCCCTCCAGGCGTTTTTCATGGACCTGATCGGCAATGTTTTTGATCAGCTTCCTCTTATTCACCTGATACGGCAGCTCCGTCACGATAATACGGGTGCGCTTTTCCTTGCCATATTCTTCAAATTCCGTTTTTGCACGGACGACGATTTTTCCTCTGCCGGTGGCATACGCCTGACGGATTCCGGAGCGCCCCATGATGATGCCTTTTGTCGGAAAATCCGGACCCTGAATGCATTCCATCAGGTCATTGAGCTGCGCATCGGGATTCTCCAGCACACAGATACAGGCATTGATGACTTCGGTGAGATTGTGGGGCGGACTAGTGGTTGCCATACCGACCGCAATACCGCTGGATCCGTTGACCAGAAGATTGGGGAAACGCGAAGGGAGCACGCGCGGTTCCTTGCGGGATTCATCAAAGTTCGGATCCCAGTCAACCGTATCTTTGTCGATATCGCGAAGCATCTCGTTTGATATTCTCGACAAACGTGCCTCGGTATATCGATAAGCAGCGGGAGGATCTCCATCTACGGAACCGAAGTTTCCGTGGCCGTCCACCAGCATATAGCGCATGGAAAAATCCTGCGCAAGGCGAACCATTGCATCGTAAACAGAAGCATCGCCGTGGGGATGATAGTGGCCCAGCACGTCACCGACACAGGTGGCGGATTTTTTAAACGGTTTATCAGACGTGAGCCCGCCCTCATACATGGTATACAGGATCCGGCGATGTACAGGCTTTAATCCGTCACGGACATCCGGAAGAGCACGGGCAATAATAACAGACATTGCATAATCGATATAGCTCTTCTGCATTTCACTGACCAGATCCGAGGTCGTGATCACCTGATTCGGAAATGCAATATCTTCCGGTTTATAATCTCTTTTATGTGCCATAAGGGTTCTCCTTCTCCTCCTCAGACATCAAGGTTAACGACATATTTTGCATTTTCTTCGATCCATTCCCGGCGCGGTTCCACTTCTTCTCCCATCAGCACGGTAAAGACCTGATCTGCCTCAATGGCATCGTTGAGAGTAATCCTGCGAAGAGAACGCCGTTCGGGATCCATTGTCGTTTCCCAAAGCTCATGGGGATCCATTTCACCGAGACCTTTAAAGCGTGAAATGTCAATTTTCTGATTCGGATTATCTCCGCGCATTTCGGAAGAAATTCTGTCACGCTCGTCATCGGAATAGGCAACACGCTGCTGTTTTCCGCGTGTCAGCTTATAGAGAGGGGGAACTGCAGAATAGACATATCCGCATTCAATGAGCGGACGCATATAACGGAAGAAAAAGGTGAGCAGGAGCGTACGAATGTGAGAACCGTCAACATCGGCATCGGCCATGATGATGATTTTATGATAACGGAGCTTTTCCATGTTAAACTCCTCTCCGATTCCTGCACCAAGTGCAACAATCAGAGGATAGAGTTTGTCATTACCGTAGATTTTGTCTGCTCTGGCTTTTTCCACATTGAGCATTTTACCCCACATGGCAAGAATTGCCTGGAAACGGCTGTCTCTGCCCTGGATGGCAGAACCTGCAGCAGAATCGCCCTCCACAATATAGATTTCACAGAGAGAGGGATCTTTTTCATTGCAGTCCTGCAATTTATCCGGCATCTGTCCGCTTTCCAGCCCTGTTTTCCGGCGGACGGATTCTTTTGCTTTTCTGGCCGCTTCACGGGCGCGGCTGGCCATCATGGCCTTTTCCAGAATGGCTTTGGCTACAGCAGGATGTTCTTCCAGAAATTCACTCAGCTGTTCACCGACAAGCCCGTTCACCAGAGCACGGACATAGGCATTGCCCAGCTTTTGCTTCGTCTGCCCTTCAAACTGCGGCTCCGGAAGTTTGACGGAAATGACAACGGCAATTCCTTCCAGAACATCGTCGCCGGAGAGCTTATCGGCATCTGTCTTGATGATGTTATTCTTTTTCCCGTAATCGTTGATAACGCGGGTCAAAGCGGTTTTGAATCCGGTTTCATGCATGCCGCCTTCCGGCGTATTCACATCGTTGGCAAAAGAGATCATCTGGGTTGTATAACCATCGTTATACTGGAAAGCCACTTCGGCGAAAGTATCGTCCTTCTCGCCGCCGATATAGATGATGTTTTCTGTCAGCGGTGTCTTATTCTTATTCAGGAACGAAACATATTCCCGTATTCCGCCTTCATAGCAAAGAACATCGCGGTGTGTTTCTTCATCCCTTTTCTTTTCCGGACACCATTCTTCCTCCGGGCGGGTATCTTCGATGGTGATGGTAACGCCTGCGTTGAGAAACGCCTGCTGCTGCATTCTGGTGTGCAGAATGTCATAATTATAAACGAGCTCATCGAAGATTTCGCTGTCCGGTTTAAAACGGACCGTCGTCCCTCTTTTGTCTGTTGTCCCGATCACGGTAATCGGCTGTGTGATTTCTCCTCTGGAAAAAGCCATCTGATGAGTTTTTCCGTCACGGTAGACCTGAACCTCCAGCCATTCCGAAAGTGCATTCACAACGGAAGCTCCGACACCGTGGAGACCGCCGGAAACTTTATATCCTCCGCCGCCGAATTTTCCGCCGGCATGAAGGACGGTAAATACGACTTCCAAAGCGGACTTTCCGGTCTGTTCCTGAGTATCAACCGGGATTCCGCGACCGTTGTCGCTGACAGATATGATATTTCCGGGTTCTATGGTGACTTCGATATGAGAGCAATATCCTGCAAGGGCTTCATCAATGGAGTTGTCCACAATTTCATATACAAGATGATGAAGACCGGAAGATGACGTAGAGCCGATATACATACCGGGGCGTTTTCTGACCGCTTCAAGCCCTTCCAGAACCTGAATTTGACCGGCATCATATTCCTGCGTTACTTTTTCAATGTTCTCTGCCATAAATAATGTTCCTTTTTCTCTTTACAGTAATCTCTTTACAAGGGTGGCTGTCGCCATCTGGCTTAAATAAACCGTATTCCGATCTTTTTCTTTGCAAATGACAAAAGATTTCGGAATATCGTCTGCTGTATTTTCAACAGCACCGGATTTTTCCGCTTTTCTTAAAAATTGTCTTGTCAAATGAGACTGGGAAGTGATATCAAGATCAAAAATAGCGACAATGTCATTTGAAAAGACAGACTTTTCCTTTCCAAAGGCTACGTACATGACTTCACCCTGCCTTTTTCAACATAAATCACTTTCCCGCCCGTTCTGCCGGAAATCCCCTCATCTTCACAGCAGGTAATCAACGTCTGCCCTCCGCCGATCCGATTGAGGATAAATTCCTGTCGTTTTCGATCAAGTTCCGATAATACATCATCCAGAAGCAGGATCGGATACTCCCCTGTTTCCGAAAGCAGAATCTCACGTTCAGCAAGTTTAATGGAAAGCGCAGCTGTTCTCGCCTGACCCTGCGATGCAAAATTTCTGGCGGAATTTCCGTTGATCATAATTTCCAGATCATCTTTGTGGATTCCCGTGAGACACTGTCCGCTTTCAATTTCCGCCCGACGGTGCTTTTCCTGATGATCACAGATTTCATAGTATATTTCTTTTTCCGATGAAAAGGGATTTGTTACCGTACTGACCGTCTGATAATGAAGGTCAAGTTTCTCACCGTCTCCCGAAAAGTCCCGGTGAATGGGAGCAGAAGCTTCCCGGAGACGGGCTGTATAAGCCGCTCTGTAACGGATCAGACGGGCTGAGCAACGGCACATTCCTTCTGAAAATTCATCAAGCGTATCCAGAAGAGAAGGCTTTTCGTGCCAATCTTTTAAAATTCTTGTCTTGTGTTCAAAAAGACGATTGTACTCTGTCAGAATTTCGTTATACTGCGGACGTATCTGTCCGATTGCGGAATCCAGAAGCCTTCTTCTGACGGCAGCTCCTTCTTTGATCAGATTTAAATCATCCGGACAGAATAAAACAACATTCAGCGTCTGAGAAAGCTCATTAGCCGATTTTTTTACGCCGTTTACAAGGATCTTTTTCGGATTTCCAGGGCGAATTTGAATGTTAACCGTCTGTTCCCGGCCGTGGCTGGTTAGATCGGCAAGAATATCCGTAGAGGAGTATTGGAAATTGACCAACTCTTTATCAAATCGTGTCCGAAAACTTCTTCCGTAAGCAAGCATAAAGACAGATTCAATCAGATTTGTCTTCCCCTGCGCATTGCTGCCGTAAATAACGTTTGTCTCGCCGTTAAAGTCAATGGTCTCCCACTCGTAATTTCGAAAACCCGTGAGAGCTATCCTGTTAACTTTCATGAATCACTCTTATTTTTTGATCCTGAACCGTTATAATATCTCCGGGAAAACACTTTTTTCCGCGCATGGTACAGACTTCACCGTTGACGAAAACAATTCCCTCTCCGATCATCTGTTTTGCCTCTCCGCCCGTTCCGGCAAGAGCGGAAAATTTCAACAGGGCATCCAGCTTAATGAAATCCGTTGTGATATTAATCTCTTCCATAAAATCAATCTTCCTTTCAGGTATGGAGACGAACCGGAAGAATCATATAGGTAAAATTTTCCGTACCGTCTGCTGCCTTGATGATGCAGGGAGAAGAAGGCGTATTAAGACAGAACAGAATTTCATTTTTTTCTGCCGCTTTCAGTGCATCCAGCAGATACTTATCATTAAATCCGATTTCAATTCCCTCTCCGCTTCCTTCACAAAGACAGATATCCTCTGCCTTTCCTACAGGGGTGACACACTTGCAGTCGATTGTTCCTTCTTCAAACCGCATCCGAACAGGGCTCCCTGTCTTATCGCTTAAAACAAGGGAAACTCGATCGATTGCAGAAAGGATTTCCTGACGGTCGACTTTGATGATGAAGCGGAAATTCTCCGGGACGGATTTTCTGTGATTTAGAAAATCACCTTCCAGCCGCCTTGTAATGACGACGGTAGACCCCATCGTAAAGGAAATATGCTTTTCCCCTACGGAAATAACTGCCGGATCTTCATCGGATTCACAGATCTTTTCGATATCCGATAAGGCAAAACCGGGAACTACGAAGCTGCAGTTTTCAAGCCTGGAGCTTTCTATTTTTTCAATTCTTCTGGCAAGCCTGTATCCGTCAACGGAAACAAGAGTCAGCTCATCCTCTTCAATTTCAAAGAGGGTTCCTGTATAGATCGGGCGAATTTCTTCTTTGGAAACGGCAAAAAGGGATCTGTTGATCATATTGGCAAGAACGTTCTGCGGAATTTCGATTTTTTTGATCTCGTTGAATTGCGGCATCTCCGGATAGTCACTGAAATCGAGACCGGAGATATTGTATTCACTCTTTCCGCATTTTACATTGATGTTATTGTTGTCGTCACAGACAATGGTGATCATACCGTCCGGGAGACGGCGAATCAACTCAGCGAAGAATCTGGCATTTACAACCATGATGCCGGGTTCCTCTATCTCTGCTTCCACGGTAGAATAAATTGCTTTTTTCAGATCGTATCCCGTTATTGTAAGGGAGGTACCGGCTTCTATCATCAGGCCTTCAAGGGCTGTAATCGGGCTTTTGGAGGGTACTGCTCTTGAAGAAATCAGCACAGCGTTTTGAAGAACGGATTTTTCAATGATAAATTTCATAAGATGTTCTCCTGATTTTTTATTATAAATAATATATTTATATTTATTTAGTAGTGTTCGTAGTAGAAAGAAAAAATGTGGAAAAACGGCAAAAGACAAGGAAACAAGGCAAGAGTTTCCGTTGAAAACTTTTCAAAAGAAAAGTGGAAAACATTTGAAAAATACGATAAAAAGTTTTCAACAGACAGAAGTAGAATTTTCAACACTTAAAATGTGGAAAAAGAAGAACATCAGACGGAATTGATATTGGAACTGATATCACGGATTTTTGCAGCCATCGCGGGATCTGTTTTCAGCAGGTCTTCGATTTTACGGATGGAAGAAAGGACGGTTGCATGATTTCGGTTGGTAAACTGTTCTCCGATTTCCTTCAAAGAAAGGTTGGTGAGTGATCTCATAAGATACATCGCTACCTGCCTTGCTTCTGCCGGTTGTTTGGAGCGATTCTGGCCGCGGATTTCTTCTTCGCTGATTGAGTAATAACGGCTGGTTTCTCTCATGATTTTATCCGGTTTCGGAATATCATTTCCGGTACGTACCACGTCTTCAATGGCTCTTTTCACAGATTCCGTTGTAATGACTTCATTGAGAATTTCTTTGTAGGCAGTCAGTTTTTTGATGACGCCTTCCAGTTGACGGATATTTGCCGTAATATTGTTTGCTATATACGAAACGGCATCTTCTGAGAGAATTAAACCGAGTTGTGCGGCTTTGTTTCGGATGATGACCATTCTTGTTTCGAGATCAGGAGGCTGAACATCTGCCATGACACCTCCTTCAAATCTGGTCCGCAGCCTGTCATCCAGAAGAGACATTTCAAGGGGCGGCCTGTCGGAAGTGATAACAATCTGGTTTCCTGACTCGTAAATGGAATTGAAAGTGTGGAAAAATTCTTCCTGAATGGACTGCTTTCCCGCGATAAACTGAATATCGTCCACCAGAAAGAGGTCAACTTTTCGAAATTCTTCCCGGAATTCCTGCATTTTTTTGTTCTGGAGTGAATTGATCATGCGATTGGTAAAGTCGTCACCTTTCACATAAGCAATTCTTTTTTTCGGAAACTGTTCGTTAATAGATTGACCGATTGCAAAGAGAAGATGCGTTTTTCCAAGACCGGAATTTCCGTAAATAAACAACGGATTATAATCCTGGCCGCCCGGATGCTCCGCTACGGCTTTTGCCGCAGCATATGCAAAACGATTGGAATTGCCGACGATAAATCGGTCGAATGTAAAACCCTGCATTTCCGGGAGCATATCGTTTTTGGAAGAGGGTTCTTTCGTCTCCAGATAATCCTGTAAGCCGTCTTCTCCGGCGAGGATGGTAATTTCACAGTCACTGGAAAAAATGTCATACAGGGCTTCTTTGATCACGTTGCTGAAGCGACTGACGAGAATACTTTGCGTAAAATCATTCTGTGCGCAAAGAATCAACCTGCTGTTGTCCCAATCGACGGGTTTGCATTCAGAAAACCAGGTTTGTATTGCAGTTGGAGTAAGCTTCTTTGAAAGAATTTTCAGAATTTCATTCCAAATATCCTGGACTGAGTTCATAGGAAAATACTCCTTTTATACAGTTTCCGATAACTAATCTATTATAGCAAAAGAATGCTTCTGTTGCAAGATTAAATATAATAATGTAGGAAAATAGAAAAGAAAAGATAAAAATAAACAACAGTTGAAAAAATCGGCAGAGAATACACTCTGCCGAATAGGATTGCAAGAATCGTTTTTATTTTTTTGGAACGAGGATTTTTGTACCGCCCATATAAGGCTGAAGGACTTCCGGTATGGTTACGGAACCGTCTGCCTGCAGATGATTTTCCAGAAGTGCGATCAGCATTCTGGGAGGAGCTACAACAGTATTATTCAGTGTATGTGGCAGGTACATTTTTCCATCTTCTCCTCTGACACGGATTTTCAGGCGGCGGGCCTGTGCATCTCCGAGATTGGAGCAGGAACAGACTTCGAAATACTTCTGCTGTCTGGGGGACCATGCTTCGATATCACAGGATTTTACTTTGAGATCTGCCAGATCGCCGGAGCAGCATTCCAGCTGTCTGACCGGAATCTCCATACTGCGGAACAGCTCAACGGAGAATCGCCACATTTTTTCATACCAGGCCATGGAATCTTCCGGCTTGCAGACAACGATCATTTCCTGCTTTTCAAACTGATGGATACGGTATACTCCTCTTTCCTCAATTCCGTGTGCGCCTTTTTCTTTCCGGAAGCAGGGAGAATAGCTGGTCAGGGTTTGCGGCAGGGATTCTTCCGGTAAAATCTGATCGATAAATTTGCCGATCATGGAATGTTCTGAAGTACCGATCAGATAAAGATCTTCTCCTTCAATTTTGTACATCATGGCTTCCATATCTGTCTGGCTCATAACACCTTCGACAACATTGCCATGAATCATAAAGGGAGGAATGCAATAGATAAATCCCTTTTGGATCATAAAATCACGTGCGTAAGCAAGAACGGCGGAATGAAGTCTTGCCACATCACCCATCAGATAATAAAAACCATTGCCGGAAACTCTGCCTGCAGCATCCATATCAATGCCGTTGAGGCTTTCCATAATCTGAGTGTGGTAGGGTATTTCAAAATCAGGAACAATTGGATCTCCAAAACGCTCTACTTCCACGTTGGCGCTGTCATCAGGCCCGATCGGAACGGAAGGATCGATAATATTCGGAATAACGAGCATGATGGAGTGAATCCGCTCTGCGTATTCTTTTTCCTTCTTTTCAAGATCTTCCAGCGTTTCGTTATTGGCTTTTACTTTTGCCATGTTCTCATCGATCTGGGCCTGAAGAGAAGCCTTCTCCTCTTCCGTAGCTTTTTTCATCCGACCGAAGAGAGGTCCGTTTGCCTTGCTGAGGGCATTGTTCTGTGCACGGAGATCGCTGGCCTTTGTGATCGCAGCTCTGTTCTCCACGTCCAGCTGAATCACTTCATCTACCAGAGGGAGTTTTGCATCCTGGTATTTTTTTCTGATGTTTTCTTTTACGATTTCAGGGTTTTCTCTGATAAATTTAATATCGAGCATTCTATTTTCCTCTTTCTAATAAATTACAAAATACTATAAAGAATTCAACAGGGAAAGCAACGCTTCCCGATCATCGGCATTATAATATTCCAGTTCAATTTTGCCGAGATTGTTTTTTCCTTCGATCAGGCGAACTTTTCTTCCAAGTTTTTTTGTCAGGAGAGTAGATACTTCTTTTGCATAATCAATCTGCTCCGGATCAGAAGAATCAGAATTTTGTTCCTCCTTGGAAGCAAGACTTTGTTTTAATACTTTGGAAGCAAGAGATTCCGCTTTTCTGACTGAAAGAGCCTTTGCCATGATTTCTTTTGCGGCTGTCAACTGAATTTCAGCATCCTGTAAAGGAAGGAGTGCTCTTGCATGACCGGCAGAGAGGTCTCCCGTTTCAACAAGGTGCAGAACATCGGGTGAAAGAGAGAGCAAACGGAGCGCATTTGTGACGGCCGGACGGGATTTTCCGACGCTTTTTGCAGCTTCTTCCTGTGTTAATCCAAAATCTTCAATCAGTGTTTTATAGCCCTTTGCTTCTTCAATCGGATTTAGGTCCTCCCGCTGCAGGTTTTCTACAAGGGCGAGTTCCGCGGTGGTGCGATCATCCGCTTCTATAATGCGAACCGGAACCTCTGTCAACCCTGCAAGACGTGAAGCTCTCCAGCGTCTTTCTCCGGCGATAATCTGATAATAACCGGAATCCAAAAGGCGCACGGTAATCGGCTGCAGAACTCCGTATCGGGAAATGGAATCGGCCAGATTCTGAAGAGATTCTTCATCAAAAACATCTCTCGGCTGTTCCTCTCTCGGTTCAATTCTGGAGAGGGACAGGGTTGTCATCTCTTCAGCACCCGGAGAAAGATCACCAAACAGGGCGCTTAATCCTGTCCCTAACACTTTTCTTTCTTTTTGTGCCATAGTCGTTCCTTCTTATTTGTTTTTTTGCAGAAATTCTTCTGCAAGAGACATATATCCTTTGCTGCCGCGATTGGAAGTATCGTAAATGACGCCGGGTTTTCCATGGCTGGGTGCTTCCGAAAGGCGAACACTGCGCGGTATAACCGTGTCATAGACCTTATGCGGAAGAAAGCGTTTTAACTCATTTGCGACCTGCGTCGTCAGATTCATACGGGAGTCATACATGGTTAAAACGATTCCTTCAATTTCAAGATGCCGGTTGCTGTTTCTTTTACAGTACTTGATGCTTGTAATCAGATCAACAATTCCTTCCAGAGCGTAATATTCGCACTGCATCGGGATCAGAACACTGTCTGCTGCAACAAGAGCGTTCACGGTCAGCATTTCAAGAGAGGGAGGACAATCAATAAAAATAAAATCGTAATCACTGTAGAGTTTTACCAAAGCGTTGTGTAATGTTTTTTCCCGGCTTTCCACCTGATCCAGTTCCAGAGAAGCCGCTGCGAGATTTCTCCCGGCAGGAATGACATCTCCAAATGAAGTGGATTGAATACAGGAAAGAACATCAGCTCCGGAAACCAGAAGTTCATACATCCCTGGGGAAGTGTTTTTATTGATTCCCATTCCGGAAGTGGCATTCCCTTGAGGATCACAATCAGCCAAAAGGACCTTTTTCTGATGAAGCGTCAGAGCTGCACAGAGATTAACGCAGGTGGTTGTTTTTCCTACCCCGCCTTTTTGATTTGCAACTGCTATAATTTTTGCCATTGTTTTTCCTTATCAAACGAATTTTTCTGATTTCGTGCACGGAGCATTATAGCAGTTACCGGAACGGAATGCAATTGTTTTATCAGCATTCTTCTGCTATAAATTGTTTCACGTGAAACATTTTCCGTACAGAATTCAGAAAAGAGGATCAATCAAAAAAATCGTGTTCAGGATGAAAAAAGAATGTTTCACGTGAAACATCAACAAAAATACAATATCTTGTATTATTTAATTATATTATCTACAAGATAAAAAAATTGCTTTTTTTTGAAGAAAAAGCTTGCTTTTTTATTCTGATTTTGCTATAATCTCTAAACGCGATGTAATTGCGCAATTTTTTAGGAGGAGGTGCAATCAGAACATGGCCAATATTAAATCTTCTGCAAAAAGAGATGAAAAGTCCAAGGAGCTGCGTGCGAAAAACCGTGCCGAAAAGACGGAGCTCAAGACCATGATGAAAAAGTTTGATGCAGCTGTGGCTGATGGTAACAAAGAGGCCGCTGCCGATGCCTATAAAGTTGCAGTTAAGACAGTTGATCGCGCTGCTGGCAAAGGGCTGTTGCATAAAAACAACGCAGCACATAAAAAGTCAGCTTTAACGCAGAAACTGAATGAAATGTAATTTCAAATCTGGTTAAGAGAAAATGAGAGGCGCAGAATTCTGCGCCTCTTTTTCGTAGAGGAAAAAATGCAGAAAAAAATGATGATCATTGTGAATCCTGTTGCAGGGCGCGGCGGATATGCATTGAATTTTGGCGAAGCGATGCGTATTTTTGCCCACGGAGGATTCACCACAACGCTGTATTTCACAAGCGCGAAGGGCGACGCCACACGTTTTGCAAAAGAATATGGGAAAGACTATGATGTTGTATCCTGTATCGGCGGAGACGGAACGCTCAGTGAGGTTCTTTCCGGGCTGATGAAGATGGAGAACCCTCCCCCGGTCGGTTATATTCCGATGGGAACCGCAAATGATGTTGCTACCACACTGCATATTCCGAAAAATGACACTGTCGGTGCTGCAAGCCTGATTGTAAACGGAGAACCCCATCCTTATGATGTGGGAGGCTTCGGTGAGGATCAGTATTTTGCCTATATTGCGGGTTTCGGTGCCTTTACAAATGTCAGTTATTCCACTCCGCAGGATCAGAAGAATGTGCTCGGCCATCTGGCGTATGTGCTGCAGGGTATGGCGGAACTGCCCAATATTGAAACGGTGCATACCAGAGTTGAATTTGACGACGGAGTTATCGATACAAATCTTGTATACGGAAGTATGTCTAACTCCACTTCTGTTGCGGGAATTGTAAAGCTGAAGGAGAATATGGTCAGCCTCGGAGACGGTTATTCCGAGCTTGTGCTTGTAAAGGATCCAAAGGATGTTGGAGGATTCGGTGAAATCCTCTCCTCCGTTCTCTCCGGAAGATTCGACGGCGACAAACTCATCATCCTGCATACCAGAAAAGCGAAATTTATCTTTGACCATCCGGTGGCCTGGACGCGGGACGGCGAAGATGGCGGAAAACACAGCGAAGTCACGCTTGTTAATTATAACAGGCCGGTTCAGCTGATTTTTTGAAAACGGACGGTAGAAAACGGGATTGAAAAAGCCGGCTGGTATGAGTATAATAAAAGGCGTTCCAGAAAGAAACAGAAAGAGGTGCTACTATGAAGCGTCAGAGAATATCCGGTATTTATGCCGATGCAAGTGCCTTTGACGGGCAGATTATTACAGTTTGCGGTTGGGCGCGAACCATTCGCGACAGCAAACATTTCGGTTTTATTGAGCTTAACGACGGAAGTTGTTTTAAACCCCTTCAGGTTGTATTTGAACGGGATATCCTCGAAAATTATGAGGAAATTGCGAAACAGAATGTAGGCGCGGCTCTGATCTGCAAGGGCAAAATCGTGCTCACGCCGGATGCGCCTCAGCCTTTTGAAATGAAGGCAGCGGAAATTACGGTGGAGGGTATTTCCACACCGGAGTATCCCCTTCAGAAAAAACGGCACAGCGTTGAATTTTTAAGAACCATTCAGCACCTCCGCCCGAGAACAAACCTGTTTTCTGCAACCTTCCGGGTGCGGGCCGCTGCTGCACAGGCAATTCATGAGTTTTTCCGTGACAGAGGCTTTGTTTATGTCCACACACCGATTATCACCGGATCCGATTGCGAGGGAGCCGGAGAAATGTTCCGTGTGACAACGCTGGATCTCAACAATCTTCCGCTGAAGGAAGACGGAACGGTTGATGACAGCAAAGACTTTTTCGGGAAAGAAACCAATCTGACGGTTTCAGGGCAACTGAACTGCGAGAACTTTGCAATGGCGTTCGGCGATGTATATACCTTCGGGCCGACATTCCGCGCAGAGGTTTCCTACACCCAGCGCCACGCAGCCGAGTTCTGGATGATCGAGCCGGAAATTGCATTTGCGGATCTGGAAGATGATATGGAACTTGCGGAAGCAATGGTGAAATATATTATCCGCTATGTTTTTGAGCACTGCCCGCAGGAAATGGAATTCTTCAATAAATTTGTGGATAAGGGGCTTATCGATCGCCTGAGAAATGTTTCCGACAACGAATTCGGCAGAATCACCTATACCGAAGCGGTGGATATTCTTCAGAAGAGCGGCAAAGAGTTTGAATACCCTGTTGCCTGGGGAATCGACCTGCAGACAGAGCATGAGAGATATCTCACGGAAGAGGTTTTCAAGAAACCGATCTTTGTCACGGACTATCCGAAAGAAATCAAGGCCTTTTATATGCGATTGAATGATGACGGCAAGACGGTTGCCGCGGCTGACTGCCTGGTTCCCGGCATCGGAGAAATCATCGGCGGCAGCCAGCGTGAAGAACGCCTGGATGTTTTGACACAGCGTATGAAGGAACTCGGGCTGAAAGAAGAGGATTACTGGTGGTATCTTGATCTGCGCCGTTACGGCTCGTGCCGTCATGCAGGATTCGGGCTCGGGTTTGAGAGAATGGTGATGTATCTCACAGGGGTAAGCAATATCCGGGATGTGGAACTCCATCCGCGTACGACCGGAAATGCTGATTTCTGATTCAGACGGAAAGAATGAGAAATGCTGATTTCTTTAAAGTTTTTGCACTGATTCTGGGGGCGCTTCTGCTGTTTGCCTGCTCAGCTTTTTGCCTTGCCTATGTTTTCTCCTCCTATGCCACACCGCAGGCGCTGCTGGCGGAGGGAGGAGGTATGAGCAGCCAGGGCGGCATTTTTCAGGGGCTTGGTTTGAAAAATGCCCCTCCCCCGGAAAGTGTTACCGTCGATTACCTGAACGGGATTGATACGGGAGCAAACGGGGAGCCGTTCACCTTGTCAACGGACGGTTCCCAGCTCTTTCTGGATTGCGAGCCGTCTACCCCGGAAGGAAGGCTTCTGTTTAACTTTTTGAAAAAAGCCTGGTCCTTTCAGATCGACAAAGCGGAAATAGACGATTTGAAAGCTGCCGTGACAGTCTATATTACCTGCCCGGATACAGCACTTCTTGCGCAGCCTCTGGAACAGGCGGTTACAGCTTATTTGATGCAGAAGGTCGCAGCAACCGGCAATGTGGAAGAAATATACGAAGAGAACGGCCGTTTTCGAAAAGAAGTAACCGACGAGGCTTTCTGGAGTGCGCTCGGAACGGTCAGCGCAGAGGCAGGGCAGAGATACAGCGTTACGGTAAGCGCAACACTGAACCTTGAATTTTATGAGCGAAGCTGGCACATTATGAATCCGGCAATGCTCAATAATACCCTTGATATGCGTGTGCAGGCACTTCATGCCTCAGCAGTTGACGGGCAAAGCTATATTGCGAAAGACTATCAAATCGAAGAGGCCGCCGTGAAGGGTCCTTTGCCGGATCAGACAAAATTCGGCATGACGTACGACCCTACGGAGGTCTCTGCTGTTCTGGAGAGTTTTACCGCACGAAAACTGATCGGAGATCAGAAACTCTGCTGGTCTCCGGATGTACCCTATGTAAACGGATCCCCGATTCGCTATTATCTGGATGACAGCCTTCTGATGCTGGAATGGCAGGAGGAAGAAGCCGGCATGGTCGGCACTTTTTCGGAGGTTTTTGTGGCAGACGGGTCGCAGTTTCGCCGCAAGATTGCCGGAGACGATTATGAGTATCAGCACTTTTTCTATGCTACCCAGCTGGCCCAGCAGGCCAATGCGGTTCTGGCAGTGGGAGGGGATCTCTATCATCACGGCAGAAACTGCGGCATCGTGGTATATAACCGCACCATCTATCGCTTTGAGCCCTCCACCTGTGACGTCTGCTATATTGATGCAGACGGAGATATGCATTTTTCCTATCGAAATCAGTTTTCCACCATCGAAGAAGCGCAGCGCTTTGTAGAAGAAAATAATATTCTGTATTCCATCTGTTTTGGACCTGTGATGATTGACAACGGTGTGGATGTTACGCCCGGGAATTATCAATGGGGAGAGATCTGGGATACCTACGCCCGTGCAGCCATCGGAATGCTCGGAGAACACCACTATCTCACGATGAATCTGAACTGCGGAACAGGGCATCTCTATCATTATGCAAATTTGCGCCAGGCAGCGGACGCCATGGTAAAGCGCGGCTGTGTGAAAGCTTATACGCTTGACGGAGGCCAGACCTGCTGCACGGTTGTAAACGGTGAGCTTGTCAGCCCCGTCCAGTTTGGAAATGAACGCTATACAAGCGATATCCTCTATTTTGCTACAGCAATCCCGGAAAATCCTGCCGGAGCGTAATACAGGTTCCATCAAAAAAACCATCGGTCTGTACAAAGCGTGCAGACCGATGGTTTTTTGATATTCGTACTATTCTATTATACTTTGAAGTTGACGGAAGTGGAGCCTTCGTCTTCCTGAACGAACTCGTAGTCTTTTCCGGGGAGGAGAGCATTCAGGGCGATCCCGACGATGGATGCTACGGCAAGGCCGGAGAAGCTCACAATGCCGAGCCGGATGGCACCGGAAGAGGAGTAGTTGATGCCGATGGCAAGGACGAGGATCAGAGCGGCGATGATGACGTTGCGGGAGTTGGAGAAGTCCACTTTATTTTCTACCACGTTTCTGACACCGACTGCGGAGATCATACCGTAGAGGATCAGGGACACACCGCCGATGGTAGCAGTCGGCATAGCGGAGACAAGCGCTGCAAACTTCGGGCAGAAGGAGACGATGATTGCAAAGCAGGCAGCGATGCGGATCACGCGGGGATCATAAACCTTTGTCAGGGCGAGAACACCCGTGTTTTCACCGTAAGTGGTGTTTGCCGGTGCGCCGAAGAGAGAGGCGAGGGTGGTTGCAAGGCCGTCACCGAGAAGGGTGCGGTTGAAGCCGGGATCCTGCATGAAGTTGCGTTCGCAGGTAGAGGAGATTGCGCAGATATCACCGATATGCTCTACCATTGTTGCAAGAGAAAGCGGGACGATGGTGAGGATGGAGGACCAGAGAAGGCTGGTATCGAGATTTCCGTTGAAGAGGCTGAATACTGTGCGGTTCCAGTAGATGGGAAGGCCGAACCATTTTGCCTGACCGACTGCGGAAGCGACATTGGCGCGGGCAGCGGGGTCGATGATGACGGCCAGAACATAGGAAACCAGAACACCCAGCAGGATGGGAACGATTTTTGCCATTCCCTTGCCCCACATATTGAAACCGATGACCACTGCGATGGCAACGACAGCGATCAGCCAGTTGGATTCACAGTTTGCAATGGCGGAAGAGGAGAGCGTGAGACCGATTGCAATAATGATCGGGCCGGTGACAATAGGCGGGAAGAAACGCATGACCTTTTTTACACCGAAGGCTTTGAACAAGGATGCAAGGATGACATACATCAAGCCGGCGATTGCGACACCGAAGCATGCATAAGGAAGCAGAGCAGGGTCGCCGTTTGGCGCGATTGCTGCATAACCGCCGATGAAAGCAAAGGAACTGCCGAGGAAGGCCGGAACCTTACGCCCGGTGATGAAGTGGAACAACAGCGTGCCGAGACCTGCAAAAAGAAGCGTGGTTGCGACGTCAAGTCCGGTCAATGCAGGGACGAGAACCGTTGCCCCGAACATGGCGAACATGTGCTGCAGGCCGAGAACCAGCATTTTTGGGGTTCCGAGAGAACGTGCGTCGTAAATTGCGTCATTTGCTTTCTGAGATTTGCCCATAGTTTTTCATATCCCCTTATATAAAATATTTTGGATAACGAAGTGAAGAATGCCCTGCCCGTATGGCAGTTTAAGAATTGAGATCCATCAGGAAGACGCCGGTTTCCCCGTCGTATTCCGGGAGACGGACTTCAATCAGCTCAGAGCGGGAGGTGGGAATGTTTTTCCCGACATAATCCGCCCGAATCGGCAGTTCCCTGTGCCCTCTGTCGATCAGAACGGCAAGCTGAATCGTCCTTGGTCTGCCGCAGCGAACCACGGCTTCAATGGCAGCTCTTGCCGTGCGCCCCGTGAAAATAACGTCGTCGACAAGGACAATGTCTTTATCATTGACGTCAAAAGGAAGCTGTGCGGAACGGACAAGCGGATTTTCAGAGAGAGAAGTCAGATCATCGCGGTAGAAGCCGATATCAATGCTGCCGCAGGGGACGACTACATCTTCAATCAGCTGAATGTTTGACTGGATCATCATTGCAATCGGGTCTCCCCTGCGCAAAATCCCCGCCAGCCGGACGTTTTCCACGCCTCTGTTTTTCTCCGCAATCTCGTGTGAGATGCGCATCAGCGCACGCTTCATGGCTTGGGCGTCCATAATCTGTGATTTCAGCTTCATCTGCAGCCTCCGGCAATAAAAAAATGCCTTGCCTTCTCCGGCAAGACACGCAAACAGCAAAGCGCTCTGAAAAGCGCCAATCTATATAAGCGATTTTGCCGGCATCTCTGTACCGAACTTAAAAATCTGTTGTAACCTTGTGGCATGATATACCAGAAAAACTGTTTTTGCAAGAGAAAAAAATGAAAAAATCCATTTTTGGAAAAAACAGAAACAGGCGGCTGAAAAACCGCCTGTTTCTTTGTTGAAAATTGTGAGAATCGTATAATAATGTCAGTCGTAGTAATCCAGCTCCGGAGCGCAGGAATTATAGAGCAGCCTGCAAAGGAGCACCGCAACAAACAGGGAGATCACCATGCTGAGATATCCGCTGAGCACGGCTCCGTAACGCTGAATGCTGTATTCTCCGAAATACCCGAAGCCTGCAATGCATGCGAGGAAGAGGAGGAGTGCAACAGCATGTTTCCAGCGAAAACCGTTGGAACGGATGGAACAGACATAATAGTAAAAGAAAACAATCAGCAGGAAGGCAAGCGCTGCCACCTGTGCGATGCTGATAAAAGCGGAATAGGCATTCAGCTTGTTCAGAAACGTGAAATGCATCAGGGGTTTGTCGGTCCGCAAAGAATCCGTCAGAATTTCAATGGCTGCGTAAGAGATCAGGAACATCTTCCATACATTGCCGGTGCTGCGGCAGGGGTAATACATTTTTGCAGTCCGGTAATTGTAGAAGAAGGAGAGCAGTGCAAAAAAGGCAATCATCATCAGCAGAGCTTCCAGAAAGAAGATGGCAGGCCGATAAGAAACATTTCCGGCGGAATCCGTTACCGTGACGCAAAACGGCAGGCGCTGCAGGAAAGAAATGGTCGTGACGGGGCGTTTTCCGATAAAACTGCCGTTAAACAAAGCGCTGAGACGAATAAAGAAGATCAGAAGACAGGTTCCGGGAGCTGCAAAATCGAGCAGACGGCCGGCAGACGTGACATAGCCGAGTTTGCTGACGATCCAGGCGGCGAGGCAGATCCCGAGAATAACTCCCGGAAGACAGTAGCTGCCGATGCTGAAACGGGTAAAAGCGGGAAGAATGCTGCTGAATGTGCCGGCACCGAAAGATTCCGCATACTGCTCCATATTGAAATACCAGTGGATTAGCCTGCTGAACAGGAAGGAAAACAAAATGGTGAGAGGGAAAAAGCAACCCAATGCGGCAGAGCGCGGATTTTTCGGCTTCCAGAGTGCAAGCGTCATCGTGAGAAAGGCAAGGGCTCCGCAAAAAATCATCACAGAGGACCAGTAAATGACCAGATCGTTGAAATAGATCGCAACGGTGTTGCTGTTCATTGTGTGACCTCCTCTCCGTTAATTGCGGAAGCAAAATAGATCATGTCGCTGACCTGGCGCGAACTTGTGCCGTTTACATGGTCTACGTGGTTATAGGCCTCATTTCCCTGGAAGACGATTTCTCCCGTCTGTCCTCCGTCGAGATTGTAGGCGTTGAGCACACCTTTTTCATAGAAGTGCTGGCCAAATTCTTTGACGCGCCAACGGGCTTGTTTTTCATCGGAGTGGTTGAGGGACATGTACAGATAGTGAAGCTTCCCGACCTGGCCGATCCCGGCACGGGAATACCCGGTATTGACTTCGCCGATGGGATACCATTCTTCTTCAAAATCACGGCTGGCATTGAGCACGCCGTTTTCCACCAGAACCGGTCCGAAGGCAACGGAGAAGATAATATCGTTGTCCAGAATAAACTGCTGCATGGCTTCCGGGGTTGTCTCTTCATACTGATGGAAGAAAAGAAAGTCTCCGGAAGCGGTGACGAACAGCGTGTCGACGCAGTTGTATTTTTTCAGATCCTGTCCGTAGCGGTTCAGATAAAGGCTTTCGTTGAAGCGGTAGAGCTGCCGGTTATAGGCGACGATGCCCATATCGCGGAAGCGGTAATAGTCGGCATTCATCGAAACAACCGCGTTGGTGGCTTTGTGCATGGAGGTTGTGTATTCCAGAATGTCGGACCCGAACATATCGCCGGCGAGCTTTCTGCGAATCTGAGAACCGTCCTGCATTTTCACTTCACAGAAGGTGCAGGTATTTCCGTCGATGATTTCCTTCCAGCAGATGACAAGAAGAGTATCGTCCAGATAGTACTGAATATCCTGATAGTAAGACCCGGTGTTAAACTCGACATTCGGATCAAATACAACCCGTTCATCGGCATCCAAAAGCCCGAGATCCCGTGCCTGCTGAATGATATTCATAATCTCGGCGGCATTTGCCGTGCTTACCTGACCGAAACCGGAGACCAGCGGAGCCGGGGCAACCGTTGCATCCTCGGCAATTTTATAAACGGTTTTCACGGCGGCAGCTTCTTCAAGAGCCTGCTGGAGCGCAAGTTCTTCTGCGTGTGCACTTGCGGCAAGGGCAGCTTCTCTCGCCTTCTCTGACGCGTACCGGTTGACGGTTGCAGAGATGTCGACGGATTTCAGGGGCGCTTTTGTCGATGCGGCAGAGCCTGAAGCCGGGACAACGCGGCACAGCACAAATAACAGCAGGACAGAGGTGAGAATCAGCCCCACAAACCGGACCAGCCAGCGGGGCATAACATCGGCAAACGTGTCACGGGGCGGCTTTTCGAGGCGTGCTGCGGCTTTCTCGGCTTTCCGTGCCTGCTTTTCGGCCCGTTTTGCCTCTTTTTCCGCTTTCAGAGCTTCTTTCCTGGCCTGTTTTTCGTTTTTCTCTTCCAGACGCTGTTCTTCGGTCTTTCCGCGGGAATGTGATGCTTTTTCCCCTCCGGAGCGGCGGGAAGCTGAATCATCTTCGTGCTGGTAGGAGGTGCTTTCCTTTGCTTCATTACCAGGGGCAGGCTTTCTGTATTTGTCGGCAAAATGGGTGATTTTGTCTTCCGTAGTTTCGGGGGGAACCGTCGTATAGACAGCGGTTTCTTCCGCAGAAAAGTCGTATTCGCTTTCAGGGACCGGTTCTTCTCTCTCGGGAGGTTGAGGCAGGGACTCATCGGCCAAAGAGCCCGTACGTGCAGCAGAGCTCTCCGTAAACTCCGACAGAATATCGTCTATCGAAAGATCAAGTCCAAAATCGTCGTTGTTCATGATTTCCTCCGTACCTTATCCCCTGCCGCCCTGAAGAGCGGTCAAAAGATCATTATCCAGCACCATCAGCCACTTTCCGTCCGTGTAATTGATGGTCACATCATAAAAATCGCTGGTGCAGCAACTGTCCGGATTGGAGAGAATTTCCCGCAGTGCAGAGGAATAATCCAAATCCGTTCGGGCCATAGCGGCTTCATGCAATGCATCAAGATCGAGATAACGCAAAAGAACTTTCTGGCTTGCCTTTGTCCCCAGGAGGACAAGGTTGCCGGAAAGAGAATAATCATAACTTCTTTTCAGTGCAGAGAGCATCAGCTGCCCTTCTTCACTGGCAGGCATTTGATCAAGGCCGAGGGAAGAATAGTTTTCCAGATAACTGCAGGCAGTGTCATAGCTGCCGGCTTTCAGTGCATCAAAAAAACCCGTGACGGCGCTCTGCGGATTTCCGGAAGGCCTGGCAAAAAGAATGCCTCTGATCTGCCCCATAAAACACAGCACCAGAGCAGCAAGTACAATCAGAATGGTAAGTGCTGCCCAGAATGCATTTGTTTTTCTGTTCATGCGAATCATGCTCCTTCAAATAGGAATAACTTCGGATTTATACAGTATACCACAAATCTGTGCCTCCGTCGATAGCTTTTTCCGGTAAAAAACCGACGCTGTTCCCCAAAAAAGGAGCAGCGTCGGCAGAAGAGAAAACAGTTTGAACCTATCGTTCTTCCCGGAAATATGCCAATCCGAGAGAGGCAGGCGGCTGATTCTCACGCCGGTTGCGCATGCTGGTGAGAATCAGGACGATCACAGTCATCACATAAGGGATCATCTTGTACAGTTCCTTGAGTTCCATATGATCCATCGTGGTGGGGAGATAGAGATACAGAATATAGAGCCCGCCGAACAGGAAGGAGGACCAGATCCCGGTTCCCGGACGCCAGATTGCGAAAATCACAAGGGCAATGGCAAGCCAGCCTCTGTCGCCGAAGGCATCGTTGCTCCAGACACCGCAGGCATAGTCCATCACATAATAGAGCCCGCCGAGACCTGCAATCATGCAGCCGATGCAGGTTGCAGCGTACTTGTAACGGGTGATGTTGATGCCGGCCGCATCAGCAGTTGCAGGGCTTTCTCCTACCGCACGGAGTTGGAGGCCGGTGCGTGTTTTTTTCAGGACGTAGGAGGAAATCAAAGCCAGAAGCACTGCCACGTAAGCCAGAAAGCTGTAAGAGAGAAACATATTTCCGAACCAGCCGAGAGAGGAAGCAAAGGGAAGAGACGTTTTATACACCAGGCTTGTACGCGACAGGACTACCGACGTCATCGAAGAATTGGACAGTTTGATCAGAGAGCCGCCGAAAAAGTTGCCGAAGCCGACGCCGAAGGTCGTCATGGCAAGGCCGGTCACATTCTGGTTGGAGCGCAGGGTAACCGTTAAAAAGCAGTAGAGCAGCCCCATCAGAAGCGAACCGAGAAGGCAGCATACAAGCGGAATCAGAAGAGAGAGCACATTGCTGAATTGCCCGGAGGCTGCTGCGGCCTGCTCATAAAAGAAGGCGCCGATAACCCCGCAGATTCCGCCGACATACATGACACCCGGAATCCCGAGATTCAGATTGCCGGACTTCTCCGTCAGAATTTCTCCCGTACAGCCGAAAATCAGAGGAATGCCCTGGACGATTGCACGGGGAATAAAGGTTGAAAGGAAGCCAAACATAACAATTAACCCTCCCTTTTCTTGGCGTTGCCGTGAAAACTGATCCGATAGCGGATGAAAAACTCACACCCGATGATGAAGAAGATGATAATACCGGTCAGAATATCGGAAAAAGATGTATTCAGGCTGAAGGTTGTTGCAATTTCACTGGCACCGCGATTCAGGAAAACCAGCAAAAAGCTTGTCAGAATCATGGTGAAGGGATTGAAGTGCGACATCCAGCTGACCATAACGGCGGTAAAGCCGCGCCCGCCGGCCAGGGTGGTGGTCAGCGTGTGGTTGATGCCGGCTACGAGAATCAGCCCGACAAGCCCGCATACTCCGCCGGAAAGAAGCAGGGTGCGAATCATCACACGCTCTACCTTGATGCCGATGTAACGCGCTGTGCGCTCGCTTTCGCCCACAACGGCAATTTCATACCCGTGCTTGGTAAAGTTGAGGTAGATATAGGTGGCAATTGTCATCACCAGGGCCACTATGATGGGCAGGAGATACTTGTTGCCGATCTGGATCCAGCCGAATTCGGAAGCATTGTTGATGATGCCGATGGTGCCGGAACCCTTCGGGTTTTCCCAGATGATGGCAAAGCAGGCGACCAGCTGCGTCGCAATATAGTTCATCATTAGGGTGAAAAGCGTATCGTTGGTGTTCCATTTTGCCTTGAAATAAGCGGGAATTGCCGCCCAGAGGGCTCCGCAGACGATGCTTGCAACAATCATCAGAACAATCAGAAGCCATTCTGGCACTTTGTCCGTCAGGGTGATCATGCAGGCAGCTGCCGCCCAGCAGCCCATCAGAATCTGCCCTTCCCCGCCGACGTTCCAGAACCGCATGCGAAATGCCGGCGTAACGGCGAGGGCGATCAGAAGCAAAACGGAAGTATTCTGCATGGTAACCCAGGTTTTCCGCTTGGAACCGAAAGCGCCCTTGATCACTGCGTTGAAGACATCCAGCGGATTCAGCTTGGTGAGAAGCACCGTGACGACGCTGCAGAGAATAAGAGCCAGGGCAATTGCAATCAGGCGAATGGCCCAGACTTTGGTAAGGGGAAGGTCATCCCGTTTGACAATATGGAAAAGAGGCTCTTTGTTTTTCATGCTTCACCTCCGAGGGATGTCATCATCATGCCGATGTTACGCTTATCTGCTCCGCGGCCGTCAACAATCCCGCTGACTTTTCCGCCGCAGAGTACCAGAATTCTGTCGCAGAGTTCGAGAAGAACATCCAGATCTTCGCCGACGTACAACACCGCGACGCCGGCTTTTTTCTGCTTGTTCAGCAGGTCATAAATCACATAAGAGGAGTTTACGTCCAGCCCGCGCACGGCATAGGCGGTGAGGAGAATGGAGGGAGCAGCCGCAATTTCACGGCCGACCAGCACTTTCTGTACGTTGCCGCCGGACAGCCGACGCACCGGCGTGGAGATGCTCGGTGTGACAACTTCGAGATCGTGGACGACGTGCTCTGCCAGCGTATGGGGAGATTTCCGGTCTGTGAGGAAGGAATGCCCGCGGCGGAAGGAACGGAGCATCATGTTGTCGGCAAGGTCCATGTTGCCCACAAGGCCCATGCCGAGCCGGTCCTCCGGCACAAAGGAGAGCGCAACGCCTTTCTGGCGGATTTCAAGAGGATCTTTTCCGAGAAGCTCATCCCGGCTGCCGTCTTCCTCAATATAACGGATGGAACCGGATTCCGCGACCTGCAGACCGGCGATTGCCTCCAACAGCTCCTTCTGTCCGCAGCCGGAAATCCCGGCAATCCCGAGAATTTCTCCGCTGTTGAGCGTGAAGGAGACATTGTCCAGCTTCAAAACCCCGTCCTGAGAACGGACGGACAGATTTTCCACTTCCAGCTTTGGTCTGGGATCAACCGGATCCGGCCGTTCAATATTCAGCGTTACGGCATGCCCGACCATCATATTGGTCATTTCTTCGGCGTTGGTGTCTTTGGTCAGCACGTCACCGACAAACTGGCCTTTCCGGAGAATAGCGACACGGTCGGAAATCTCCTCCACTTCGTGGAGCTTATGGGTGATGATGACGATTGCCTTGCCGTCGGAGCGCATATTGCGAAGCACCGCGAAAAGCTTGTCCGTCTCCTGCGGCGTCAGCACGGCAGTCGGCTCATCGAGAATCAGAATGTTGGCGTTGCGGTACAGAACCTTTACGATTTCCACGGTCTGCTTCTGGGAAACGGACATGTCGTAGATCTTCTGGTCCGGATTCACATCAAAACCGTACCGGGAACAGATCTCGCGGATTTTCTCCGAAGCGGCTTTCATATCAAAGGGCTCTTCCAGCCCGAGAACGATGTTTTCTGCAGCCGTCAGCACGTCGACAAGCTTGAAATGCTGGTGCACCATGCCGATCCCGAGGGCGAAGGCGTCCTTCGGGGAGCGGATGACCACCTCTTTGCCGTCCACTTCAATCGAACCCTCATCCGGGAAGTAAATGCCGGATAACATGTTCATCAATGTAGTTTTCCCGCTTCCGTTTTCCCCCAAAATCGAAAGAATCTCGCCGCGGTAGATATCAAGCCAAACCTTGTCGTTAGCAAGCACTTTGGAGCCAAAGCGCTTGGTAATATTTCTCATTTTTACAATAGGGATATTGCTGTTCAAAAAAATTCCTCCCTCTGATGAAACAGGAGCTTCTCCTGTCCGGTCAATCTGCCTGAGATGAAAAGAAAAGCTCCGGGGGTAAAGCCGGAGCTTTTAAGAACGATATATTCGGATGACTAAAATCAGAATACGGTGTTGAGGAGGCTGATGCCATCGATCTGGAGATCGAAGTAAGGAGCAGACTGAGAGGCGGATTCTGCAAAGTAGCCGTCTACAACATGCTCATTGTTCTCAGCGGTGAGAGTTTCGCCGTTTACGGTGAAGGTGGAGCAATCAAAGACGTGGAGCTCGCCGGAGAGGAGCTGTGCCTTGACTTCTTCAAGTTTCTCCTCGGTGCCTGCAGCAGCTGCAGCGCCGATGCTGCCGACCTGAACGGAATCCGTTGCGAAGGTGCCGACCCAGTCGGTGTCGATGGCAGTGCCGTCGGTGACGCACTGGATTGCATACTCAACGTAAGGAGCCCAGTTGATGCGGGAGTAGATCACATAGGTGTTGGGGCAGGCATCGCCGGTCGGTACGTTGTAGGTAACGTCGGGAACACCGGCAGTCTCGCAAGCGGTCGGAGCACCCATGGAGTCAGCATGCTGAGAGAGAAGAGCAGCACCGTCAGCAATCAGAGTGTTTGCGCCTTCTTTTTCAGCAGTCTCATCGTACCAGGAACCGGTGAAGGTAACTTTCATGGATGTGTTGGGAACAACAGAGCGAACGCCGAGGAACCAGGAGGTGTAGCCGGAAATAACTTCTGCATAGGTGTAAGCGCCGACATAACCGACTTTCACGTTGCCGTTTTCATCGTAGTTTGCATCGGTGAGAACGCCGTTGTCGATCATTTCCTGGAGCTTGAGGCCTGCAGCAACACCTGCGAGGTAGCGGCCTTCGTAGATGGAAGCAAATGCATCGTGGAAGTTATCGAGGTTAACAATCTGAGCCTGGTAGCCGGTAGCATGCAGGAACTGAACTTCAGGATATTCCTTTGCTGCACGGATCATGTAGTCTTCATGGCCGAAGCTGTCGGCAAAAACGATGTCGCAGCCGTCGTCAGCGAGGTCGCAGGCAACTTCATAGCAATCTTCGCCTTCGGAAACGCCGGTCTTGATGACGAGCTCAGCGCCCATCTTTGCGCAGGCTTCCTGCGTAGCAGTGATGAAGTTGTTGTCGTAGGTGGAGTTTTCATCGTGCAGCGTGATGAGGCCGACTTTGACGGCGTCAGCGGATGCACTGAAAGCACCGAGGGCAACGACCATAACGAGGACCAGGAGCAGAGAGATGATTTTTTTCATGTTTGAAGAAATCCCTTCCTTTTAATTTAGAATGCCGCACCGGTACAGCGAAGAGAATAATCCCATGGCTCAAACCGATGCGGCTATAAAAAATCCATCGATAGTCCGGTATTTACGGCACCGGGTAGAGACACAAAACCTTATCTTTTGCATATATCGAAGCGATATTCAATTTAGGGCTATATCATAAACGAAGGTTTGCGATTTGTCAACCCCAAAATTCGGCATTTTACATAAATTTTAGGGATATTTTTTGTGCAAAACGCCGAAAAGGAAAGTCAGTTCTCAAACTCAAGTCCATTATCCGTCATAGAACGGATTTTTGCGAGGGATTCCACGCGCATTCCTTCCGCGCGCAGCCGGTTTCCGCCGCCCTGAAAGACCTTTTCAATCGCAATTCCCGCGCCGGCAACCGTTGCGCCGGCCTGCTCACAGATGGCCTTCAAGCCTACAAGCGCAGCCCCTGTTGCCAGAAAATCATCCACAATCAGCACGCAGTCCCCTGCGCCGAGATATTCCTTTGAAACCATCACCCGGTTCGTCCCGCCGTGTGTGAACGACACCACATCGGCAGACCACACATCGTCGGAAATATTGATGGTCTTGCTTTTCTTGGCAAACACCAGCGGGCAGGAAAACACGTATCCGACCATCGAGGCAATGGCAATGCCGGAGGCCTCCACCGTCAGAATTTTATTGATGGGCACGCCGGCATACAGCCGTTTCAGCTCCGTTGCCATGGCATAGAGAAGTTGAGGATCAATCTGGTGGTTGAGAAAGCTGTCCACCTTCAAAACGCCGCCCGGCTTAACTTTTCCGTCCTTCCGGATTCTTTCTTCCAGTTCTTTCATACAGTTCTCCTTTGTTCTCACATCTTTTTTAGCGCGGCACTTCTCTCAGAGATTCATCCAAAACCTCCGGGCTCACTCATCTTAGCGCGGCGGCATTTGCTGTTACGAGGAGCACAGTTACCCGCCGCGCAACTTCACCGCACTTCTCTCGAGGACAGATCCGAAGACCCCCGTAATAACCGAAAAAAGCCCGTCACCATAAAGTAGGACAGGCTTTGTTTCGGGTCATGTTCAATTACAGCGCGCGGGTAACCTTGCCGCTGCGGAGGCAGCGGGTGCAGACGTAGACATGCTGAGGAGCACCGTCCACAATCGCTTTCACGCGCTTCACATTGGGCTTCCATGTGCGGTTGGAACGTCTGTGGGAGTGGCTGACCTTGATGCCGAACGTAACGCCCTTGTCGCAGAACTGGCACTTTGCCATGCTGAAGCACCTCCTTGAATGGTTTTTGCTGAAAAGACAGCTTTGATATAATAGCAGAACGTTATGTCAATTGCAAGAAAAATTTTACAAAATTTGAAAAATTCTTTTCGAAATCGGAAAATTCACGGAAAGACGTTGAAAGATCCCGAAAAAAAAGATATTATAGTACATTAGAATAATAGACAACATTACCGTTCGGAGGAACCTGCCATGAGCAAATACACCGTCAGCCTGAAAAAAATAGCGGAAGAGATGAAACTCAGCCCCCTGAATCTCTCCTCCGATTATGAAACTGCCCAGATTACCACGGCGGACATCAACCGCCCCGGCATGCAGCTCACGGGCTTTTATGATTACTTTGACCCCGCCCGGATCCAGATCATCGGCCGCGTCGAGACGACGTATCTCGAAAACCTCACCCTGGAGCAGCGGGAGAAGGCTTTTGACGAACTCATGGCAACGCCGATTGCCGCTCTTGTTATCTGCCATGAGTGCGCTCCGTTTGAAGAGTGTCTGGAAGCTGCCAAAAAGTTCGACCGCAACGTCTTTATCACCGAGCAGGATACTTCGGAGTTCTCCGCCCGTCTGATTGACAAGCTGCACCGTTATCTGGCGCCGCGGATCACGCGCCACGGCGTGCTGGTGGAGATCTACGGCGAAGGCGTGCTCATCACGGGAGAGAGCGGCATGGGCAAAAGCGAGACCGCTCTGGAGCTGATCAAGCGCGGCCACCGCCTGATTGCCGACGATGCCGTTGAAATCAAAATCATCGGCCGCGATACGCTGATGGGTTCCGCGCCGGAGCTGATCCGCTATTATATGGAGCTGCGCGGCATCGGCGTCATCAATGTGCGCCATATTTACGGCGTCGGAGCCGTCAAGCCGGAGTCATCCATCGATCTGATCGTCCATCTGGAACCTTGGGACGATAAAAAAGCCTATGACCGCCTCGGCATCATCAATGAGACAGAAAGCGTCCTCGGGGTGGAACTGCCCAAAGTCACCATTCCGGTGATGCCCGGCAGAAACCTCGCTGTCATCATGGAGCTGGCTGCCATGAACAACCGCCAGAAAAATATGGGCTACAACGCCGCTGAGACCCTCGTCGGTGCCCATGACGCGGCAATCGACGCGATGATTTAGGGAACAGGGGTCAGGATACAGGATACAGGGGTCAGAAAGAATCCGTTTCCTCTTTTCCCTGCAGACACCTTGCCCGCTAAGCCCTTCAAGATAAGACGATTATGGATAAGAACACAACAATTATCAATACAATCAAACAAACCCTACCCTCCGTTACCCTTCTCGAAAACGAGCCGATGAAAAACCATTGCTCGTTTCGGTCGGGCGGCCCGGTGGGTGTGCTTGCCCTGCCGGCAGACGAAGCTTCTCTTCTCAGCCTGTGTGCCCTTTTAAAGGAAAACGGCATCACACCCTATCTTCTCGGCAACGGGACGAATGTGGTCTTCCCGGATGAAGGAGCAGAAAATCTTTTCGTCCTCTGCACGGGTGCAATGCAGTCCGTCCGCCTTTTGCCGGGCGGAGAGATCAGTGCTTCCGCAGGCCTGCCGCTTTCGCGTCTGGCCGCCTTTGCGTTGGAGCATTCCCTCACGGGGCTGGAATTTGCCTCGGGCATCCCGGGCTCCGTCGGAGGCGGTGTGCTCATGAATGCCGGCGCTTATGGGGGAGAACTGAAAGATGTGATTACCTCCGTCCGCTGTCTGGACCTTGCTGACGGCACCATTCACACCCTCCCCGCCTCTGCGTGCGCCTTCGGTTATCGGCAGAGCCGCTTTCAAAACGGCGGAAACATCATTTTAAGCGCAAACGTTCTGCTTGCTCCCGGGGAGAAGGAGCAGATTGCAGCCAGAATGAAGGAACTCAACCAGCGCCGCCGAGACAAACAGCCGCTGGATCTCCCCTCGGCCGGGAGCGCTTTTCGCCGCCCGGAGGGGTATTTTGCCGCAGCCCTGATTGAAGAATGCGGATTAAAAGGGACGTCTGTCGGCGGGGCGCAGGTGTCGGAAAAGCATGCGGGCTTCATCGTCAACACCGGCAACGCCACCACCGAAGACCTCCGCCGCCTTCTCACTCTGGTTCACGACGAAGTCCTGCGCCAGAAGCAGGTCTCCCTCCAGCCGGAAATCATTCTCGTCCGCCCCTGACCCCTGTATCCTGTTTTTCCCGCCGCAGCGTGATCCCTATTCCCTATTCCCTACCCCCTAATCTCCCTACCCCCTAATCCCCCTATTCCCTGCGAAACTCCGTTTCGCCCT
Organism: Oscillospiraceae bacterium; assembly: GCA_017469115.1. Taxonomy (GTDB): domain Bacteria; phylum Bacillota; class Clostridia; order Oscillospirales; family Oscillospiraceae; genus Limivicinus. The sequence continues at coordinate 78,629 of JAFUGY010000029.1, forward strand.
GACCCCTGTCTCCTGACCCCTGTATCCTATACCTTTGAGGTATCTCATGTCTTTTTCTTTTGATGCAAAAGAAGAAATATGCCGCCAGAAGCTCGAACGCCGCTGCTGCGCTGTTGCAGAAAGCTGCGGGGTGCTTCTCTATTGCCATACCTTTTCATCGGAGCTGATCCGCATTTCCACCTCCAATGCGCCTTTTGCAGCACGCCTGCCGAAGCTGTTCCGCAAAGCCTTCGGCCTCTCTTTCGATGTTCTCCCGCCGGATTCCTCAGCCGGGCGGCGCAGTCTCCTGATCACGGACCCGGAAAAAATAGATGTCATCTTCCAAGCCTTCGGGGGAGACCGTGCTGCCACCGTCTCTCACCATGTCAATTTTGCCATTCTCGAAGAAGAATGCTGCCGGATTTCCTTCCTGCGGGGGGCTTTTCTCGCCGGCGGCAGCGTGACGGACCCGGAGCGCCGGTTTCATCTGGAACTCGCTACAAGCCATCAAAGCGTTGCCCGGGAGACGGTTTCCCTCATGCAGGAGCTCGGCTTTTCGCCCCGCCTGTCACAGCGCAGCGGCAATGCCCTGCTCTATTTCAAGCAGAGTGACGCCATTGCCGATTTTCTCACCACCATCGGGGCATCCGTTCCTTCCATGAATGTTCTGACGGCCAAAGTGGAAAAGGAAATGCGCAACACCGTCACCCGCCAGATCAACTGTGACAGCGCCAATGCGGATAAAACTGTTTCAGCCGCTCAGGAGCAGATTCTGGCCATTCGCCGCTATTCCGCCCGCTACGGGCTTGATACCCTGCCGGAACCGCTCAAAGATGCCGCCCTTCTGCGCATCACGAATCCGGCGGCCAGCCTTTCCGACCTTGCCAAACTCTCCAACCCTCCCGTGACGAAAAGCTGCCTCTCCCACCGCCTCCGCAAGATTGCGGA
>JAFUGY010000030.1 GCA_017469115.1 Oscillospiraceae bacterium
AATCTATATCGGAAGAAGGGAATGTAGAAAAACAGGAAGAGGTGGATGAAAAATGAAAATTCTGGTATTAAACGGCAGCCCCAAGCGAGAGCACAGCGAAACCATGCACATCACGCGAGCCTTTCTGGAGGGGATGAACGAAGCAACTAAACATGATATACATATCATCCAAGTGATCGACAAACACATCGAATTCTGTACCGGCTGTTTTTCCTGCATGAGAAACGGCGGGACCTGTGTCCATGATGACGATATGCGGGAGATACTGGAGGAGATCCTGACAAGCGATCTGCTGATCTGGAGCTTTCCCTTATACTGCTACGGGATGCCCGCCCCGCTGAAGGCTCTGCTGGATCGGACACTTCCCCTCAGCAGCATGGCAATGCAGAAGGTCGGCGATCGGTACGAGCATGTCGGTCAGGCGGACTTTTCCCATTTGCGTTATCTGATGATCTGCGGCTGCGGATTCCCCAACAGCAGGCACAACTTCGAGCCTGCCGTGGCGGGGTTCAAACTATGTTTTCCGGGCAGCCATACCATCATCACCGTCCCGGAAAGCCCCATGTTCAACGCGCCGGAGGCGGCTGCTGTGACTGAACCGCGGCTGGCGCTTGTGAAACAGGCCGGAAGGCAATATGCCGAGACAGGCGAGATCAATGAATCACTGCTGGCAGAGATCGGCACCCCCATGATTCCGGAGGAGCAGTACGCCGCAATTGTGAACGGAGGAGTATGAAAAGGAAAGAATTCATTGCCTATTGTGGCCTTAACTGTGAAACCTGCGAAGCCCGGATGGCTACGATGAATAACGACGACACGCTGCGGAAAAAGGTTGCAAAACTCTGGTCGGAACTGAACGGCGTGGAGATTACACCGGAGATGATCAATTGCGTTGGATGCCGGATCGACGGTGTGAAAACTCCGTACTGTGAATCACTCTGCCCGATCCGCCGGTGCGCTTCCAGCAAAAGGGTTGAAACCTGCGGCAGCTGCTTGGAGGTTATGACTTGTGAGAAGGCAGGGATGATCCTTAAGAACAATGAGGAAGCCCGGCGAAATCTGGGGTTATGACAGGAGATTAAAAATGCGACACTGTGGTACTCAACTATTGGAAACAGACAGATTGATTCTGAGAAGATTTGAAACCGGTGATGCGGAAGCAATGTTCAGAAACTGGGCTTCTGATCCCAATGTTACAAAATATCTGACATGGCCTGCACATACCGGTATCGGTGTCAGTAAGGCAGTATTGGAAGACTGGATCTCATGCTATTCAAAGGATTGTTTTTATCAGTGGGCAATTGTCCTGAAAGAACATGGAAGCGATCCGGTCGGAAGTATTTCTGCAGTGCAAATAAATGATGACATCGATATGGTTCATATCGGCTACTGCCTTGGAAAAACCTGGTGGCATCAGGGAATCATGTCGGAGGCCCTGAAAGCTACAATGGACTTCTTTTTTGATAAGGTTGGAGCGAACCGTATTGAAAGCCGTCATGATCCCAGAAATCCGCATTCCGGTATGGTCATGAAAAAGTGCGGTATGAAATATGAAGGCACTTTGCGAAGCTCAGATAGAAACAACCAGGGTATCTGTGATGCAAGCTGGTATGCCTTGCTAAGGTCAGAACGATAGTATGGCAATAGATTCAAATGATTCGAGGAGATGAGAAAATGATTCTTTGCATTGTTTTTGCTCCACGCAGAGCCTGAGGAGACTGTGTGGAGGAAATGAATTCCTCAGGCTTTGCTCTTATATCAGAAGAATAAACGATAAGGAGCAAAGACAATGAAAAATAGAAATAGAGGACCAAAGGAGTTTTATAT
>JAFUGY010000031.1 GCA_017469115.1 Oscillospiraceae bacterium
AATATCCTCTCCGCGTCACCAGCTGGAAAACCTCAATGCTCAGGCAGCACAGAAATCCGTATAAAAGCGTATTCTTGTCCACCAGCATCGGGAGCAGGAACCCGACCGGCACAAGCATCAGAATATTCAGCAGAATTTCCGTTGCAAGTGAATAGGCTTTTTCGCTGCCGCGGATAATCTCAAGATATTTCCAGAAGGGAGAATAGATCAGCGTTTTTACCGCCAGCTGGCTTCTGGAAAGAACGGTTACAGCCAGAATCAAAAAGATATAAGCAATCAGCAGGGCAGCCGCAATGCATTGCTTTCTGCTGACCTTCAGATTTCTCAGGACAAGATAGCTCCCGACGCCCATCAGCATAGCCGTCAGATAATACGCGATATCAAGCGACCTGACAAGATAAAAGAAATACCACATAAAGCAAACCCGTCTTTACAGTTGATCATGATAGTTCATTATATTCCGGTTTTCGAAATTATCAAGAGAAAGATTCCTTTCGTCGCGAATAACCTCGGTTTTTATTTGGTTCCGCTCCTATCCTCAGCTTATTCATGATCCTGCGCATTGGCTCATCCCGTCTCCCCATTGGCTCATTGAACCAATGGACAGGAGCCCCCTATTTCTCGGCCTTCTTCCCCATTGGCTCAACTGAAAAAGTTTGAACCAATGCACAATAACTGGTATGTTTTTGTTTCCACTTTTCTTGACTGGTACAAAGTGATGAAGATGCACTTCAGGTATACATCATCGTAGCAGGTTCTCTAATATGTAAACCATAATTACACAAATCTTCCTGTGTGCTTTCTTCCTGATAATTAAAATCCCTTGTTGACTTTATTCCGGTATGCCGATATAATATTATTCGTTAAGGAGGAAGCAAGATGATACTTAATGATTTGTTGGAACAGCGAAATATGACAAAGTACAGGCTTGCTGTTCAAGCAGGTATCCCGCATGCTACTTTGAATGATATCTGCAGCGGAAAAACAAAACTGGAAAAGTGTTCTGCCGAAACAGTCTATAAACTGGCTAAAATGCTTGGCGTTTCTATGGAAGCACTCACGGAGGACGGTATTCTTCAAGCTGAACGCGAACGTGCTTATGAACATGGTTTGCCGGAATACCTTCAGCATGACCTGGATGCCTATAAAGAAGGCCTGAAAAATCACAGCACTCTGCTTGACTGTCTTTGGGGAGAGCTCTATGGCAGCATCAATATGGCAGCAATCAGTGACAGTGCTATTACTCCGGAACATGCTGACTACCTGCGCAAAAAATACTTATTCGGGGGTAATGCATGATTGATTTCACACAATGCCGCATTATTCCGGGCAGAGCATATAACGGGGCTAACGGCAGCAAAATCGCCGTGCAATACAACGGAGAAATCTATATGCTCAAATTTCCTCCTTCCGGTTCCGGGAGGCCTACAGAATTATCTTACACAAACAGTTGCATCAGTGAGCATATTGCCAGTAGCATTTTCAATTTGATCGGCATCTCCGCTCAACAGACAATTCTTGGTACCTTTACTGTTAAAGGAAAGGAAAAGCTTGTATGTGCCTGCCAGGATTTTGCCACCGGTAGTAAGCGGCTTTTTGATTTTTGTTCCATCAAAAATACTGTTCTGGATTCTGATAGCAATGGCAGTGGAACTGAGGTTGCTGATATCATGGATGCAATCGAAAAGCAAACGTATGTTTCACCTGTTGAACTGAGTTGTCACTTCTGGAATGTTTTTATCGTAGATGCCCTTCTCGGTAACTTTGACCGGCACAATGGTAACTGGGGATTTCTCTATGATGAAAGTTCCGATACCGCAGTGATTGCCCCTGTCTTTGATTGTGGCAGTTGTCTTCTGCCGCAAGCAGATGAAAATGTGATTCACAAAGTATTGAATGATCCATCAGAGCTGCACGCAAGGGTTTTTCAGTTCCCTACTTCTGCCATTAAACAGAATGGGAGAAAAATCAACTATTATGATTATATACATCAGGCTGCAAACAGCGATTGCAATAGCGCATTGTTAAGAATATTCCCTGAAATAAATCTTAATACAATCAATACTTTCATTGATGGGGTAGATGGCATCTCTGATCTGCAAAAAGAGTTTTATAAAAAATATATTCAGGCACGTTTTGACCTGATTTTGCGCCCTGTGTATGACCTCCTTAAATAAACTGCACCGCTTCTCACTCCTCTCTCTCCATTATGTGACCTAAATAAATGTAGAGTTGGAGGTCTGTGTTTTTGTTGCATTTCCTGTTTCAGGAAAAATAATCCCGTTTTACGACGGCAGAGTGGACAAATAATGTCCACTCTGCTATACTTTTTGTTGATCTTTGAAATAATTTTGAAAATAACAGTTGACAAACGTAGTCTTCTATGATATGGTGTGCTCATCAAGACTACAATTGTAACTCAAGGAGAAAGATTCATGAAAGCTCTTGCCGAGAAAATATCCGATTCGGAGCTGGATGTGATGAAGGTTCTATGGGAAGCGGAGGACGCTCTGCCCATCACAGTAATCCGGGAACAATTACAGAAACGAAAGGGCTGGGAAGCCACCACTGTGAAAACCCTGGTCTCCCGGCTGGTGACGAAAGGCGTTGTCGCGCAGGAAAAGCGGAAGGTTTTCTTCTATACCCCGCTTGTGACGGAAGCGGAGTATAACGAATGGGCGACAAACACGCTGATCCACCGCCTGTATAAAGGCAGCACCAAAGATCTGATTGCTGCGCTTGTCCATTCCGACGGGCTGACGGAAGACGATCTGGCTGAACTGCGTGCCATGTTTGTTGTGGAGGGTTGAGAAATGAGCCTGTTTCTTGCCTTAACGGCGGGAGGGAGCATCCTGCTGTTGCTGCTTTTATTGCTGCGTGCCCTGTTGGGCAAAAGGCTCTCCAGCACCGCGTACTATTATGCATGGCTGGTGGTACTGCTCCGTTTTCTGCTTCCTCTGCCCGGACTTTTGCCCATCGGAAGACAGGCTGAAAGCAGACCGGCACAGACGGTTAGCCGGATTGAAATGCAGCGCCCTCCCCTGCCGGATCTGCGGGAAGAGCAAAACATCGGAAGGAATTTTGAGGAATTCTGGCTGAGCACGATGGGACAGACGGGTGAAGCGGAACCTGCAAACCCGGCGGAACCTGTGAGAAAAACGGTTTCAATTGACTGGAAGGATCCTGTGCTGTGGCTCTCTTTCTGGGTTGCCGGCGCGATCGGCACACTGGGGTTTTACACAATCAGTTACTTCCGATTCAACAGACAGCTTCGCCTTTCCCTTCGCCCGCCGAAAGAGAGCGATCTGCGCATCTATGAAAGCTTTCCTTCCCGTAAGCCGGCTCTTTATCGCTCCTGCAGAATCCGCACCCCGCTGATGTGCGGAGTGCTCCATCCGAGGATCATCCTGCCGGATCAATTCTATGAAGACGAAGTCCTGCGCAACGTGCTGCTGCATGAGCTGATGCACTACCGCCGGAAGGATACCCTTTACAAGTGGTTTGCCGTGGCAGTTTATGCAGCGCAATGGTTTAACCCCCTCACCTATTGGATGCGCAGGGAGATCAGCCGGGCCTGCGAGCTGAGCTGTGACGAAATGCTCATGCATCATATGGACAGGCAGGCGAGGCAGACATACGGTGAAACACTGCTGTCGATGGCAGCAAGTGCCGCATTACCGGCAGGCGTTGTTGCAACGACGTTTGCCACGGAAAAGAAAAATCTCAAAGAAAGGTTGGAACAGATTATGGAATTTAAAATGGATTGGAAACGAATTCTCACTTCCGTTTTGGCGTTTGTGCTGCTGCTCGGCTGCGGCGTACTGACAGGGCCGGTGAGCAGCGCGGAAAGTGCCCCTGCACCCGCTCCCCAGGCAGAAGTAACCGTCTCTACAGTGGACGAACTGTTGCATGCCATCGCGCCGAACACGGCCATCACCCTGAAAGCCGGCACCTACGACCTGAGCAAAGCCGCCACTTACGGCCAACAGCAATACGGCTGCTGGACGTGGGAGGAAGAATATGACGGGTATCAGCTCAACATTCAGGGTGTGGATAACCTGACCATTCAGGGAGAAGGCATGGATCAGGTGACGCTCTCCGCTCTCCCCCGTTATGCCGATGTACTGAACTTCAACAACTGCAGCAACATCACGGTGCGTGAGTTGACGGCCGGTCACACGGAAGCACCTGCCTTCTGTGCTGGCAATGTACTGGGCTTTGTAAATTGCACGGAGACGGTAATTGACGGCTGCGGATTATACGGCTGCGGCGTACTCGGCATCTGGGCTCAGAATTGCACGGGCATGGACGTCACAAACACGGAGATTTATGACTGCTCTTACGGTGCCGTATGCCTGAATGGCTGCCGGAACGTCACTTTCGAGGGATGCACCATCCGGGACCATGCAAGCGTTTCTGACCCTGCCGTCGGCTATCTCTTCTATCTGGATTCATCCGACAATGTTCAGATCCGCAATTCTGCCATCTGTAACAATTACGCCCAGAATCTGCTGGTGATGGGATACAGCCGCAATGTAATCTTTGCAGGAAATGCAGTTGAGAACAACTCCTTCCTCAGCGCCGTGTTCTCCAGCCAGCGTAACAGCCCGGTGGTGGAAGGCTGCAGCTTTACAGGCAACAGCATCTTCACCTGGTATGAAGGCAACGGCGTGTTTGCCGTGGACGCAGAGGGTCACACACTCGGCAAGGAAGAGCTGCTGAATATGACGCAGCGCAGCATCGGGCAGGAGGAAGCACTGAATACACAGCCGGCAACTGCAACTGGCAAAGAGCTGGTTTCCCCTGCTGCTGACGGCGCTTACCATGTGAACACCGTGGATGAATTTCTCTCCGTGATCGGAAGTGACAGAACCATCATCCTCGAAGCGGAGTTATATGATCTCTCCACCGCATCCGATTACGGTACGCCCGGTGGTGAGCACTATTTCTGGAAAGAGAGCTATGACGGACCGGAACTTGTGATTACCGATGTGCACGATCTGACGATCGATGCAGCAATCGACCCCGGTATTACCACTGCGACGGCAATGCACCACACCATCTCTGCCGTACCGCGGTACGCCAACGTACTGAGCTTCCAGTATTGTGATAATATCAACCTGCTGAACTTCACCGCCGGCCACACGGTGGAACCCGGCGAGTGCGCAGGAGGCGTGCTGTACTTCCAGAACTGCTCCACTGTGCAGGTAGCCTCCTGCCGTCTGTACGGCTGCGGCATTCTCGGCATTGACGCAAACAACTGCTCTACCATGGTTATCAACGGGTGCGAGATCTATGATTGCAGCCAGGGCGGTGCCTCCTTCTGGCAGACAGACGGAATTGTTTTCGAAGACTGCAGCATTCACGATGTGAACGGCCCGGCACTGGGCTTCTATGAATCCGGAGACAAGACCTGGAACGGCAAACCGATCAACGGGCTCGAAGGGGCATATTCCATTGCCCCCGACGGCAGCCTTCAGGAATTTGACTGGGAATCCTATTACAACGCGCTTTATCCGGAAGCACAGACCTATACGGCACCGGAAGAGATGAACCCCGTGATCGCCAAACGCGTTGCCGAAGGAGAACTCAAGCGCCTGCAGGATCTGGGCATCATCGTCCCGGAGGTGCAGTTTGACGGCGAGCTGGAGTACAGCGCTTATGCTGACGGGGTGAATCAATACGGCCGCAACGGTTCCCACGGCTTCTATGCCCGGGACTACAGCGGCAAATATATGATCAACTTCCGCATTGACGATACCTCTACCGGTGATATCCGCTCGGCATCCTTTGAAGCTGCAGCGGATGAGAATGACGAACCCACAGGATCGGTGGAATGGGACGGCGAAACCTATTACTACTATGACAATTTTGATGACATCTTCCCCGCTGATTTGACCGTCGGTGCCCTCTGTGACAAGCTGGCACAGTACTGGGGCTTTGACGGCAGCTGGCGCCTGGAAGATACCTATGACGAGTTCTATGCGGAAAACTTTGCAGCACCGGACAAAGATCTTCTGGTTTCCGAGCTGCCGGAAGGCAACTACTACGCCACCGTTTACTTTGACGGTGATCAGGAAGGAGCCCCGATGTTCTTCCAGAAAATGCACTTCCCCGGGAGAGTATGCTTCATGTTTGGTGAAGGGCACGCGGTAGGTTAATTGCCAATTTAGCGATTTGCAATTCACAATGAATTGAAACAATCAGAAAGAGGTATGGTTTTCAGGCCATACCTCTTTTTTCTGTGATTATTACGATCAGGAAAACCGCAAAACATTCCAGCTCAGGGCCGGGAGTTTAATCTGCGCGCGGCCGTTTTCAATCCGGGTAACGAGGAGCGTGGAAGGGATGACATTGTTTGGCTCCTCTTCGGTATTGACGGCTTTCACATCGTCATGATGCAGCACAAGATGTTCTTTCATCTGCAGATCTCCGAAAGAGCGGAGGTCCAGATCAACCAGGCAATCCTCTGTCAGATCCCGGTTCACGCAAAAGACGGTCACTCCGCCGTCATCCGTCAGTACTGCTGCCGTATCGACCACCGGAACGGATTCATAATCGCTGCAATCATAAACCGGGGATTTGACAATCGCTTTCAGGGAAGTGCCGCGGCCGTATCTGGAAGCATGCATAAAGGGGTAATAGATGGTCTGTGCCCAGCATCCTCCGCCGGTGCGCGTCATAATCGGGGCTATCACATTGACAAGCTGGGCAAGGCAGGCAATTTTAACACGGTCGGCATTGCGCAGAAGGGTAATGAGCATGGAGCCTACAAGCAAAGCATCTTCAAAATTATAGATGTCCTCCAGAAGAGGAAGAGCCCTGTCCCACTTCTCGCGCTTCCAGATCTCTTCGTCCTGCTGCCGGGAATGATACCAGACATTCCACTCGTCAAAGGAGAGATTCACCTGTTTTTTGCTGTGTTTCTTCCCTTTTACGGCATCGCAGATGGATGTGACACTGTGGATAAAATCATCCATATCCATCGTGCGGGCCAGGAAGCCCGGCGTATCTCCGGTCGGGTTGCCGTAGTAGCGGTGGAGAGAGACATAGTCAATATTCTCATAACACTCTTCCAGCATCTCCAGCTCCCAGCTGCCGAAGGTGGGCATTTCAGAACTGGAGGAGCCGCAGGCCACCACTTCGATGGAGGGATCGACCCATTTCATCATTTTTGCCGATTCGTTGGCAATGCGGCCATACTCATATGCGGTTTTCCTACCCATCTGCCAGGGGCCGTCCATCTCATTGCCGAGACACCAGACCTTGATGCCGAATGGATCCTTCTGCCCGTTTGCGATGCGCAGATCGGAAAATCTGCTGCCTCCGGGATGGTTGGCGTATTCCACAACATCTCTCGCCTGTTCCGGGCCGCGTGTGCCGAGGTTGATGGCATACATCATCTCAGCTCCTGCTTTTTGCGCCCAACGGGAAAACTCATGAAGCCCCACTTCGTTGGTCTCGGTGGTAAACCAGGCGAGATCCAGCCGCTTCGGGCGCTGTTCCACCGGGCCGACGCTGTCTTCCCAGGCAAAACCCGAGACGAAATTTCCGCCGGGATAACGAACAATCGGAACCCCGAGTTTTTTTACAGCATCGATCACGTCAGTCCGGAATCCCGATTCATCGGCGAGCGGATGACCGGGTTCATAGATTCCTCCGTAGACCGCGCGACCGAGATGCTCGATGAAAGACCCGTAAAGCCTGTCATCGATTCTGCTGATCCGGTAATCTTTATCCAAAATAATAGTTGCCTGTTTCATCCGATTATCCTTTCACACTGCCGGAAGTAAGCCCGGCAATAAACGTCTTCTGAGCGAACAGGTAGATGATAATGATCGGCACAACTGCCATCACAGCGCCGGGCATCAGCACATCAAAGGCATTGCCGTAGGGGGTGATGGTGGTGCCCATCCCGATGGGAATGGTAAACTTTTCGTTGGAACTGAGCACAATCAGAGGCCAAAGCAGATTATTCCAGCTGTTCATGCAGGAGAGAATCGTCATGGCACCGTAGGCCGGGATCATATTCGGCACCATGATTCGAAAGAATACACCATAATCCGTACATCCGTCAATACGTGCAGCTTCCATTAATTCTTTCGGCAGCCCGAGAACATATTGCCGGAAGAAGAATATCATAAACGGAGGAACGAGATATGGGAGAATTACCCCGAAGTAGGTGTCGGTCAGGTGGGCTTTGATGAGCATTCGATACAGCGGCAGAAGAAGGATTTCAAACGGCACCATCATCAGAATCAGAACCAGTGTGAAAACAGCATTTCTGCCCCGGAAGCGATACATGGCCAGGCCATACCCTACCATGGAAGCCAGCACCAGCCCGATCACCGTCTGCAATACCATAATAATAACACTCGACTTGTACCAATGCCAGTAAATACCGTCGCGATAGGTATTCAATGCCTCATAATTGCGGAAGGAAGAAACACCGGGATCAAACGTCAGGCTCAGGCCGTTACGCAGCATTTCCGTGCCCGGCTTGAGAGAGCTGAGAAACATAAAATAAAACGGCACCATCAAAAGAGCGGCTGTAATCAGCATGAGCGCAGTGGAAAAAACAGAACGGACCCGTTTTCTTTTTCCGTCTATCCGATTGGAATGTTTCATCTCAGTCCTCCCTCTTGAAAAAGCCCATTGCAATCAGCTGAATCAGGTTTACTGCAAGCACAAGGCCGAGCAGCACCAGCCCGACGGCTGAAGCCATACCCATATTATTCTTATAGAAGCCCATCAGATACATATATCCGACGATGGTTCTGCCAACTCCTCCGGGGTTATTCTGCGCCCAGAGTGCTACCGACTCGGTAAACATCGCAAAACCGCCGAGCACGGTAATCGTAATCACATAGATCAGAACCGGTTTGATGCCCGGGAGAGAAATGTGGAAAAACTTTTGGATTGCATTCGCCCCGTCAATCTCTGCTGCTTCATACCGCTCCTGCGGGATCGCCTGCAGGCCGGAAATATAGTAGATGATATTGACCCCCATCCACCGCCAGAGCGTCAACAGAATGAGGACGAAGTTTCCGGTATCCGGGAACATCAGCCAATCCTTTGCCGGCTGGCCGAAAAGAGCAAGCAGGCGATTGGCAGGAGCCGTCTCCAGCGTGCCGAATGCAAGGCGGAAAACAATACCGACGACGATTGTCGACGTAAGGGCCGGAACAAAGAAAACCGACTTGAAAAAACTCGGGAACTTGACGGAACCGGAATTTAAAATCACTGCAAAAATCAGGGGCACAATGGTGAGCACAACAACATCCCAGAAAGCATAACGGAATGTCGTACCCAGAGCCTGTTTGAAATTGCGGTTGAACAACCGCTCATAGTTTGCCGTTCCGATAAACTCCACACTGTTGGGTCCGTCGATTCTCTGAAAGCTCATCAGAATCGTGCTGATAAACGGATAGAGATAGATCACCAGAAAAAACAGCAGAAAAGGCGCGATAAAAACATAAGGCACAACTTTAGGATCCAGCAATATATTTCTCTTCCGCACGGTCTCCTTTTCTACTGAGGAATGAACTTGCATAGAACTGCCTCCAAACTCCGATAGTTAGAACAGCCGGAGCGGAAAATCCGCCCCGGCCTTTGCGAGGGGTAAATGAAAAACAGGAGAACTGAACAATGAAATCAGAAGATCATGCTGCGCAATTCTTCTGCGCAGTCTTTGGCAATCGCCTCAGGATCCTTGCCGCCGATGACAAGGTCATAGGCCATCTGGTTGCGGACGATATCTGCCGCTGCCGGGAAGTACTCGGTCAGGCAGGTGTCGGGAATGTCGTCAAGAACCGTCTTCAGCATATCGAAGATGGTGTCATCATAGTAGTCAAAGAACTTGTTGGGAGCCTTCATCTCTTCGGAGCCATAGACATCCGTCATGATCGGGTCGAAGCCGAGGATCAGCCAGGTATCGACGCAGCCTTCGAAGCTCAGCGTTGCATAGGCGAGCCACTGCTTGGCAACATCAACATTCGGGCTGGTCTTTACAACTGCAGTACCCGTGCCGCCCATCTGAGCTGACTTATGGCCGCCGTCGGGCCACAGAGGCATCGGAGCAACTTTCATCTTGCCGGACAGGTCAGGCATGTAATCGGTGAATCTGTTGAGGTACCAGAACGGCATGGAAACAGAAGCGCAGTTGCCGGCGTTCATCCAGCCATAGTATTCCTCGGAGTGATGGTTGCCGCCCGGGCAGGCAACAGCCGTGCCATCATCGAGCATGCTCTTCATGAAGGCCAGCGTATCGACAACGACCTGCTCGTCCATACGGACTTCGTTGTCAGGCGTGAGCCAGTCACCGCCGTGCTGGTTCACGAGCGGATAAATGCTCCAACAGTCTTTGGATTCCCAGGTGCACATGGGCTTGCCGGTCTTCTCGAGGACGACCTTGCCTGCTTCATGATAATCATCCCAGGTCTTAATGTCTCTGTAGTCAATACCGGCTTCTTCCAGAATCTCGGTGTTGTACCACACAATGCATGCACCGATGTGGTGGTCAATGCCGTAGAACTTGCCGTCCTTTGCGTAGTTGTTAAAACGGCTCATGACAAGATGGTCTTCCATCGGCTCTACGATGTCATTGAGGTCAGCCAGCTGGATGTCACCCTTGAGATAGTTTGCAAACATGTTGATTTCGATATCAACAATATCGGGGGCACCTTCACCGGACTGCAGGGCAATCGTCAGCTTGTTGTGCATATCCTCATAAGGATAAACCTGCATGTCAATATCAAGTTTCGGATTGTCGGGATTTGCATTCCATTTCTCCAGCATCTCTTTATAGAGCTGCGTATGAAGTTCCTGGAACGTCCACAAGGTGAGATGGATCGGTTCTTCTTCTGCAAAAGCGGTGATGCCGAGCGTAGCAAGCATCGCAACCGCCAACAGAACTGCAAGAATTTTCTTCACTTGAATTTCCTCCTTTGAAATAATTAACGTTATCCCTTTCGGGTGTGTCTATATGTTATCGTTAATCTTTCAAATTGTCAAGCTTTTTTTCTGTTTTCCCACGATATTTTTGTGGGATTTCCACGAAATCTTTTTTCTCCTTCTTGTGTTGCATTTTCAACAAATGCGGTATAATAATGAAAAAACAACGAATATTGATTCAATCATCAGGAAAATAATATGAAATCTGACCGAATTACGTTAAAGGATGTCTCCAAAGTTTGCGGCTATACCGTGAATACCGTTTCCCGCGCTTTGCGGAATGACGTTAAACTGCCGGAATCCACCCGTGTTCTGATCCAGAAAACCGCACAGGACCTGGGATATATCCGCAACTCCATGGCCTCTTCCCTCCGCTCCGGCCGCAGTCACATCGTAGCTGTGATTGTAAATGACCTGCACAACCAGCACTTCTGCGATTTGCTCAACCGGATGGATCAGGAACTGCGAAAAGCGGATTATAATCTGATGATTCTCTGCATGCAACTGGATAATTCCCTTGCTGAGAAAATGATCCACACGGCTATTTCTCTCGGCGTCGACGGGATTTTGTACTTCCCTACCTTTGACCAGACTCCTTATCTGGAATATATGGTCAAAAATCATATGCCCTTTGTCCTGCTGGACCGCCGTGTCAATGACATGGAAGCCGACACCGTGCGTTGTGACGACTGTCAGGGCGGACTTCTTGCAGGGCGGCATCTTGCTTCTCTCGGTCACCGGCGCTTTCTCTTCCTCTCCGGCATTGAAACCAGCAGCTCCCAGATCGACCGGCTGAACGGGTTTTACCAGGCAATTCAGGAATACGGCCTGTCAGAAGCCGATGTGCGTGTAGTTCCCGGCACCGAAGTGGAAAATGCCCTTGCTCAAAACAACGTTGCAGAACTTCTGTACCCAATGGATTATACGGCAATTGTCTCTTTCCGCGATGAGGTATCTTATCCTTTGATGAATGCCCTTGGTGCGCGCGGCATCTCGATCCCGGGAGATGTTTCGATCATCAGTTTTGATAATCTGAAGGCAGAAAATCCCCCGTTACCGAATTTGACCAGCATTTACACCGATCAGAATATTGCCGAAATCGGCGTAAAAATGTTGCTGGAACGAATGGATGATCTTTCTCTTCCGCCAAGAAATGTGATTCTCCCCGTAAAAATCTTCGACGGCGGAACCACCTCTGCCCCTTCTCAAGGGAAATAACCTGTTAAAAAGTACCGGCTCTCAGAAATCTGAGAGCCGGCTTTTCTTATTCTCGAATAACAGATTAAAGAGCTTCTTCTGCCGCTTCTTCCTCTTTTTTTGCCCCTTCCAGAGATTTCATTGTCGGGAACA
>JAFUGY010000032.1 GCA_017469115.1 Oscillospiraceae bacterium
GACTACAGTATACTCATTGCTTGAAATATTGCAAATGTCCGACGAACCTGCATTTTTTCCAACATGGCTATTTTGACGAAGTACCTATGCTTCTTACTTACTTTCCGCCTTCTTTTCAGAGTAAGACTGAATAATTACGATTTTTCATTGTTTTTTCTCCTTCGTTATCCAATTCTGGTCCAGTAGCTATCCTGGCTGTCACCGAGTGTATTGTAGTCCCACATGACGAGACCCATGATGTATTCATTACCTTCAGCCAGGACAAGCAGGCCGCCGTCGTCATCGAAAATGTACTCATAGTAATAGCCGGTGCTCGGATCATCGGGATAAATAATCTGCAGAGTTCCGTCAGCGAAAATATCCATCCGAACATCACCATAATCACATGCCCATGCACCAACGTACAGATTGTCTGCAGAAGCGGAAGGCATTGCAGCTACCGAGAGGAAAGCACCCGTCACGAGCAGTGCCAGCATTACCATTGCCATCATGGAACGATTCATTCTTTTGGTCATCATTTTTTTAATCTCCTTTGTTTTTCATTTGATGGCGCAAGTATAGCACAGCAATTATCACAGAACTGTCACAAAAACAATTGGCAGCCATAATGGAAGACATTTCATCAAAGCCAGATTAAAGCAGCTTTCAAAGTTAACAGTGAAATGCTTCGCTTTTACTGGTCTCTGGGCCGCGATATGGAGGAGCAAAAAGATGCATATTCCTGGGAAAGTCACTTTTATCACCAAATCAGTGAAGATTTAAAAGATGTGTTGCCGGACGTAAAATCCTTTTCTCCGAGAAATCTGTTATATATGCATCAGTTCTGCAGACTTTTCCCCGCCGATTTTTTGCTGACCTCCGTCGAACCATATGATGGAAAGAATGAAATCACGCAACAAGTTGTTTCGCAAATATCTGCTGTTGTGGGACTGGTAAGCGGTTTGCTGCTGGCTTTCAAAATTGATTCTGAGACAGTTGAGACTGTTTCCGGAATCATCATGGCAGCTGCATCTGCTGTGGCTTACATTATCGGGGAAGGCCTGGTTGATGCAGAAGGGAAAGAAAAATAAATTAAAAAAGCAGAGAGACCATTAAATCTCTCTGCTTTACTACGACATTTACTACGACATTTTATGTCGTAAAACGTGCTTTTTTGTGCAAAAACGTACATTTGGCAAAAACTGAAATTCAGAACAATCAAGATAAAAAGTGTCGGAAAACAAAAGAAAATCGCTCAAACCCTGCATTTTCTAACAAGATTTGAGCGATCTCTTTTTGGTGCGAGAGAGGAGACTTGAACTCCCACGTCGGTTGACACACGCCCCTCAAACGTGCCTGTCTACCAATTCCAGCACTCTCGCAAGTGCAAGAGCAATTATAACAGATAAAAATGATTTGTCAAGGAAAATTTTACGATCTTTTTTCGCTATTTTTTTGACCCCTGAAATACAGAACGATGTTGAATATTATGAAAAGAATGGCCAGAAGGACAGCGAGAGCACCTTTATCATTGGTGAGGAAAATGTTTGAGTTTCCGATTCTCTGATAATATCCGGTAAAATAGGCGAGATAACAAAGGTAGGAGCCGAATTCCGTGAGAATGGCGGAAAAGGCAAGAGGCGGAGTGCAGACTGCAAGGATCAACGTCAGCACATCAGCGGCGAAGAAATAGCGGTCATGCATGTGGGGAAGAAGAAAGGGAATGACAAGAACCGTCAGCGCAGCGAAGGAGAGAAAGCATTTGACGTTCATCCGGTGACGGAAGAAAATTCCAACGAGGAGAATCACAAATGTGGCCAGGAAAGCACAGACAATCAGAAGATTCGAAACGGCATCCGGAGAAGCGGGGTTGCGCAAAAGGGCTGTCAGAGAAGGAGCATTATAATTGAGAGCAGAACCTACCGTATCAGCCTGGTCGATGTAGAGCATCACGGCATCCAGAAGGGGCCTTCCGAAGAGGACAGCGGGAAGAATCAGAACGAGATAGGTGAGCGGAAAGAGCAGGAACCAATACCATTTATACTTCCGCCAGACCCAAAGAAGGACCCAGGCGGGCATGATAAAAACAGCCTGAAGCTTGAAACCAAAGGAAACAGCGATGCAAATCATGGAAAGAACGGGATTGCCTTCGCGATCATCCTCAGGAAGTGCAAGAGCAAGACCGAGCAAGGCGAAGGAGACATAGATGCTGTCGCACTGGCCCCAACAGGAACTATTGAGAAGCACAGTGGGCAAGAAGAGAATTGCAAAAAAGCACAGAATTGCCCGGAACCGGCTTCCGCCGCTTTTTTGAATGATTCGCAACCCGGACCACGCAAGGACAATATCAAAAAGGACACTCAGGAGCTTGATCAGATAAAGATCACGAATCGAAGAGTAGGAAAAAAGAGCAAGGAAATACAGATAGGGAATATTGTAATTTCCAATGGATTCCAGCAAGCCGGAAAACCCGCCGTGTGTCCGATAGAAATCGACCCAGACTTTTAAAAACCACTGGTAGTCGGTGTTTTCCCGATCAAAATAGGTGAGGCGGATAAAAAGGGCAAGAGCAATCAGCAAGCAGCAACGAAGCAGACTCCTGGCAGAAACAATGCAGCCGGATCGCCACAGAAGAAACAATGCAAAAGCTCCTTCCAGAACAAGAAGAACGAGAACGCGATAATCCATGGTGAATCTCCAAAAAAAGACCGATGAGATGCAAATAAAAAAACCGGGAAGACCCGGATAAATTCAGAAAAATAAACTTGACATGAAAATGGGAAAATGGTACAATAACTTGCTTTGTTTATCAACGATAACGCATAACACCCCATGTTGATGGATTTAGTATAGCACGAACGGCCCGGGTTGGCAATCACTTTTTCAACGATTTTAACAACTCATGCGGGCGTTCGGGAACCTTCTGTATTTTATTTGCAAGGAGAGTGCGTCAATGCCAAAAGATGTTCTGTATGGGAAGACTCTGCGCAAGAGTTTTGCCAGGACCGAGGAGATTATGGATATGCCCAATCTTCTCGAAATCCAGAAAAGCTCTTATAAATGGTTTCTGGATACGGGCCTTCGCGATGTTTTCAGAGATGTAGAAGCTATCAGAGACTATTCCGGCAATCTGGAACTCAGTTTTATCGACTATTCCATGTCTCCGGAAGATGCCAAATACAATGAAGAAGAGTGCAAGGCACGCGATGCCACCTATGCAGCTCCCCTTAAGGTAAAGGTTCGCCTGCGCAATAAGGAGACAGACGAAATCAAAGAGCAGGAGATCTTCATGGGAGATTTCCCGCTGATGACGGCAAGCGGAACGTTCATTATCAACGGTGCCGAACGCGTTATTGTTTCCCAGATTGTGCGTTCTCCCGGTGTTTATTTTGACAAGCTGCTGGACAAGTCACTGACGAGTTTGTATACTTCTCAGATTATTCCTTATCACGGCGCATGGCTGGAGTATGAAACGGACGCGGCAGACGTGTTTAACGTGCGAATTGACAAAAACCGCAAACTCCCGATTACCTGGTTTTTAAAGTCAATGGGCGCATACAATCCGGATGAGCCTTCCACGTGGCTTTCCTGCATTCCTGACACGGCTGTCGGCGCAGTGACGAATGAGCGCATCCGTGAGATATTCGGCGAAGATGAGCGCATTATTTCCACCATTGAAAAGGATACCGCAGAGAGCAGAGAAGACTGCCTGATCGAAATCTATCGCAAGCTTCGTCCGGGCGATCCTCCGACAGTGGAATCGGCAGAAAGCCTGCTCTACGGGCTTTTCTATGACCGCCGCCGTTATGAGATTTCCAACGTCGGCCGCTTCAAGTTTAACAAGAAGCAGGCTCTTTATCCGCGTATTTCCGGCTGCCAGCTTGCCGAGACGGTCGTAGACCCGTTTACCGGAGAAGTTGTGGCGGAAGAAGGAGAAGTTCTCTCCCGCGAAAAGGCCATGCAGGTTTCGGATTGCGGCGTTGTTTCAGTTGATGTTCTGATCGAAGGTAAGCGCGTCCGCGTGATGAACAACGGCATGGTGGATATTGCAAAATATATCGGGGAAGACCTGAAAGCAGAGCTCGGCATCAAGGAAAAGGTGCGCGGCATTGTGATGAAAGGTATTGCCGAACAGTGCGCAGGAGACCCGGATGCTCTGAAGAGAGCCATTAAAGAGAACCTTGATGTGCTGATCCCGAAACACATTGTGGCGGATGATATTTTCTGCTCAGTCAACTATCTCAACTGCCTCGCAAACGGCCTGGCAGAGCGAGATGATATCGACCATCTCGGAAACCGCCGCGTAAGATGCGTGGGTGAATTGCTGCAGAACCAGTTCCGCATCGGATTCAGCAGAATGGAACGTGTGATCCGCGAGAGAATGACCCTGCAGGATCTCGATGTTGTAACACCGCAGAGCCTGATCAACATCCGCCCGGTTACCGCGGCGATCAAGGAGTTCTTCGGCTCGTCTCCACTGTCCCAGTTCATGGATCAGACGAATCCTCTTGCAGAGCTGACGCACAAGCGCCGTATCTCCGCTCTCGGCCCCGGAGGCCTTTCCAGAGAAAGAGCTTCTTTCGACGTTCGAGACGTTCACTACAGCCATTACGGCCGTCTCTGCCCGATTGAAACGCCTGAAGGCCCGAACATCGGTTTGATTTCGTATCTTGCTTCTTTTGCACGTGCCAATGAATACGGATTCCTGATCGCTCCTTTCCGCAAAGTGGAAAAAGGAACCTGCCGTGTGACCGATGAAGTGGTTTACATGACGGCAGATATGGAAGACGAATTCAAGGTTGCACAGGCCTCCGAGCCTTTGGATGAAAACGGCTGCCTGGCTAACAAGCGTATCACCTGCCGTCATCGCAATGATACCAGTGCTGCCAACCGCGGAGACGTGGACTTTGTCGACGTCTCTCCGAAGATGATGGTTTCCAATGCAACGGCAATGATCCCCTTCCTTGAAAACGACGACGCCAACCGTGCCCTGATGGGTGCTAACATGCAGCGTCAGGCAGTGCCTCTGCTGACAACACAGGCTCCGATTGTTGCAACGGGAATTGAGCACAAATGTGCCATTGACTCGGGTGTATGCATCCTTGCGGAAGATTCCGGCGTTGTGACGAAAGTGGACGCAAATTATGTTACGGTTCGTTATGACGGAGCAGGCCAGAAGACCTATAAGCTGATCAAATACGGCAGATCCAACCAGGGTACCTGCATCAACCAGCGCCCAATCGTCACGGTAGGCGAACGGGTAGAAAAGGGCGATGTCCTGGCAGATGGGCCGAGCACCTCCAACGGAGAACTCTCTCTTGGCAAGAACATCCTTGTCGGTTATATGAACTGGGAAGGATACAACTACGAAGACGCAATCCTGCTCAATGAACGTATGGTAATGGAGGATGTATTCACTTCCATCCATATCGAAGAATATGAGTGTGATTCCCGTGACACCAAACTCGGACCTGAAGAGATCACGAGGGATATTCCGGGCGTCGGCGAAGATGCGCTGAAGTATCTGGATGAGCGCGGCATCATTATGGTCGGTGCGGAAGTTACGGCGGGTGATATCCTCGTCGGTAAGGTAACACCGAAAGGCGAAACGGATCTCACGGCTGAAGAGCGTCTGCTGCGGGCTATCTTTGGTGAAAAAGCACGCGAAGTGCGTGACACTTCGCTGAAGGTTCCTCACGGTGAGAGCGGTATTATTGTGGATGTGAAAGTCTTTACCCGTGAAAACGGGGACGAGATGAACCCGGGTGTCAATCAGGTTGTCAGAGTTTATATCTCACAGAAACGTAAAATCTCTGTGGGTGACAAGATGGCCGGCCGCCACGGAAATAAGGGCGTTGTATCCAGAATTCTGCCGCGTGAAGATATGCCTTATCTGCCGGATGGCACTCCGCTGGACATCGTGCTGAATCCTCTGGGCGTTCCTTCCCGTATGAACATCGGGCAGGTTCTCGAGGTTCACCTTGGTTATGCAGCGCAGGCTTTGGGCTGGAAGGTTGCAACACCGGTATTCAACGGGGCAAACGAAGTTACCATTCGTTCAACACTGAAACAGGCAGGCCTGCGGGAAGACGGAAAGTCTGAAATGTATGACGGACGTACCGGCGAGAAGTTCGACAATGATGTTACAGTCGGCTGGGTTTACTTCCTGAAGCTGCACCATCTTGTCGATGATAAGATCCATGCCCGTTCCACCGGCCCTTACAGCCTTGTTACGCAGCAGCCTCTGGGCGGCAAAGCTCAGTTCGGCGGCCAGCGTTTCGGCGAAATGGAAGTTTGGGCTCTGGAAGCATACGGCGCCGCTTATACCCTGCAGGAAATCCTCACGGTGAAGTCGGACGATGTGACGGGCCGTGTAAAGACCTACGAAGCTATTGTAAAGGGACAGAATATCCCGCGCCCGGGCATTCCGGAAGCTTTCAAGGTGCTTGTGAAAGAGCTGCAGTCGCTCTGCCTGGATGTAACGC
>JAFUGY010000033.1 GCA_017469115.1 Oscillospiraceae bacterium
AAGAAACCGCCCCCATGCACCTCAATGATGGTCGGCTTCTTCTCCCCGTTTTCCGAAACGCCGAAAAGGTCCAACAGATGATCTTCATCCCCGTCATCGATATAGGGAATGTCTTTGAGATACCCCACATCTTCCGCTTCTTCCGCGAAAGCAGCGGCTGCAAGAGAAAAAATCACAGAAAGTGCCAGAATCCATACCAGCGCTCTGCGAAACAGCGTCAACGATTTGTTCATAATATTCTCCTTTTTTCATTTTTTGTACATGAGCATTTTGTACAGTATGCACATTATAGTATAAAAAAGGTGATATAGCAAGAATCATTTATTGTCAATTTTGTACCATTCCATGCGCTGATCTACTTTTCCCGTCTATAACGGAATCCCTCTGCTTTTAACATCAAAAATCCAAGGCCGAGACCCTGGATTTTGAAAAAGCATATCGAGTTTTGTCTTCAGGCTGCTTCAGCAAGCACACCATCCAGCCAGGCATACGCTTCGGTAACATCGTAATCACCGGAATGAGGCTTCAGCCAGGCAAGTTCAAAGCTCATATCCTGAACATCGGGATTGTTGGCAATGC
This sequence comes from Oscillospiraceae bacterium, assembly GCA_017469115.1. GTDB lineage: Bacteria > Bacillota > Clostridia > Oscillospirales > Oscillospiraceae > Limivicinus. Next base: position 580 of record JAFUGY010000033.1, read on the forward strand.
TGTAACGCAGAATTGTTTCTACGGCGAAAGAAGAGTCACGGTCATTCATCCCATAGCGAACATACCAGAAGGGAGCTTTCGTGCCGGCATCTTCTCCTTCATGATCATTCAGATACTCTACTGTATTGCTCATCCTCATCTGCAGATTGAGAAATGCACCTTCTTCGGTTGCCATGAACTCATCCCATGAAAGGCCGGTGTCATCTTTTCCGCTGCCGTTGCCTTCCACACTGTCATGATCCCAGGAATACGGCTCAAATGCGCTGTATTCATAGGCAGTCGTGCCGAAAAGGCTGTCTTCATTGGTAGCTGCCCAGGGAAGACCTTTGTTGCTGAAGGCACAGACGACTTTCAGCTTGTTGTTGGCAGCCACCCAGTTGAGGTGCTTCCCGAAATCATAAGTGAAGCTTCCGTCATCATTTATCGTGAGCCAGTCTTTTGCTCCGGCTTCGCCGTTTTCATTCTTCGATCCGTCCTCTATATCTGCTTTCATCTGATCCACGCCAATCTCTTCGATGGACTCCGCAATTTCTGCTTCCATCAGGCTGATGATGGCATCCTTCAGATTTGCACTGGTGAGAGGTGTGCCGTCATCGAGCATCAGACCAAGGCTGTCGACATAGGCCGCATAAAGCTCCGCCAGATAAGCCGACACTTCCTCGTTTACGGTAGCATCAGCTGTATTGTATAGCACAAGTGTCTTTCCTTCCGGATCCTTGTTAAAGTCAATATCCTGCAGGGCAAGGCGGGTGTCGGCATACGTCCACTCATAGGCGGCATCAGCGTTGGGGAGATCCGTAATCGGGCAATAGGCAATCACGCCGAAAACAGCATCACTCAGAGTAGAGACATATGCATCTCCCTCTTTCTCCACACCGGCTGCGCCGATTTCATAGAGATAGGGGAAGAAGTCTGTGCTGTCACCACTTGCGGCAATCAGTGTAGAGAGGGCACCACCGCCCGAAGTTCCGGTAATGACGATGCGGCTCAGGTCTCCAGCAGGCAGGAGCTCATCATTGGCACGCAGATAACGGATGACGGCCTTGGTGTCGGCAACCGTCGCAGGAGAATGGCCTCTATAAAGCCCATCTTCTCCCGGCTTATCAATTCGTGACCGACAACCGTAGCTTACAAGCACATACCCTTTGGAGAGGATCATCCCGACCTTGTCCCTGTCATCTTGGGAGGAATACTCCGCAACCGTTTCCGGATCATCCTTTGCCACTTTAGTTCTGCTGGAATAGCTGTTTGCCATCCAGCCGGAATTGTTGACGCAAAGGATAACAGGGCTTTCCTTCGTGGCGGTTTCCGGCACATAGATGCTGATCCGCTGCTCGGTGGAGAGCGGTTCGGCCAGATAATAATCTTCAAACTGTGTTACGTTCAGCTCTTCCCCATCCACGGTAACATGCAGTTCTCTGCTGATGGCATCTGTAAATTCCAGATTGCCGGAAGGCGGGAACACTTCGGGTTTTTTGTCTTTTTTCGCTGCAAAAGCCGGGCTGCCAAAGCAACCGAAAAGAAGAGACGCGCATAGCATCAACAGCAAAATCTTTCCTGTCTTTTTCATTTTTTCTTTCCTTTCTGAAATGGGTTCTTTCGATGCTGTCTTTATTTTACACTTTTCTTTAACAATGAAAAGTGTTACTATATGTCCAGAAAGTACCATCTGTTATCTTTTCCGACAGGAGATTTCCATGGAACAGTTTGAAGAACACCCCTCCCGTTTTGCTCAGATCTTTATTGATGAGCCGCTCCGCAAGTTTCTTTATGAAAATGAAATAACGTCGGACAACTATCAACAGCACGAAACTGCTTTGAGAAAGCTCTTCCCTGATGAAGAACACTATCTGGAATTTACCCGGGCTTATCTCGGCAACACCGGGATCATTTCCTATCGGCAGTTTTTGAAGCCGCCTCAGAAAATTGACCTGTTTCTGCATCCCCGATACATTCAGCAAAAGCCGCATATTCACGATTTTTATGAAATCAAATATCTGTTAAAAGGCAGCGGAACCGTGCATATCGCCTCCGACCTGATCTTCTTAAAGGAATCCGAACTGTGCCTGATCTCTCCCTATGTTCCCCACAGCAGTGAAATCTATTCAGATGATGCCGTAATGGTCAACCTTGTGTTGCCGTCAGAACATCTGCAACATCTTTTGCCCCGCGTGTTGAGCTATTCCAATCCTTTAGAACGTTATTTTTCAGGAGATTCTTCACTTTCTGCCAATCAGCATTTTTTATGCTGCTCCACCCGGCATGATGCTGCCATTGAAGCGCTTATCTCATCCATGCTGGATTATTATTCTGACCAGAAAAACCGCACCGTATCCGGGAATCTGATGACGGAAGCCGCTCTTGAGCAGGTTTTTCTTCGCATTCTTGCCCTTTATCTGCCTGAAGAGGAGAAAGAGAAGATTCTCTCTCATGACAAGCAGGTCCTCTCTGACATAACTGCTTATATCAGAGAACACCTGCAGGACGTATCGCTCTCCGACATTTCAGAACTTCTGCACTTCAGCCCGGCCTATACCAGCCGGATGATCAAAAAGAAAACCGGTTATACTTTTCAAACGCTGCTCCTGATTCTCCGGATGGAAAAAGCGGCAGAACTTTTAAAAAAAACGGACTGGCCTGTCGAGCAGATTGCCGCAGAAGTCGGTTTGAGTGGCAAAACGAACTTCTATCGGCAGTTTAAAACTTTTTACGGTATGAACCCCGCGGTATTTCGGTTGAGCGAGTAACAGATTGAACACTTCGACCTCAAACGCGCCTGCTGTTGTTATGTCAATTTATTTATGTTCTCCCATTTCCTCTGTTTTTGCAAAATGTCCCGCTCAAGGTCCGCTCACAGCCCTACATACGGTATAGGATTCAGAATGAGCTTAACATAATTGTGGAAAACTCTGTTGAAATTGTTAAAAAACACAGTCAGAAAGGTTAAAAATATGCTGAAAGACGAAATTCGCGAAGAATTATTTCGCCTGCAGGATGTAGATTACCGCAGGTTTCAGCTTCCCCTGATTCCAACGGTTGACCCTGCCGCTGTCATCGGCGTGCGTACTCCCGCGCTCCGGAAGTATGCAAAAGAGCTGGCCAAAAGAGAGGATGTTTCTCCTTTTCTGGAGGATCTTCCTCACCGGTATTTTGATGAAAACCAGCTCCATGCTTTCCTCCTATCCGACCAGCAGGATTTTCAAACCTGTGTGGAAAACGTCAACGTTTTTCTGCCCTATGTGGATAACTGGGCGACCTGCGATCAGATGTCTCCCAAAGTGTTTCAAAAACATAAATCGGAGCTTCTGAACTACATTCTGACCTGGCTGAAAACGGGAAGAACTTACACCGTGCGGTTTGCCATCGGCATGCTGATGCAGCACTATCTGGAAGAGAATTTTGATCCCTCCTATCCGGAACTGGTCTCCCAAATCCGTTCTGAGGAATATTATGTTAACATGATGATCGCCTGGTATTTTGCCACTGCTCTTGCAAAGCAGTATGACGCTGTGCTTCCCTATCTGGAAAAGAACAAACTGGCTCCCTGGACGCATAATAAAACCATTCAGAAAGCGGTGGAAAGCTACCGCATCACACCGGAGCAAAAGGCGTATCTGAAAACCCTGAAACGGAAATAAGCATCGAAAACGGAGGGCGGCTTCATTGCCGCCCTCCTCTGTTTTCTTTCCTGTTAATCAGGTTATTTTGATTTTTTGTACTTCTTTGCGATGAGATACGCGCCGCCGATCAGAAGAATACCTGCTGCAACATCTGCCCCGATCAGGATCTTCTTCCAGGTTGCCATACCGGTCTGGGTGTGTTCTTCGTCGTATGCCCAGCTGTTTGCCGTGGTGTAAAGAATATTGTGCGTCGCTTCGCGCATATATTTTACATTGGAAGCTGCCGATTTGTCGGTCACCTGGTTCGGACCGCCGGCAAAGGTGGACAGCATGGCATCGACGCCGTTGGCAAGTGCTTCGTCTGCATTCATAAAGCCGTGGCCGTTGTTGCGGAAGAAGTCAGACACCACAAAGCCGCGGAAGCCCCATTCATCGCACAGAATAGTCTTCATCAAAGCACTGGATTCACCGACCCACACGTTCCCGATATAGGCCCAGGATGCCATTGCCGCATTCACGTCAACTGCTTTGGTGGCAATCTCAAAAGGCTTGAGATAAATCTCACGCATACTCTGCTCGGTTGCCCAGGCACAGACCATCTTGCCGTTGCAGTCATACATGGCGTAATGCTTAATGGTGGAATAAACGCCTTCCTTCAACGCCCCGACAACTGCATCTGCTGCCATAAATCCGGCCAGAACACCGTCTTCAGAGAAGTACTCATAGTTGCGGGCAGTAAAGGCTGAGCGGTGCGTGTTCATTGCCGGAGCATACCAGCCTGTAGAGCCGAGTTCTTTTGCCATCTTACCCATCATCTCGCCCCACTGTTCGGCCAGCTCATGGCTCCAGGTGCAAGTGATGACTACTTCAATCGGATAGCCGACAGAACCGCCGCCCGTAAAGTTGTTATTGATGGCTGCAGGGCCGTCGGAATCCACATTCTGAACCTTACCGATAGATGGGATTGCAGGTGTCTGATACCCGGAGAGCGCAATCATATCAGACATTTCATTGACTGTCAGCTGATCCAGCAGCTTTTCCCATTGCGGATCGTCATATGCCTTTCCGCGCAGATCATAGAGTTTCAGGCCGTTCTTTGCCCCGAGTGTCGGCATTGTGTCATCCGCATTGATATATTTTGTCGGATCATAGTTGGAGTTGAGATGATAACCCTCGATATACTGTTCCGGCATATCCAGATCAACGGGTGCTGCCGTTGCAACGTCATAATTGGCAAAGTGGTCTGCACGGGAGAGATATTCACAAACGCCACGGGCATCCTGCAAAACATTGACAGCTGCTATATCATCAGACGGGCGCGGATTGTTCTCATCATAAACCACGGTATCTTTCACGGTATAGACGCGGCTGTCAAGCTCGTTGTGAGAATCTGCTTTTACAGCAATGACATAGTCCCCGGCTTCGAGCACATAGCAACCGGCGCCGAGATCATCATAAGCAGCCAGATCTTCCATCTCAAGCGAAATGGTGACGGTTTCGCTTTTGCCCGGTTCAATCATACCGGTTTTTTCATAACGGACAAGGTTGGCACTTGCCTTCTCAATACCACCGTTTGTATAGGGCGGATTAAAGTAGACCTCAACAACGTCTTTCCCGGCAGTATCTCCGGTATTCGTCACGGTAACATCAAAGCTGAGAGTCGTGCCGTTTTCCCGAATGTCTGACATCTCCTGTTTAAAGGTAGTATAGCTCAGTCCATAACCAAAGGGGAATTGCACAACACTGTCATAATCAAAGGTAAAGGCCGGTTCGGCAAGCAGTGCAGGTTCAGCATCTTCTTCAGCTTCTGCGTTCTTCTCTGCCGTAGCATTGGCTTTCTCTGCCTCTGCTGCACACAGGAGAGCTTCCTGATAAGCTGTTTCATAATACTTATAACCGACGTAAATGCCTTCCGTGTAATTGATAAAGGCAGGTGCATAGTTGGTTGGTACACCGGCATTCATGCCTTCCACAGTCAGATGGAGCATATTGGTGTAATCGCGCTTTTCTGCATTGTTCCAATACGGTGCAGTCTCCATATTGTAAACAAAAGTATCGTTTGTTTTGCCGGAAGGATTAACAGTACCCGCGAGAATCTCGCCGAGTGCCGTGAAGCCCACATTTCCGGGTCCTGCAGCCCAGATAAGCCCTTTGATTGCCTCATACTCTTCCACAAATCCAAGCTCAAAGGCATAGGCTCCGTTATAGACAACGATTACATTTTCAAAGTTCTCACAGACAAGTTTGACCATATCCTTCTCTGTGTTATTGAGCTGCAGATAATGATCGCCCTCATTCCAGTCAGGATAGTCCGCAGAGTTATCGGAATAGATTTCGCACTCCGCCATATTCTGCGGAATATCGTTGTGGCCTTCTCCGGCCATACGGGAAATCACAATAACAGCTGTATCCGAAAATTCTTTTGCATTTCCGATCAGCTCATCGCTGTAATTCTTCACCGGAGGCTCTGGAAGATTCCAGTTCTGAGATGTAATGGAAACCGCAGCACGGTTTTCTGCAAAGCCGGTATAAAAATCAATCAGTTCCCGATTTACTTCAAATCCTGCATTCCGGATTGCTTCAATCAGGCTTACCTTCGGATACAGATCGTTGATACCGCCGGAACCTGCCCCACCATATACCGGGTTGGTAGAGCTCCAGCCAAAGAGATTCAGCTTTTTGGTTTCTTTCAGAGGAAGGATTCCCTCATTTTCCAGCAGGACAAAGCCTTCTTCTGCAATCTTCAGTGCTACAGCAGAGGCTTCCTTCGAAAGTTCCTCTGATACGACGGTGGGCGTGGGTGTGCTGCCCACGAGGTTCAGCAATGCCGACATCGGGCCGATGCAGATGAGATTGATCACGAGGACGATCGCAAGTAATGCTGCCATCCAGGTTTCTCCGCGGACAAATTTTTTCTTTACTTTGGGGAGTTTTTTTACGGCAATGCTGATAGTAATCGCAGCTATCAATGCAATGCCGATGGCGATAAAGTAAGGTTTAAGACCTTGCAGCACGCCGATCAGGTCTTCCATTTCAAAAGAAATCATGGGTTTTCCCTTTCTGTTTTATTTCCGGCAGGCCGGATTCTGATGTGTCAACTTTACCAAAAACAAGTTGGGAAAACCAATACACTTTCTTTTCTTTTTGTATTTGGTAGACAAAATATGAAAAACTGTCTATAATAGAGTTATTCGGGAAGGAGGGGTTTAATATGGCTGATAAACGAACCGTGATCACAAAAACTGCCATCAAGGAAGGCATGCTGGAATTACTCTCACAATCGGATTTCAATTATATCACCGTTTCTGCACTCTGCCGGGAAGCCGGTGTCGGGCGGGCAACTTTTTACACTCACTATACCGGCCTCACCGATGTAATCGATGAACTGGCCGATGATGCCATTCAGGCTACGAAACGATCCAGTGCTCCCGGTGTCTCCGGTATCATTCAGCTAGCCGAAAAAATGCGCCGCACAACAGATCCACAGGATCTCGCCCCCTATATGGATCTTCTGCCCGTATGTCAGCGCGTAGCCGATAACCCGAAATACAAGGTGCTTTTTAAAGACTCCTTTGTATCGGAATATATGCTGATGAATATCTACCGTCGGGAGCGCGAGGCAATGCTCCCTTATTTGATTGATCATTTTAACCTCACTGCAGAGCAGGCGGACAAGATCTTCCTTTTCGGGGTTACGGGAGCCTTCGCCGTCAACCGCGCAATGGGGTGGAAAAAAGATGAATCCTGGTATCAGGTGCAAAAAGTGTTGCTGACCTTCCTGGAGGGTGGATACCAGGCACTCGGAAAACTATGAAGCTTCTGTCACAAATCATCCGGGCTGCGGCTCCGCTGCCTGTTCTGGAAACCTATCAGCGATTTTTGTTTGTCGGCCCTCATCCGGACGATATTGAAATTGGGGCCGGAGCTACTGCTGCAAAACTGGCAGATGCCGGCAAAGAGATCTGTTTTCTCATCTGCACGGATGGGCGCTTTGGATTTGATCACATCCCTGCCGATCAAATAACTCCTGAGGAACTTGCGCGGATCAGAAAAGAAGAAGCACTTCATTCAGCGCAAATGCTCGGTGTAACGGATGTGCGCTTCGGCAATCTTTCCGACGGAGCTTTTTATACAAGAGAAGAGTTGTCATCCGTCATTCTCCGCACCATCAGTGAATTCCAACCGGAAGTTATCTTCTGCCCGGATCCTTCCGTCACCAGCGAATGCCACAGTGACCATCTCAACGTGGGAGAAGCATCCAAACGGGCTGCCTGTTTTGCTCCGAACACAAAAATCATGGAGCGCCATGGGCTGCAGAGTGCTCCGGTACAGGCTGTTGCTTTTTACATGACGGCGAAACCCAACCGATATGTAGGAACAAATGGATATTTACAGCAGCAGCTTGATGCAATCTTCCTCTGCCATCAAACGCAGTTTCCGAAAGGATCTTCTGCTGAGAAATCCATCCGCCTCTATCTGAAGATCCGCGCTTATGATTTTGGTCTCAAATCCCTGCACAAAACGGCAGAAGGCTTTCGTGTGCTGGGGCAGACGCATATGCACTGCCTTCCCGAAGCCGGAGATTAATATCACTGACTATAACATTGGACAGGCACCGGAATCAACCGATGCCTGTCTGTTTTACCGTTTTATAGTTTACGTAATATAATTTTAAACAGTTATCGTAAACTTTTGTTTTCAGTCTTTTGCAAACGCAAACTGATCGAAGGAGCAGATGATGCCTTCCGCTTCGGAGGAGAAGACGAAGTAAACACCATGCAGCCCGGTAACCGGTTCCTGTACTTCGCTGCCGACCCAGCTCCAGACCATTCCGTCCGTGCCGTCTTCTTTTTCGGCAGCGGCTTCACAATCTGCTTTTGAGAGGGTGATGGAAGCAATCTGCTTTCCGCCCTGTGCTTCCGTCGGTGCATCGATCCAAACAGCTGCTTCTCCATCATTTTCACCCGGAGACACAAGCATCCTGACAGTTGCCGGAACTGCTTCATCTCCGAAGTCAAGATACTTGAATCCGGCAATATTGCCGTTTCGCAGCTCTGCTATATAAGTTGCATGCACAGCCGTTTCATCCCGGGTGGCAACAATATACGGGTCGACCTCACAACATTCGGTGTGAACATTGTTTCGTTCTGATGTGGGTGCGGGATGATCCCAGGCCGGGATCAGATAAACCGTTCTGTAAGCGTCAATGATGCTGTAAGCCGGAATGCTGCCTGCAATTCCGGACGATGTATACTCAAAAGGCGTAATCACGGGTACATCTCCATCGAGATAGACCTGCACTTCCCCTGCAATTGCGTGGCGGGAATAGCTGGTGCGGTTGGTCTGGCGATGGCCGAAGAAGATCCATTTGCCGTTGATTTTGGCAAGCCCGCCGTGGTTGTTGCCATAAGCATACACCGGGAAGTCCGTAAAGATCAGCTCGCCCGTTTCTGGATCTGTCACATAGCGGCCGCTGGTGTCGGAGACGATATTGCCGTGGTTGCCGCTGATCACATAATCAAGCTCCGGATAGAACTCTTCTACTGCATTTTCTCCGAAGTGCCAGGTTCCGTTCATCAGATCATCCGTCCACAGCCAACCGAGGCAGGAGTTATACCAGGAACCGTCCATACCCACATCATAGCTGACATAGAAATAGACATAAACGCCAAGTTCATCCACCCATCCCTGGAGAGAAGGGCCTTCGTAAATGGGCAGATAGCTGCGGGCATCGTTCGGCATCCAGCTGATGGCTTCGATGCCATCTCCGTCAGACAGATCTTTTTTGAGCTGATAAAGAACACCGATGTGGCTCATGCCGCTCTTATAATCGTCATCTGCCACAGCCTGCTGCACATCGGGATAATTGTTATAAACGGTTTTCATGCAGGATCCGGCGATATAGATCGTCCCGTCCCGATCAATATAAATGGAAGGATCGTACGCCGCTTTGACGGAAATTTTAAACTCGCCTTCGTCCTCCGGCCATGGGCCGCAGGGATTGTCTGCAATGCGCAGAACAGAGTACGCATTGAACTCGTTGGAAATCAGATAATACAGGTCGGTATTTACATCGTAGGCGCAATCCGGTGCGAAGAGACCGATGGTGGCACCGGAGGTTGCATGCTCGGAGATATCCAGATAAACGCCCTCATACCGCCAGTCGCTCAAATCGTAAACAGGCGCGGAATAAAGCAGATAGTTAAAGCCGCAGGATCCGATGCCGGTGTCATCATGGGATCCGTAAAGGTAGCATCTCCACTCGTTGTCTGCCTTCGACCAGTAAACCTGAGGTTCCCCGTCAGGGATATGTTCCCAGCTGGGAAGGAGCGGGTTCCAGGCTCCCGCCTGTGTAACCGGTTCCCCGGTTTTGGGGTTTGTTTCGTACACCAGCGGATCCATCGTGTAGCTGTATTCATCCCCGCAGTCACTGCAGATGTAGTGGCGATAGCCGCCTTCGGTGTCCGTTGCTTCATAGCTGTCGGGCTGGAGCTGATAATGATGTTTCAGCTCATGGTGCTTAAACTCCGGCTCGGGGGCAGGTTCTTTGTTCCTTTTTCCTGCAAAAGCCCCGCCGGGCAAAAGCGATGCCATCATGCAGAAGCAGAGTAGAAACGAAACAAGCATTCTTTTCTTCATTGTTCATCCTCCTCGTTGTTATATGTTGTTCAGTTCCATAAATAGGATATCATACTAAAGTTCAGTTTTCAAGTGAGAACCTCAAGAAGAATATTCCTTGTTTTCTCGCATTTTTCCTGCTATAATCGCTTCGGAATTTTGAGGTGTCGCAGAAAGGGAAAAAGAAATGTTTCAATGGCAGCAATATGAGCTCGGTGTATGCTATTATCCCGAACAATGGGAGGAATCTCTCTGGCGGGAAGATCTGAGGCGCATGAAGGACGCAGGAATCGGAACTGTGCGGGTAGCGGAATTCTGCTGGGTCCTTTTTGAGCCTGCAGAAGGCGAATTTCATTTCGACCTGTTCGATCGTTTCCTGTCCCTTTGTCAGGAAGAAGGCATGAAGGTCATCCTCGGCACTCCCACGGCCACACCCCCTGCCTGGCTGACGGAAGCTTATCCCGAAGTTCTCAATGCCCTGCCTGACAAAACCTTGCTGCGTCACGGCGCGCGCCGGCATTATAATTACAATTCTCCGGTTTATCAGCGTTTTTGCAGCAGGATTGTGGAGGAAATGGCAAAGCATTTTGCCTCACATCCCGCCGTGATCGGCTGGCAGATCGACAACGAGCTGAACTGTGAAACGGATGAATTTCACTCTGAAGCAGATGATCTTGCATTTCGGGAATTTCTCAAGAAACATTATACAACACTGGAGGACCTCAACCGGGCATGGGGAACCGTCGTCTGGAGCGGAGTCTATACCTCCTGGGATCAGATCTTTACGCCCCGCCCCGTGCTGAATGCAGGTCACAATCCACACTATCTGCTGGACTATTATCGTTTTATCTCTGACAGTTGTATCAGCTTTGCCGTAATGCAGGCAGAGATTCTGAGAAAATACCTGAAGAAAGGCGATTTCATCACGACAAACGGGTTGTTCGGCAATGTTGACAACCATGCGCTCACGGAAAAAGCGCTGGATGTCTATACTTATGACTCTTATCCCGATTTTGCCCTCGGGTTGGATCGCAGCCCAAAAACCTCAACGGATCTGAACGACCGCAAATGGTCCCGCAACTTGATTGAAACGCGCTCCGTCTGCCCGCACTTCGGCATCATGGAGCAGCAAAGCGGTGCCGGCGGATGGGCAAACCGAATGGAAATGCCCGCTCCGAGACCCGGTCAGCTCACGCTGTGGGCGATGCAGTCAGTTGCTCACGGTGCTGATTTCATCTCCTTCTTTCGCTGGCGCACCGCACCTTACGGTACAGAGATTTACTGGCATGGAATTCTGGACTATGACAATCGCGACAACCGGAAGCTTAGAGAAGTCAAAGCTTTTGGCAATCTTCTGCAGAAGCTCACTCCGGTCTGCGGAGCGGAACATGTTGCCGCCTTTGCCCTGTTGAAAGACTATGACAATGAATGGGATGCACAGGCGGATGTCTGGCACAAACGCATCAGCTCCGGCAGTGAAAAAGAGATTTTCGCTGCCTCCCAACTTCATCACACGCCATATGATATTGTGTATCTAAACGATGATACCGCCCTTTCTGCCCTCTCCCGGTATCCGGTTGTATTTTATCCGCATCCCATGATCATGACGGAGAGCCGTGCCTCTCTGCTGACGGAATATGTGAAAAACGGCGGCACACTTGTGGTCGGCTGCCGCGCCGGATTGAAAGATGCAAACGGAAAAGCCGTGATGATGCCGCAGCCCGGGCTTCTGCAGCCTCTCACCGGCACAGATGTTCAGGACTTTACGTTTGTCAGCCCTGCGGAAGAAAACGATCCAGCCTATCCCATTTTTCATGATATTCTCACCCCGATGGAAGGTACTGCCGTGCTTGCCCGCTATCAAACGAGCTATTACGCCGGAGAAGCCTGTCTCACCGAAAAGAAGACCGGTAAAGGCAAAACCATCCATCTCGGCAGCGCCTTCTCCCGTGACACGGTGGCAAAACTCTTTGAGCATCTCGTCATCCTTGAGCCGTTCCGGAATGTTGTGGATGCCCCGAAAGACGTGGAACTACTTCTGCGTGAAAAAGGCGGAAAACAGTATCTCTTTGCGCTCAACTATCTTGCACAGAACCAAACGCTTCATCTGCAGAAAAGCGTCTATTCCGTCTTTGAAGAGAAAGAACTCTGCGGAGACGTTACGCTGCCTCCATACGGCATCGCGGTTTATGCCTTGTAAACACGAAAAGTCATAACAATTCCCATCAATCGGCAAAGGCGCCGGGCATTTTTCAGCCCGGCGCTTCGATTTTTATCTTCTTGTTTTACAATGCTTCAGGCGAGATCAAAGGAAACGAAGTCAAATGTGCCGCCTTTTCCTTCCACGCTGAAGTAAAGGGCTTCTTTTTCTCCCAACCCTTCCGGGAGTTCTCCGGTAAAGCTCTTTTCCTGCAGGGCATTCTCAACGGGGATTTTGCAAATGGGTTCCCCGTGTTCCTGTGTGCGAACTGTGACGGCACATCCGTTGCCGTATCCCTGCAAATTCACAGTGACCTTTCTTGTCTCCCGCAGATCAAAGTATTTAAACCCGACCGTGCAATCCGTGCAGAAATTGGAGATATACTGGTCAGGCCCTTCTTCCCTGTCGCCGCCCTTCTGGGTGATGAAGGGGTTCAGGCCTTTGCGATATTTCACCATTGACATGAATTTTGTGCCGTTTTTGCCATAGACATTGCAGGCAATATAGGTTGGATAGTGGCCTTTTCCTTTCAGCGGTTTGCCGTTGAGGCCGCAGGAAGTCATCTCTGCCTGATAGAATTTGCCGTCTTCAAAACGGATCTCTTCCGCGCAGGCCTGGCGGGAAGACTGTTTGCGGTTGGTGTGGCGGTGATAGAAGATATAATACTTCCCATTGATCTCGATCAGGCTGCCGTGGGTGTTGCCTGTGCACATTCTGGCATGCTCCGTGTCCGGAACGCCGGGAAGGCCGATATCGCCGCAGCTGACCAGAATCCCGCCGTATTCAAAGCCATGGTCGGGGTAATCACTTACCGCATAGCAGAGATTGTGGCTGTTCAAAGAGCTGTAAATGAAGTAGTATTTGCCGTTAAATTTACGCATGGAGCTGGCTTCTCCGAAAGGCTGCTGCTCATAGGGTGTGCCCTTTGCTTTTTCTCCCGTCAGCACTCCGATATACCGCAGTTCATCGCCGGAGATTACCGTCAGCATGTCTTTGGTGTCAATTTCGAAGAACATGGGGCCGTCTTTTGTGGGCTGTGATCCGTCCAGCAGAATCGGATTCCCGCCGAAGGCAAAACCCGTGTAGAGATAGAGGCGACCATCGGTATCCATCAGGCAGCCCGGGTCAAACTGGAACGGCTCATTCCGTTTACCGATCGGAGTACCGTCCTGATAATGGACGTAGCCCAGAAATTCATACTTCCCCGCCGGTTCATCGCACACAGCCACCGAAATCATCTTTGTGCCGCCCATGAAATAGTAGAGATAATATCTGCCGTCCGGCCCGACCACCATATCCGGCGCGGCTAGGCCGTTCGTCACACGGATTTTCGGCGCTGCGGGATCCTGTTCTCTCTTGAAAATGCAGCCATGATACGTCCAGTTGCCGAGATCATCCACCGGGGCTGACCAGCACACATAATCACCGAGGCAGAAGTTGATGCCGTTGAAAAGGTCATGTGACCCGTAGACGTATACTCTGCCGTCCACAATGTGTGGCTCTGCATCCGGCACGTATTCCCAGCTGGGCAGATAGGGGTTAAAAGCCTGTTTTTTCATTTCGGTTCTCCTTACAAATAGTTTTAAAAGCTTTGATATAGTACTATTGTATCATATCAAAGCAAAAATGCAAATCTGTTTTTTTAGGAACAGTTATTCATTTCCAAGAAACGGTCAATCGAAAGAGAATTGACGGCCGGAAGTTTTTGGTTTATACTTTTTCCAGTCAGAATTTCTTACGGAGGCAAAAGCATGCAGTCATCAGAAGCCGTCAGGCAGTTTATGGAACGCTATCAACAGGATGCAAGCCTGCAGGATAAATTTGCCCGGGCTGAGGAGAATTATCCCGGCAGCCTGGACATCCGGGAGGCCGTGGTGGAAGAAGTTCTTCTTCCCCTTGCCGAGGAGGAAGGGTTTTCCTTTACGGTTGAGGATCTGCGCCGGTATGAAACCGCAGTTTATCTGGAAAAGCACAAAGATGAAGAGCAGAATCCGGACGTCCCGGATGATGAAACCGTCTTCTTTCTGCTGGACCGCGGCTGGACCAACGATGCCGCAGCCGATTTCAATCAGGATTGAAGGAAGGACAAAGCTCAGTTTATGGGCTTTGTCCTTTTCATTTGAAGAATTTTTCTCGCTTCCTTCAAACAGCACGGAAGAATATCAAAAAGGATTACTTTGTTTTCAGTAGCTTCAAGTAAGCATTCCCTGTCATGCCATAGTCAGCGGCGTCCGGGTGAAGAATGTTCCAGCCCTGACTGTAGCCGACTTCTCTCATGCAGTTTCTGAGAGAGCTGGTCACGCGCACGGTGATCTCATTGTCTCCCACTTTCAGGTAGTCTGTCACATCTGCCTTTCGGCTGTCCATATTCACGGGCACCTGCCGGCCATTTACAAAAACTGCCGCAGTCCCTCCCGAAAAGCTGTCGGCACAGAACAAAATCTGTTGATTCTCCGTGAGGTTCCGTTCGGTTAACATAATTTCTGTTTTATAGAACCCGATACCGGAAACCTCTTCTCCGATCTCTTCGATTTCTCTCCAGGGCAGCAGTTGCTGCAGCTCTCCGGCATCGATGATTCGGTGTTCCGTCGCATAAGCGATTTCCGTTGTCGTTACTCCCGTTTCTTCATTTGTCTCTGTGCGCCTGATTTCCTCACCCGGTTCAAAAGAATCAACAGAAAGCTTCCACCCGGTCAAGGGAATGACTTCCTCTGTGGTCTCAGTTTTTTCTCTAAAGCCGTCTTCCGGTTCTGCATCCTTCCGAAGGACATAGAGCTGCGTCTCTCCCGGGGATATGCTGACGGCCAGTTCTGTTCTTCCATTTGAGTTGCTGTAACAATCCGCTTCTCTCACCTTGCCGGACCATGTATCCAGAACGTAAGGTTTATACACTCCATCAACAGAAACAGTGGTTTCAAAGTCTTCCGATTCTTCATACATGTAGTGATAGAGATACAGATACTTTTCCTGATCCCCATTTCGGAGCACGGGAAGTAACACAGTATTGGGTTTTTCATACGCCACGCGAGGCATTACCCCCAGTCTCTGCAACGCCGGGAGTGCATCAGCTTCACTGTCGACAGTGCTGACATTTTCAAGATTTTTCATCTTTGCAATAACTGCTGCAAGCTCTTTGGCTGATGCGTTGTTGGAGCCCGTTTTAGAGCCTGCTTCAGTGTTTTCTTTCAGCACTTCGTCATTGGCGACAATTTCTTTCGCATGATTGACAAACAGGACCGGCAGTCCGCTCTCCGCCCAGGAGAGTATTTTTTCAGCAGCAGGTAAAGGAAGTTCGTCTTCCATCAGGATCAGCGCCTGATAAGCTACTCCGTTTTCCTGAATCAGGCCATTCGTGCACGTAACCGAATCTTCTGTCAAAAGCCATGGTGAAAAATAATCATAAGTATATCCGGCATTCTGTAAAGAGAGGTCACGCCAATACCAGGCATCCTGTGTATGTGCTTTGTTGCTGTAAACTCCCCTCTCCACAAAGCTGGCCAGGCCACCGTTTGTCAGGCGATTGTTGAAAGCATAATCTGTGCGCAGGATTGCAAGATCAATCTGTGGCACCCCCGCTTCCAGCGCCTTTTGGATTCGGCTGTAATGCAGATTCTGCACCGGATAATCAATCGCTGCCGGCTGCCGCTTGTTGAACCGCTCTGACCAGACGGCATCCATCCCTTCAAACCCGGGCCACTGCACATACTCCTCCGGCCCATATTCAGAGGAATAACCGTGCGTCACCGTCTTCTGAATTCCGGCAGCGTACTGCATGTAAAAGACCTGCCGATAATAATTGTTGTCATAGACGTAATTGCCGGAAATCCAGGCTCCCGTCTCGCTGGACATACGCTTTTGAAAGAGATGTGCTCCTCCTGCCATATTCCGGTGGCTGTCTATTTCGTTGCCAAACTCCATGGATTCTGTTTCGATATAATCCAGCACCCGCGCCGGTTCTGAAATCTCAAACGGAGCTCCATAAGAATTCTCCGCCCGAAGCTTCATATTTCTCTCATGCAACCAGTCGGTAAGGATCTGCAGACAGTTTTCCATGTAAAGCTCTGTTTGTGTCTGCATAAAATCATAGCGGAAATTGTTTACATAACCTAAATTTGTTTCATCCGAAGGCTCGTAGAAATAAGTGTTCTGCACTCCGAATGTACCGCCTGTTTTAATCAGAAATGGCAGTAGCAGATCCACCGGGTAGCTGTTCCTTGTTTCAAATTGCTCCTGCATGTCTCTGCACCAAAGCTGGCCGGTGGTGTTGCTTCCGTGTACGGATAATTCCAGTGAATCCATATAGAGATCGCATTCATCGATTTTTTCGATCATCTCACGAACATCCGGAGTCAGCACTTCATTGTCCCAGTATTCAATCAGTGCATTTGCGCCTTCTGCGCTCAGATAATTAATCCTGAGTTATTCACCGTTACCAGCAAAATAGAGCAACAAGCCTCATGATTGCTGGCTAGGTGGAAATAGCTCTTTTCACTTAAAAAGTGATATGAAAAGAACCCCGGATCTGGTAAAATAATGGTGTCCTAAGCCA